>NZ_JOPF01000011.1:0-121528 GCF_002153595.1 Gluconobacter sp. DsW_056
CGGACCAATCATCGCCCATTCCTGATCCGTCAGATCGCCTCGTGCCATGCCTGCTCTCTCTGCCCGTTATCCCGCAGCCAGGAAGTGAATCAGATCTCAGGCAGATCGTATAGATCTTTTGTCAACGTGACCTGGGTCGTGGATAATAGGTAAATTATTCTATAAGTTAATTTATATTAATATATGTACTAAATAACTGTTATCTTTAATAACTACCCTAAATTTTATGTATTTTGTAAATCTATAATTATAAAAATTTAGAAATTAAAGAAGAATATTTTTTTCAGGTTTTTTCCTTTCTAATCCAAATTGATTTTTCAGTATGGTACGGTAATATTTTTGACGTATTATATGAGTATCGGAAAGAGCTAATCGATTGGCTAGAAGAGTGTGTATACACGTTATTTCTTCGAGATGATTTCGTCGATTGAGGGTATGAGTTGCTGATTCAGCGTGTCTACGGTGGATATTAAGAGGTTTTGCTATGTATATGACTTCTGCATTTTTCTGTGTCAGAAGTTCAATATAAACCCTCCAGTCTCCGGCAACACGAAGTGTCTTCAAGTCTTCCTGACAGGAATTAATGGCAGTTAACAAACGTTTTTTTTGAAAAATAGCGCTACTGACATTGAGTACAAGATTGCGCTCGAACAGACATCCTCTTACAAACCCTTCGCCCGTGAAATGACTGTTATTTTCCAGAAGGGACCCTGCACTTTCTGAGTAGTAGGGACGATAAGAGGAAGAAATTGGAGTGCCGTCTTCGTCTACAGAACGGCTGTCGGTGAATGCCATGACGATGGACGGATTATCTTTGATCGCGTACAGAATATTTTCAAGAAAATCTGGTTCACAGAAGTCATCTGCTTCGGCGATCCAGATCCAGTCGCCCTGTGCGAGTTTGAGAGCCTTGTGCCATTGCCGGAAGACTGATCCTGAAGCGATGGTATTTTCAATGCAGAGAATGTCCCTGTTCCAGTCTTTTGCAGTCTGACGCGCAACTTCAAGGCTGTTGTCGTGAGATGCGTCATCAAGGACGATAATTTCAAAAACCGGCACTGTCTGTGCAAAAATAGAAGACAACCGGCTGCTCATGTAACGGGCATAGTTGTGGGAAGGAATGACTACGGAGATTTTTGGTATCTCCGGCATGGCCAGACCGAGAATATCCTGAGCATAATGTTTGAAGCTGAATGCGTCCTGAGCAAAGCGCCCGATTTTTTGGCGCGCTTTTCCAGTTCTTTTCATGGACCAGATAGCAAGCTCTTTAGCGGCTTTGGCTAATGCAGATACATCCGCGAACGGAACAGTTCTGTTGCAGAAGTTTGTATTGTTGTCGAGTTTCTTGAGAAGATCCGGAATTCCTCCTGCGTTTTCGAATGCAACGCATGGAAGCCCTGAAGCCAATGCTTCGAGCACGACTGAAGGATAGGGGTCTTCGCGTGACGACAGAACAAAGACGTCTGCGGCGGCTAACCAGGCCGGAACATTGTCTATTCTGCCCGGCATGTGGAATGTTCCGCTGGAGCAGGCGTTTTCGAGTTCGACGTGAAGATTGTCTTTCAGGGACGGATCAATATCTCCCAGCCAGACACAGTGGATTGTGCCGCCCAGCTTGCGCCAGAGTTGGAGAAAAAGGTCGAACCCCTTACGTAAATCGGCATAGCCTGCCCCGATCACGATCGGATCTGTCCCGCCAAAGCCCATCTGCTTGCGGATCACCTGTCGTGTCTGCAATGAAAGTGGAGTGGCAGAATACAGGCCCTGTGGCAGAATTTTGAGGTTTTTTGCAGCTTCGAGGTCAAGTTTTCGGGCCACACTTCTGGCTGGGACGATGACGTTCCGTGCAAGGGCGCAGGCCTGTTTCATAGGGGCATCAAGGTGGCGGCTGCGAAGGAGGGTCGGCAGTTCATGAATCAGGAACAGGAAATGGATACCCACCCGTGCAAGGTGAGGCGCCATAGCCGAAGACGCCGCGCTGTTAAGAATGGCTGACTGAAATCCCTGTTTTTGAAGCATACTGAGACGGGATGCAGTTGTTTCAGATTCTGCGGAGAGAACTTCAGTCGGTGCAACGTTCCGGTAGTCGTTCAGAAGGGCGCCGTCGTCCAGAAGGAGGAACTGGATTTCAACTCCAAAGCAGTGTTTCAGGGTCCGACCTGTTTCCAGAAGCAACCGCTGTGCGCCGGCTGGAAATGCGTCATGGCCAATCAGCAGAAGTTTGGATCGCGACTGACTGCCACCAGAACCCGTGCAGGCGCGGGCCGTTGCGTTGAGGTAAGCGCTTCCGAAGTGCTGGTCCGGCTCCAGATAGGCTCCCTCGGCCCATTCGTTCCAGGCATTGATGCAGACCACCGGGTCTCCGAAGAAGGTGCGCGTCTGGGCCTGTTCGATCAGGCCGCCGAGCCAGCGTTCATAGAGTTCAGGTGTTGATCCATGCAGGACAAGACCTTTCCCCTGTCGACGCGCATCGTTGTCCCAGGACGGGGCCGCTGTCCGGATAAGTGGAAATGGCGTTTTAGGCTGAGACAGGGCTGTGTCTACGACTTCGCTGTAATCATAGACCTGACCACTGAATTCATTATCGAACAGCTTGAGTTCGTCATTCATCAGGTTGCAGCCTGAAACCACCTTGTGGGGCGGGAACTCGATAGCTCCGTCCAGGCCGAAAAGATCGGGATTTTCATCTCCAAACGCCTGTCCCATGACAAGAATCGGGTTCAGACCATGTCGTTTCCGGAACATCGTGCGCCATCTGACGATTGTGGCCGGAGCATCCGGGATCGTGCCGGGACGGTAGATCATGATGAGCGGTCGGCCGTCGCAGTGGATATAGCGCGGGTCTCTCAGATAGCGGGCAAAGCAGTCTATGAGCGCTTCGTCATCCTTGGGGCAGTAATCCTGCGCAATCAGCAGGTCGTCATCCGATCCGTCCCAGCGACGGCTCCAGTTCTCATTGGCCCACATCAGGCAGAATGGCAGGTCGATCTGCGGGTTGGCCAGGAGAATGTCCAGCGGCTGTTCAAGCAGACGTTGGCGGTTGAACCAGTAGAAATAGAAAATGAACCCTTCGATGCCAGCCGCATGGGCCATGGCGGCCTGCCGTTCGAGGATTTCTGGCGAGTTCAGGGTATAGTGGCCCAGATCCCGTGGAATGCGGGGCTGATAGTGATCCGCAAAACGCGGAACACCACGGGGCAGGTTGGCCCATTCCGTGAACCCATCGCCCCACCAGGCGTCGTTTTCCGGAATGGCGTGAAACTGCGGAAGATAATAGGCCAGAACCCGCGCGCGGCGGATGGCGCTTGCGGGAAGGGGGTGGGCCTTTTCAAAAAGAGGGCCTGGTCTGGTTCTGCGCCTGATTTCTCCAAAAACCGATACTTCAGTTTCCGGGCTGCAGGGGTGCACATCCGGTCGATCGCGATGCTCCAGATAATGCAGCAGCGGATTACTTTCCGGAGCATGCCGCAGGTGTTTTCGTCTGTAATATAGGGGGTCAAACCCGTCGAAAGGACGGCGTGCTTCACGAAACCCTTGGACCATGTAGTGTTCAAGCGCATCGAGCCCTGCTTTCGCGACGTCCGGATAGGAGCGCAGATAAAATTCGGGGTCGAATTCCGGGATCGGCCGAAGCGATGTGTTGTGGCGGTTCAGCAGATAATGGGCGAGGGCGAGCATCCCTTCCGGAATACGATAGGTCCGGGCGTACCATACCGGGTCGAACCATGCGATCGGGCGGCGTCCTTCCCGCTCACCCCGCAGGATGTAATGCAGCAATGGATCGCCAATGACGTCGCGGTTCTGGCTGAGATACCAGTGGGGATCGAAAAATGGATTGGGTTTGCGGCCTTCGCGCCAGCCATGCTGGTGATAATGGCGCAGAACCTCGGTTCCAAGCGTCTCAAGATCAGGATTGGTCTGCAGATAGTAGAA
Source organism: Gluconobacter sp. DsW_056 (assembly GCF_002153595.1). Taxonomy (NCBI): domain Bacteria; kingdom Pseudomonadati; phylum Pseudomonadota; class Alphaproteobacteria; order Acetobacterales; family Acetobacteraceae; genus Gluconobacter; species Gluconobacter sp. DsW_056. Next base: position 3,934 of record NZ_JOPF01000011.1, read on the forward strand.
TGCGTCAAAAAGCCCGGAATGCCCGAGGATCTGCAAAGGCGACGCATCGACCGGGAAAGACGATGATCGTGAAACTTCGGCAGGAGAATGTGAAAACGCATTCATCATGTATAACTTTTTTACTTTTTTTTAACTTTATTCAACCCGTTAATTGATCGTCAATCCAAAAGAAATTTGATCGCATGGCTCGGGGGTGTCATACCGTGGCGCCCAGCAAGGCAATGCGGCCTTCGGTCGTGACATCAGAGGCAGGTTAACGATGGACATCAGCGCGTTACCGATTATCGCGGATGGTCCGGTTCATGAGCATCGGACCGTGCGCCTTGAAGGCGGTCTCGATCTGGAATGCGGTGTGCATCTGGCGCCTCTGGAGGTCGCCTATTGTACGTATGGAACGCTTTCGCCGGCGCGCGACAACGCCATTCTGGTCTGTCATGCGTTAACAGGTGACCAGTACCTTGCGGAACAGCATCCCCTGACCGGCAAACCCGGCTGGTGGAACCGCATGGTGGGGCCAGGTCTTCCGATTGATACGGATCGGTATTTCGTTGTGTGCTCCAATGTTCTTGGGGGCTGCATGGGTACGACGGGGCCGCGATCGATCTGCGCAGAGACGGGGAAGGCATGGGACAGTGCATTCCCGCCGATCACCATGCACGACATCGTGGCCGCTCAGGCCAGGCTGATCGACCACTTGGGTATTGACCGTCTGTTTGCCGTTATTGGCGGGTCAATGGGCGGAATGCAGGCTCTGACCTGGGCTGCGGATTTTCCGGACCGGGTGTTTGCCGCCATGCCGATTGCGACTTCACCTTTTCACTCCGCCCAGAATATCGCGTTCAATGAAGTCAGCCGACAGGCCATTTTTGCCGATCCGGACTGGCATGACGGGCAGTACAGGGATTTCGACGCCATACCTGCCCGCGGGCTGGGGGTCGCGCGGATGATGGCGCATATCACCTATCTGTCGGAGGAGGCGCTCAGCCGGAAGTTCGGGCGGCGGATCCGGCATGATGCAGCCACAGCCGTACCTGCCTCCAGCAGTCCGTCCCTGTTTGGCGAGATGTTCGAGGTCGAGAGCTATCTGCGTCATCAGGGCTCGTCGTTTGTGCGACGCTTCGATGCCAATTCCTATCTGACCATCACGCGCGCGATGGACTATTTTGATCTGGCTGCCGAACATGACGGGGATCTGGCCAACCCCTTCCGGAAATCGCAGACGCGTTTCTGTGTCGTCTCCTTCAGTTCGGACTGGCTGTTCCCGACATCCCAGTCGCGTCTTCTGGTGCGGGCGTTGAACCGGGCGGGCGCGAACGTCTCTTTCGTCGAAATCGAGAGCGATCGCGGGCACGATGCCTTTCTGTTGGAAGAGCCGGATTTTGACCGGACGATCCGGGGCTTCATCAATGGCGCTGCCGAACATGCGGCCCTTCTGGCGGGAGAAGGCTGATGCGTGTTGACCAGCGTCTGATTGCCGAAATGATCGCGCCTCGCGCCCGCGTTCTCGATGTGGGAAGCGGAGACGGCACTCTGATCGACTATCTGTACCGGACGCGCTCGTGCGATGCCCGGGGGATCGAGATCGACATGCAGAACGTGACCCAATCTGTTGCGCACGGCCTGCCTGTCATGCACGGCGATGCGGATCACGATCTGGCGGATTATCCGGATGGCACGTTCGATTATGTGGTGCTGCAAAGAACCCTTCAGGCCGTCGAACGTCCGCGGGAAGTCCTGCGACAGATGCTCAGAATTGGCCGCTATGCCATTGTATCTTTTCCAAATTTCGGACATTGGCGACTGCGGCTTCAGCTCTTGACGACAGGGCGGATGCCAATGACTCCTGTCTGGAGCACGCCCTGGTATTCGACGCCGAACATTCACCCCTGCACAATCCGGGATTTCCTCGTGCTTTGTGAAGAGGAGGGATATGTCGTTCAGCAGTGGCTGGCGATTGACGAAGACGGGGCCCGTGCGCCCTGGCGTCGTTCGATCAGGCTTGCCAACCTGTTCGGAGAGCAGGCCATGTTCCTGCTCCGGCGTGCGGAGCCCTGACACGGGACCGTCGTTTGCAACCTTTCGCTGAGGGAGGGGTTTGAAGTCCCGGGCCTGATCAGGGTCTTTCACCATGAGAGCGGAGTTCAGGATCCATGAGCGAAATTCTTCAGGCCATCGCATCGCGTCGTGCGACCAAGCATTTTGATCCGGAATACCGGATTGCGGATGCCGATCTGACAGCGATTCTGGAGGCGGCCCGCCGTGCGCCGACAGCATTCAACATCCAGAACTATCGTTTTCTGGTTGTGCGGGACGCGGAACAGCGCCGCAGAATTCGCGCCGCCGCGTGGGATCAGCCGCAGGTCGAGGAGTGTTCCGCGCTGATCGTCATGTGCGCTGATATCAAGGCATGGGAGAAAGATCCCGCACGCTACTGGAAGGACGCACCGGAGGCCGTGCGCGATGGATATGCCGGGATGATCCGCTCTTATTATGAAGGGCGGGAACAGGTGCAGCGCGACGAAGGGTTCCGGTCCTGTGGTCTGGCCGCCTATGCACTCATGATGGCGGCATCAGCCTATGGTCTTCAGACATGCCCGATGGACGGGTTTGACTTTGATCGGGTCGGGGAGATCATCAACCTGCCGTCTGATCATGAAATTGTGATGTTTGTAGCGCTCGGACGTGAAGCATCTGCGCCAAGGCCCCGCGGCGGCATCTTGCCTCTTGATGCAGTGGTTCAATACGACAGCTTCGCCTGATGGCAAAACTCAAGAAATAGCAATGGTTTTTCACAGAATGGCGTTGCTGTATCCTTGCAATGGGACAAGTGCTGTCCTACATCCCAAGTGCACTTCAGGGGCATTTTCTGAAATGTGATGATGACTTCGTGATCCTGCTGGCTTTGCGAGCAAATCAGGCATGGAGTGATTTGCAATAAAAGCCTGCGGTCAGTCGGCCGGCGGGACGTATAGCGGTGCGGTTGACTGAGCATGACCTTGCCGTCTCATAGGGAGAGGTCAATGACCAGTTTCGCCGAACTCAAGCTTGCCGAGCCAATTCAGAAGGCTCTCGCAGAAGAGGGTTACACCACGCCCACGCCGATTCAGGCCGGGGCTATTCCCTACCTGCTGGAAGGCCGTGACCTTCTGGGGCTCGCGCAGACCGGCACTGGTAAAACCGCCGCATTCGCGCTCCCGATTCTGAACCATATCTTCTCCAACCGTCGGCCTGCACCGCCCAAGGGCGTCCGGGCTCTGGTTCTCGCGCCGACGCGTGAACTGGCGTCCCAGATTGGTGAAAGCTTTGCCGCTTATGCGCGGCACATGAAATTTTCCTACGCTGTCGTGTTCGGTGGCGTGGGGCAGGGACGGCAGATCGAGGCGACCCGCCGCGGTGTGGATGTTCTCGTCGCGGCACCTGGACGTCTGCTCGATCTGATCGGGCAGAAGTATATTGATCTCTCCAGTCTTGAAATCCTCGTGCTGGATGAAGCCGACCGAATGCTGGACATGGGCTTTGTGCGCGATATTCAGCGCATCATGGCCCTGCTGCCCAAGCAGCGCCAGACCCTGCTGTTTTCGGCAACCATGCCCCCCTCCATCAGCGATCTGGCGCATTCGCTTCTGAAGGATCCGGCAACCGTTCAGGTCACACCTGAATCAAGCACGGTCGATCGCATCAATCAGGCTGTGATGTTCGTTGACTCGAACAGCAAGAAAGATGCGGCTCTCATGCTGCTCGAAAGCCCGAGCGTCGCCCGGGCCGTGGTCTTTACGCTGATGAAGCACGAAGCCAACAAGGTCGCCGAATTCCTGAACAAGAATGGAATCCGTGCGGAGGCCATCCACGGCAACAAGTCCCAGGGTGCCCGCGAGCGTGCCATGGCAGGGTTCCGGAGCGGTGCGATCAAGGCGCTGGTTGCCACGGATATTGCTGCGCGTGGCATTGACGTGGACGAGGTCAGCCACGTCTTCAATTACGATCTGCCCAACGTTCCGGAATCTTACGTCCATCGTATTGGCCGTACGGCGCGTGCAGGCCGTGAAGGTTGCGCGGTTTCGCTGTGTGACGCCGAACAGCGCGCCTGGCTTAGGGATATTGAGAAGAAGATCGGCAAGCCCATTCCTGTCGTGACCGATCATCCCTTCCATTCTGAAGACGCCCGCCTGTCCACGCAGCGGCCGCCTGTTCTGGGTGGTGGTCGTGGCGGCGGCGGAGGTGGCGGACGTCGCCGTTCCGGTCCGCCCTCAGGTGGTGGGGGTCGTCCGGGCGGTGGTCGTGGCGGTGCTCCCGGTCGTGGTGGTCCGCGTTCCAGCCCTCGCTGATCCGTTTTTAACAATGTTTTCTGAAAAGCCCGCTTCTGCATAAATGCAGAAGCGGGCTTTTCTTTTTCAGAACTCGGGGAAGGAGGCTTACCGAATGTTTCGAAGAGTCACTCCCGGAGAGAGGAATCAGCCTTTTTTGTTCTGAAGGTGCAGAGCGAAGCCTTTGACGCCCGGTTCTTCGAGATCCGGCAGAAGTTGCATGGTGGGAATCTGATAATCGCCTTCGTTCTGCTGCCGGTAGGCGATAGGAGGCGTATCGTTTAGCGTTCTGATCCGTTCGCGAAGGTCATCTGCCATGACAGCGAATTTTGCTTCGTCGGTGCGATCAACACGATAGGCCACGAACGGCGGTAGCACCGTAAAGCCCGGATAGAATAGAATGCCGTGATGGATCGGGAATAGTAAATCCTCGATCGGACCGTTGATTCCGCGCGCCGAATAGTGCTCCTGCCAGCCGCCCGTCGTGACGATGAGCATGGCGCGCTTTCCGGCCATGACGCCTTCGCCATAACGGTCTCCCCAGCGACTGTCGCTGTGTTCGCCGACCCCGTATGCGAAGCCGCAGGCATACACGCGATCCACCCATCCCTTGAGAATTGCAGGCATTGCGAACCACCAGAGCGGGAACTGGAGGATCACGGTATCAGCCCAGAGCAGCTTTTCCTGCTCCGCTTTGACGTCGTCCGTGAGGGTATGGGCTGCAAATTCCCTGGATGATTCTGCCGCGACTTTCAGGCAGTCAGTTGGCTTGAGTCCAGGAAAATCGTCACGATCGACAGTGGCTTTCCAGTTCATGGCATAGAGGTCGGAAACCTGAACCTGATGTCCCTGAGCGTGTAGTTCACTGAGGGCTACATCAAGCAGGGCACCATTCAGCGATTGCCGCTCAGGATGGGCGAAGACAATCAGAACATTCATGAGTCTTTTCTCGCTCGATAGGGGAATTGAAACTCACTCAGAATAGGCGACCGGATATTGTTCCTCTATAGCTCTGGTATGAATAGGACTCTGCCATTTTATGGAACAATATGACGTCACACTCGACCGGATGAGGACCTTCGTACGCATTGCCGAACGGGGAAACCTGACAGCCGTTGCGCGGGAGTTCGGACATGGTCAGTCCACCATCACGCGGCATCTCCATGAACTGGAACAGGCGCTTGGTGTGTCGCTCTTCACCCGTACGACACGGCGTGTGGCACTGACCGATGAGGGCATGCGGTATTATGAGCACTGCCTGAAAATTCTATGCCTCGTGGAGCAGGCGAGCCAGGAAATGCGGGACACGCAACAGGCGACGGCCGGCACAATCCGGATATCCTGCACGGCCGCCTTGGGGGTTCTTCATATCAGCCAGTTGATCTTTGCTTTTCAGGACAGCCATCCCGGCATCCGTATTGAATTCAGCCTGACGGATGAGCGGATTGATTTGGTGCAGGAAGGTGTTGATATTGCTCTCCGCCTGGGTCCTTTGACGGATAGCGCGCTGAAGCTGCGCGCTCTGGGTGAAAGCCATCGTGTTCTGGTTGCTTCACCAGTCTGGCTGGCGGCTCATGGCAGACCTCAAGTACCAGCGGATCTGATTGATCTGGAGGGAATTCGCCTTTCACGGGTGCAAGGCTCCGACAGGCTGGTTCTTCTGGGGCCTGACGGCAGGCGCACAACCCTGCCGTTTCGCGGGCGCCTGACGGTGGATCACGGGCTTGCGGCGCGCGAAGTTTTTCTGGCTGGCCGAGGGTTTGGTCCTGCGCATCTCTGGCTTGTGGAAGATTGCCTTGCTGACGGCCGCCTTGAACGCGTCCTGCCGGACTATGAACTGACGTCCTCGCCACTCAGTATGTTGATTTCGCCGGAAAGGGCAGGCCTGACGCGTGTCAGGCTCTGCGTGGATTTTCTCGCTGAGAAGATCGCGGGAATTCCAGGGATCGTTCGATAATCTGACTGCGAAGCACCAGAGTAACAATGGCCATCGTATCGTCAGATCCCTGCGATAAAACCGGACGGCGTACCGTCGGCAGGATCCACGAACACCACGTCATCTGGCGCCCGTCGCGGCGTATCAATGGCAAGAAAAATAACTGGGTTGCTCAGAATGCGGGGTACGGCATGCACGGCCCGACGGGGGAACACCAGAAGATGGCCGGGTGCAAACGGGGCCTCTTCCTTGGGATCACCAATCCAGAACGTGCCTGTCCCGGAGAGAACATGGAGCACTTCATCGCACTGGGTATGATAATGCGGTGGTACATCCCGATAGATCCGGAAGACCCGGATACTGGCTTCCGGCTTGTCTGTCAGATAGGTGTCCAGCAGCATCGTGTCCGCCGTTTCAGGGAACGCAGCGGCAATTTCATTCAGATCGAAGCGACCTCCCGTCCGGTTCAGGGTCATCAGATGTTCTTCGTCATTCATGAGATCTGTTCTTTTCAAGCGCTTTGGCTGTTTTCGCCATGATCGTCTCCGTTCAGGCAGGAAAACTTTCGAGCACGATTTTTCCTTTGGCCCGACCGCTCTCGATCAGGGCGTGAGCCTCCCGTAGATTGGCGGCGGTGATGTGCCCGAGATTTTTGCCGAGTGTCGTCCGAAGACGACCTTCGTCTATAAGGCGCGACACGTCGTTCAGGAGTTTCCCTTGTGCGCTGATATCTGCCGTTCCGAACAGTGAGCGGGTGAACATCAGCTCCCAGTGCAGGGACAGGCTTTTGCGCTTGAGGGGTACAGCATTGAGTTCAGCCGGATCATCAATCAGGCCGAAATGTCCCTGAGGGGCCAGAAGTTCGACGATCTCTGCCAGATGCCGATCTGTCTGCGTCGTTGAAAAAACAAAACCGGGGGCACCCGTAGGAAGGGCAGCAACCTGCGCGGCCAGAGGCTTGCTGTGATCGATCACGTAATCTGCCCTGAGAGATGTGACCCAGTCCTGCGTTTCAGGCCGCGACGCCGTGGCAATGACCGTGATATCAGTCAAAACCTTGGCCAGCTGGATCGCCATGGAACTAACCCCGCCTGCGCCCCCGATGATCAGAATGGAGGACGTCGTTCCCGGGACAGACCGACGAATGTCCAGACGATCGAAAAGCATTTCCCAGGCCGTGATTGCGGTCAGCGGTAAGGCTGCGGCTTCGGCCCAGTTCAGAGAGCGGGGTTTGCGACCGACAATCCGTTCATCGACCAGATGAAACTCCGCGTTGGTCCCTGAGCGATCAATCGCCCCCGCATAAAAGACCTCATCGCCGACAGAAAAATCCGTGACGTCCGGTCCGGTGCCGACGACAACGCCTGCGGCATCCCAGCCCAGAATGCGCCACTGACCAGCATCCGGTGTTGCGCTGCTGCGGACCTTTGTATCAACCGGATTGACCGATACGGCTCTGATCTCCACCAGAAGATCCCGGCCCGAAGGAACAGGTTTCGGCAGATCGATGTCCTGAAGGGACGCCGGATTTTCGATGGGAAGCGGCGTCTGATAACCGATGGCCCGCATGATTGTCTGATCCTCTGTTGAATGAGGAGAAGAGTGAGCACTATGCTGTTTTCAGACAAGAACGCACTTTTAACGCCCATAGTGTCGGAAATGATACCGTTATGACTCGCATCCGCCATCAGTCGCTCGATTGCAGCCCCGGCTGCGCTGTTGAGGCAACGCTTCAGCTCATCGACGGGAAATGGAAAGGCGTGATCCTCTATCATCTGCTTCAGGGGACATTACGCTTCAACGCCATCCGCAAGCGCCTGCCCAATATCACCCAGAGAATGCTGACAACCCAGCTGCGCGAACTGGAGCGCGACGGGTTCGTGTTACGGACGGTTTACCCGGAAGTTCCGCCAAAGGTGGAATACAGCCTCACTCCACGCGGACGGACCCTCGAGCCCGTCATCATGGCTCTCAAGGCCTGGGGCGATGAGAATATGAAGTTCAGACAGGATATTGAAACATGCGCAGGTGAAAGTGGAATGCTTTCAACTGCCGTTCAGTCTTCTCCAGCGACCAAATCGCATTCATGAACATATAGCACGATGCGTATCGTGTCCGGGCGCCGTACGACGACGCATTTCTGAAGGCGGGACGAAATTCGACAAATCAAATAACTCTCTGAAAAATATGGGAATTTTTGATTTATCTGGCGGAGAGGGTGTCCGCCGATCTGGGGCGTCATGAAAGGGCGGATCAACGCAATAGCCCTTGTTTTTCATGACTTTACAGAAATCCATACAATCCTGAAGAAGCAGATAGACGCATTGAAACCCATCTCGTAAGGTGGGACGGAAGATGGGACTGAAAAGCCATGAGCAAGCGTCCGCCGAACCAGATGAATGCCCGTAAGGTCGCCTCCCTCAAAGACGGGGTTCACGGCGATGGCGGAAATCTATGGATTACCGTCCGGGGCGACACCCGGGCCTGGACCTTCCGCTACAAAAGCCCAAAGACCGGCAAAAGACGGGAGATGGGACTCGGTCCCGCCCGGGATATTTCTCTGGCCGATGCCCGGCTCCGGGCGACCGAGAACCGGCGCCTGCTTCTGGAGGGGATCGACCCCCTGGAAGAGAAAGCCCGGCAGAAGGGAGAAACCGTTCAGGAGCGCACCTTCGCGCAGGTTGCCGAGCAGTACATCACCGAGCAGGCTCCCGGCTGGAAAGACCCGCGTTCGGCGCCCATGTGGCGCAGTTCTCTGGAGCGGCATGTCTCTCCCATCCTCGGCCAGAAACCGATTGGCAGCGTCCAGACAGAGGACGTGCTCGCTGTCCTGCGACCAATCTGGGAGAGCACGACCGAAACCGCAACACGCCTGCGTGGACGGATGGAGCGTATTCTGGACTATGCGCAGAGCCATCACTGGCGTGAGGGTGAGAACCCGGCCCGCTGGCGGGGGCACCTGGCGAACATCCTCCCCAAACCCACGGCCGTCACCAAGGTGGTGCACCATGCTGCCTTGCCCTATCGCGACCTCCCGCCGGTCTACAGCCGGCTCGGCGCCGAGCATGGTGTAGGAGCTCTGGCCGCACGGTTCGTCTGCCTGACCGCCACCCGGTCTGGCGAGGTCCGCAAGGCCCTGTGGTCGGAGATCGATCTGAAGAAAAAGATCTGGACCATCCCGGCCGAGCGGATGAAGGCCGGGCGGGAGCATCGTGTGCCCCTGACGAACGGAGCGATGGCCCTGCTATATAAAGTCCAGACTCTGAGATCCAGTTCCGGTGAGGACAGTTTCGTGTTTCCCGGTGGCCGGGTCGGATCACCGCTAAGCGATGTCGCCGTCTCGAAGGCCCTCCATCAGGCCGCAGGCACGAAGGATGTGACGATCCATGGTTTGCGTTCCAGCTTCCGGGATTGGGCTGCCGAGGAAACCGACTTCCCGAGGGAGGTCGCCGAACTGGCTTTGGCCCATGCCATCGGTGACAAGGTCGAGGCGGCCTATCGCCGCGGGGATCTCTTCAACAGGCGTTTCGAGATGATGCACGCCTGGGAACGCTTCTGTGCCGGGCAATCCAGTGAGGCGGTCGCAAAGCCTCCGCGTCCCAATCCTGACAGCGCCCCGCTCTTCACCTGGAAAGACTCTGACATCGGGGATCCAGACGCCTGAACGGCCCGTCAGAAGCCCAATGACGCGTCACGGATTGCGTCGTACCGGTCCGCACAATCTCAGTGACGCGTCATCAATGCGCTATGTCGCCATTCCATGAGCAGCTCAAAAGCATGGCACTGCGCCATAAAATCGGGCTGCCAGATCGCCTAAGATGGCACGATACTGGGTTTTTGCCGCAAAGCAGCAAAAACCCTTTCAAAACAGTGCCTTAAAACCGTTTCATTTTCGTGCGCTGCCGTGGGCGTCCGCATCACGCTGTGACGCGTCATCCGGACCTGCACGCGCCCCCGTTCCGGGGTCGCGCCGCCCTTGGGGCGGCGGTGCAGAACTCAACCTCTCTTCCTCTCTCTCATGACGGAAAATGATCAGAGCGGTTCTGTCGTTTTTTTTTGGCTTCGCAAGGGAGGACCGGGCTGGTCCTCACCCCAGAGGGCTCACGCGGGGCGTGAGCTGGAATGGTCGCCGTGCGACCAGAGCTAGGGTTTTCTCTCTGGGGCTCTCTTCTCTTTGGAGCCTTTCGCAATGACCAGATCATTCACCGAACTCGACACGCTTTTTGACACCCACGCCGTCCTGGCAGGCGTCGTTCTTCCCACCCTGCGCGATGTGATCGCACAGCCTGGAGCGTTTACCAGCGACACGCGGCTTGAGGGTACGCTCATCGTTCTGGCGCAGACTGTCCGTTCCCTGAACCGAGAACTGACGGAGAACGCAGGAGACCGGACATGACGTCCTTCCTGTGCACGGACCTGGCTGTCCGCCTGATGGGTCTTGTCTCCTCCCGCGTTCGCCCGGACGCTCCGCTCCGGCCGACCGGGACAGCGGTCTGTCTTTACGATCTTGTTTTGTCCCGGACTGAGCCCGTGCCCGTGGCCGAACGCCTGGGGCTATGGTTTCCCTGTCAGGAGGCCGATCAGGACCCGGCACACAGACAGACCCTCTGCGACCAGATCCTGCAGCAGCCCATGCCGGATTTAACGGGTGCGGGAGAGGACGGACCAGGCAGTATCCTCTTTCCTCCTGCGCTTCTTCCGGATCTCGTTCTGCTCATGGGAGCACAGGAGACGGCGTGGCTCGGGCCCTGGTCGTCAGAGAAGCCGCAGGTCATGACTCTGGACGATCTCATGCACCGGCTTGCGCCAGAGCTGGCGGGAGCTGGGAACACGACCGAAGACTTCCTGGCCCGGTTTGCAGCGGAAGACTGCTCGGGCGTTCATCCAGCTTCGGACCTTGTCCGCATTCATGCCGCAGCCCGGCTAATCGGAGCAATCTGGACTGGCCAAGGCCCCGAGGCTGGCTTCCAGTAACGCCTGACACCGACAGGCCCGACAGCGTCGGCCTGTCCCTTCATTTCATCTTCTCAAAAATCTGGATGCTTCATGCTTCTTACAAAAACCCCGGTCGCTGCTGCGACCGCGCGCCGTCACGCGCGCTCTTTCTTCGAGCCCACGGATGACGATCTCGATCTGTATCGCGACATCAGCTTCAAACTGAAGGCACAACCACCCTCAAGCCTGTTCCGCTACCTCCAGCCGGCGGGACGGCACCTGATGCAACTCGGTGATGAAGAACCCGGCGTCTGGGCCGGTCTCCTGCGCAGGGTCGGGTAGCGCTGGCCCGGTCTGCCCAGCCGTGGCCGCGTTGCTTCTGACGGAACCCTGCTGAATTCAGCACTCGAGCGCATTGCTTACGAAGCCGTCAAACCTGTCGTTCCGCGGGGTGTTGCGCTGGATCTGGAAATTGCCCTCGACCCGTTGCAGCAGCCGCGGTTTTATTCCGATTTCGCCATCCGTTACGGCTCGCGTGTGATCCATATCGAGATCGTGGGCGCCTGCGGTGCAGACCGGGTGACACGCAATGACTGGGAAGCGCATCTGCTGGCCCAGTTTGACCGAAGGCTGGAGGTCTACCGGCAGAAGTGCCTTACGCCCGAGATCTGGTATCTCAACGATCTGCTTGAGCCAGCGCAGTTACAGAAGCGTTTCCTTGCCCTGGTAGCGCAGTTGCGCTCGGGAGGCGGGTCATGACCCAAGGTCCGATCCGGCTGCCGCGCTGGCCCATCACGCGCCTGAAACTGCTCGACATGACGCCGGATCAGAAAGGAGCGCCCTATGCGGGCGCTCCCGTCACGCTGCTGCAGAGGGATGGCTTTGTCGAAGGACGCAGCCTGCTCTGGCTCGGCGCCCCCCGGCGTTCCTCGGGTCATCTGGAAGAAAGCCCCGATGAGCATGGTCAGCCAGCCTTGACCATCAGCGATCCCCTGTTCCGGGCCGTGATGCCGGTGGATGCCGCGCGACCCTTTGTTCTGGCGGGATTTCACATGTCGTTCCTGCGCCGCGTGCTGGGTGGACCGCAGGATCGGCCACCGTATGATCTCTGCCTGTACCGGCTCGCACGACAGCGGGCGTCCTGGTTGCGGCCGTGCGGGTTGCAGGAATCCGTCCTCGAACTGCGGACAGACCTGATGACAGAACTGACGCGGGACAGTCCTTTCCTGCGTCTGCACTGCGCAGCCGCGCTGCTTGAAACACTTCTTGAGTGGGAGCCGCTGAACCGGCTGCTGGTGCTGTCAGGCAATGTCGTCTCTCCACCGCCTGGCGAGGAGGAACCCTTCGGTCAGGCCGCAGAGTGGGCCTGTCTTCCTCAAGGCCCCGCCATGCTGGAAGAGTAAGTCATCAACCTACATTTCCATTCTAGCAGAGAGCTGTTTTCAATATTCCATTGGATCGGACGAGGCCTTCCGGTCTTCCCCGGCCTGAATCATCCCCTCTGCTTTCGACAGCAGAGGGGACTTTGCTTCTGTAACCTCAGAACAACCCGCTGCCGGTTTTGACGGCGGAGGCATTCATGGTGTGGTGCCAGACGACATCGCCGTTGAAGATCACGGTCAGGGTCTTTTCCGTACCATGAGTGCCCTGATGCAGATCGCCATAGAGCGGAATGAAGTTGGCAGCGTCAGACGAGGCGTTGGTGAACGCATAGCGCCACTGTTCATGGCCGCTGTCGGTGAACGTGCTCTCGCGCGGGTCTCCGAACAGGGCCCGGATCTGCTCTTTGGTGGTCACGCCATCATGGATCTTCTGATCAATGGAGGCGCTGGTCTCGTTTTTGAGGGTTTCGTTGCCTTCCGAGGCACAGCCTGTCAGGGCGACCAGCCCCGTGAGAGACAACGTGACGGCAAGGGTTCTGAGAAGGCGTACAGACATGAGGGACCCTTTGCTGTTTTTGCAAAACAGTCGATGACGGGAGAATTGGAAAAAGGCGGACGACCCGCCAAAAAACGAACGGACCGTCTAGTCCAGCCCGCGAAGCCTGCGACGGTCTTCAGCGGCTTTCAGTTTCCGGAGAAACGGTTCTCGGGGAGCCGTCCAACAGCTCATGCCCACAACGAATGCAAAGAGCGGATGCCAGGGCAGAGCCAGCGCGATGCCGCACAAAAGACAGGCGCCCGCTCCGAACCACGAGACATATCTCAGCAGAAGCCGCGTCTCCTCTTCCTCGGCACCATACTCTTCGAGATAGGCAGCCAAACGGGCCGCGCGTTTTGCTTCGGTCGCCTCGCTGTACAGACCGTCTGTTGAAGACGTCATGAGCGCTTATCTCCCCCAGTGGGCGTGGAAGACGACCCGAACGACCAGCGCCGTGCCCAGCATCAGCGCCGCAGGGGACAGAACGTCGCGGGCCTTCAGCCAGGCGAACAGCCTGACCGACGATCCGAGCGCCAGCACCAGCAGGAGAAGAACGATCAGCACAAGAAGGAGAGAAACGACCATCTCAGACGCCCCCTGACAGGCAAGAACAGGGGGCAGACCAGAAGACACAACGGGACAGAGACATCATCGCCAGCTCCTTGCAGTTCCTGTGCGGTAGGACGGCCCTGCCACCCGGCGAACTCAACAAGCCTGATGATCTACGATTCTCCGTGCATCGTCAATACGGATATACGCCCGTTTGTAGAAACAGGTTCTCGTATACTGTAGGCGCTTCAGGGATGAGGTACGCCGCCGATCCAGACCACTTCACCGAGCAGTTTAAAGCAGTCCAGGCGATCAGCCTCAACGTCCTGAGGCGGGTAGCGATGATTGTCAGTAATCACCCGAACTCCGCCACCGAGTTTGGGGTCAAGGCGACGGATCAGGATGGCGCCAGCACTCTCCAGCGCATAGAGCGCGCTGCCCGTCACGGTCGTGACGCTCCGGTCTACGATGACCAGATCGCCCGAGGACAGGGTCGGCTCCATCGCATCCCCTGCATTGCTGATGAGGCAGAGGGACGTGAGGTCCCGGGGAATGACGCTCTGTAACCAGTCGCGACCAATCCGCAGGCCGTCTTCATGAGGATCATACCAGGGCACGACGATCTGACGGGTCGAGGTGGTCTGGACCGCTGTCGCGCCAGAGGGTGAGCCGCCAGCCGTGCCAAAGGCGATCCAATCCAGGGACACGCCGCAGACCCGGGCCAGGGAGGCAAGGGCGGAGAACTTCATCTCCCCGCCATTCATGTAGTCCCTCAGGGTCGTATACGGCACACCAGCCGCCTTGGCGGCATGGGTGATGCCAATACTCTGGGCCGCTTCGCGGAGGCGCTCGCCGCGCTCGCGCATCAGGCGGATCTGGTCGTCCATGAGTTTACGCTTTCGCCTGGAATGTCGGGGCACGCAGAGGGTCCTCATTCGGAAATGAGGTATCAATACGATATTCCGCTTGATATGAAAGTCGAAAAACCGCATCTCTTGGCATCGAAATGTTGCGTGGCCCGTGACTCGTCATCGTCAGATCCTCGCATGAAACCGACATTTTTGTCCAAGGGATTGTCATGCCTGAAGATCCACTGTTGCCACCACCCCGTCCAGCTGGCCTCGAGGACCTGCATGCCGGCCTGCATGACGTGCTGCGTCTGATCGAGATCGAGCATGCGCTGCTCAAAGGTCGGCTGGAGAGCCTTCGCGCGGATACGGAAGGCGCGCGCCTGCTGGAGGGCGTGATGGTGCTCGGGGCCGTGCTGCAACAGCGGATGGGCGGTCTCCTCCAGCTCTGCCGCGAGGTCGGGAAGCTGTGACGAAGCGGTCCGTCGGACACAGCGCGTCCTGAACCTGCCGTTTGCTTCGCCGAAGCCCCCATTGTTCCCTTCCATACGGTCATCATCTCTTATGTCAGAACACTCAGACCCCTCTTCTGAGCACATCGTGCTGGACGGACACGGCCTTGCGCGTGCCCTTCCTTTTGGGTCCTACCCGTTGACGGATGTGCAGAAGAAGATCCGGAAAGTCTTTTTCAACACGCCGTTGGGATACAGTCGTCTGCGACGGCCGTTCATGGAGCGGTTCAAGAAAGACTGCTCCTCAGGTCCTGTTGATGCGATCCTGTTCGGACTGAGGGTGCGGTTTTACCCTCAGGACAACCAGACGGACGCAAAGTCGGCGGTGTGTGGCACGTACTACAATCATCGGGAGCTGAAATGGCTGCGTCGCCATCTACCGAAAGGCGGGACGTTTGTGGATGTGGGCGCGAATATGGGGTTCTTCTCCCTGTATGCCGCCCAGAGAGAAGCCCGTGTCATCGCCGTTGAGCCGAACCCGGTGCTGTTCGAGCGGCTGGCGACCAATATGAGGCTGAACGGGATGCGCGCGGATCTCTTCCGTGTGGCCGTGGGCGATCAGGAGGGCTCTGGCCAACTCGTGCAGCTGAACGGTGATTTTGGCGGCGGTCGGATTGGTGCGGGACACGGCGCTGCGGTGCGCATCCGTCCGCTTCTGGACATTCTGCAGGCCTGCGATGTGACGGCCGTGCATGTTCTGAAAATCGACATCGAGGGCTACGAAGACCGGGCGCTGCTGCCGTTTTTCCGCGAGGCGCCTGCGACGTTGTGGCCTGATCATCTCATCATGGAAGACACCGAGCATGGACGGTGGGCCCAGGACGTTTTTCCGGTGCTGCGGCGCTGTGGGTATGAACGGCGCGCCCGCAGTCGGGGGAATATCCTGCTCTCAAGGTTCTGAGGGACGCTGGTGAGGAGAAGTTTGTCAGCTTTGGGGGGGACAGCAGAATGTCGGTTGTTGGGAAGCGATTACCGAAAGCAGCCATTCCCTGCGCTCATGTTCATGACGGCTGCCGACCAGAATCGGCCGTTTAGATCAGGCACCCAGCATGTCTTCTTCTGACATAACCTACCAAAAGCCGTGTAATGATCCGATCCCGAGGCGGAGAAATTTGGCGAGCGCGAGCAAGATCTACTGCACTCGCGTCTTGGCAACCATCAGACGACAAGCAAGCTCGCGCTCTCCCCACCGGGTCGAAAAAGCGTCGGAAACCTCAAAACAGCTCCCGTCGCTGCCTGCACCGTGATGGACGCCCATACAGGAACATTGGCACTCATGGCCCTTGGCGTTCTGGCAGGAGGGTGAGCAGATTTCCTGCTCACGATACGGCTGGATCACATAAAGGCGGCCATATTTCTGCAGCGCGCGATTCACGAAATCATCGAA
This sequence comes from Gluconobacter sp. DsW_056, assembly GCF_002153595.1. NCBI lineage: Bacteria > Pseudomonadati > Pseudomonadota > Alphaproteobacteria > Acetobacterales > Acetobacteraceae > Gluconobacter > Gluconobacter sp. DsW_056. The sequence goes on from NZ_JOPF01000011.1 coordinate 20,325, forward strand.
CCAGGCTTTCGGGATTTCCCAGAACTTGTGCGATGCGATCCAGCTTGGTGTAGTGCGGCGCGCGTTTTGCAGCCATTGCCATCGAACGACAACCGCACCCGCAGGAGCTCGCCTTTCCCCGTGCGCCGCAAAATGACGGGGATCTCGTCTTGCTTCCAAATAGCTTGGATCGACTGTTCCATGAAAAACCAACATTAGCAGGTTCGTCTCCGACCCTAACAGCTAGAAATTCACGATGATCGAAGGCACTGGAACATAGCAAAAACAACGATCCTCCGATACACTTTTCCCGTAACGATCGTCACCGTTGTGGGAGACCTAGCCTATGCCGGCGGGCACATACCGCGCTTTTAGGTTGCCGGCTCGCTATTCGATCGAGGGCCGAATTCACAAGAACGCGATTAAGCAGCTTGACCGGGCGGCGATTCATGAAGAATTCGCTGTCGGATCCAAGGCCATCAAGCGCTCCTCCTATACAGTCCTCCATCCAGATGAGGGCGCGTCGATCCTTATAGCGGACCGCCGTCTCACGGTTACGGACGAGCAGGTCGATGTCTTTCGCTGCCGTAACTGGGATGCGTTCGTCGGCGGATCCACCGAACTTGAAGGCGAATGGCTGACGCCTGCGCCCGCACGCTTTGATCTACTATCTCCCAGCCAAGCCAGCGAGGCGCGCGATGCGGTGCTGAACGGTTGGCGCGGCGCATTCGAGTTTCGCGAGGAAAGGCGTGACGGCGATCGTGTGATCGAGACTGGGCTCCGCCCTCCTCAGATTGGAGCGCTATTCGGCGTGCTCTCCCACTGGAAGACGAGCAATCTGCCCGCAACCGTGGTCATGCCGACCGGCACCGGAAAGACGGAAACGATGCTTGCGTTGTTGGCGCGGGAGAGACTGTCGCGGCTACTGGTGATCGTGCCCACCGGCGCACTGCGTGATCAGATTGGTGACAAGTTCGTCTCGATGGGACTTCTTAAGCAGCTGGGAGCGTTGAGGGCGGACGCGCCCTTACCGATCGTCGGACTGCTGGAGCACAAACCCAAGACCACCGAAGAGGTAGACGCCATCTTTATGGGCTGCAACGTGGTGGTCACGACGATGGCGGTCGCTGGTCAGAGCACCGAGCCGGTCCAGCGCCGCATGGCCGAGCTATGCTCGCATCTGTTCATCGACGAAGCGCATCACATCTCGGCCCGAACATGGGAGGCGTTTCGTGGACACTTCGCTGGTCGTCCAGTGGTCCAATTCACGGCCACGCCATTTCGCAATGACGGCAAGCATGTGGATGGAAAGGTCGTCTTTAACTATCCGCTTCGGAAGGCGCAGGCCGAAGGTTATTTCAAGGAAATCCGCTTCGCGCCGGTTGACGAACTGGACCAGGTCGAGGCCGACCAAGCTATTGCTATAGCCGCCGTCGCGCAACTCGCTTCGGATGCCGCTGCTGGTTTCAATCACCTCGTCATGGCGCGCTGTTCGGACGTCAAACGTGCTGAACAGGTACACGCCTATTACGCAGCGCTCGCGCCTGAGCATGCGCCGCTGCTGCTCCACAATGGAATTCCTGCAGGCGAGGCCCGAGATGGTTTAGCCCGCCTCCGCCGCGGGGATGCACGCATCGTAGTATGTGTGGACATGCTGGGGGAGGGCTTCGACCTTCCAGAGCTGAAGATTGCCGCCATCCATGATCCGCACAAGAGCCTCGCAATTACGTTGCAGTTCACGGGGCGGTTTACCCGCTTTCGCTCCGATCTCGGTGAAGCCACGATGATCGCCAATATCGCCGACCCTGGCGTCGGCGAGGCTCTACAGGACCTGTATGCGGAGGATGCGGATTGGAACGTCCTCCTCCGAGACCTTAGCGAGGGCGCCAACACTAGGCAGGCTCGTCGATCGGACTTCATCGACGCGTTCCAAGATGCTCCCGACGTCGTTTCGCTGCGCAATATCTTTCCAAAGATGAGTGCGGTCGTGTTTCGGACAGGCACGCGACGGTGGCGGCCCGATCGTGCGATCGCCGCGATGGGTTCGACGGAAATCTATGCTGGTCCGACTGTGAACGAACGCAACAAGGTGCTGCTATTCATCACGCGCGAACATGACGCCGTGTCTTGGGGCGATGTCCGGAATATCCGAAACACCGAGTGGCACCTTTATCTCGTTCATTGGCACGAAGAACAGGGCCTCCTCTACATTAACAGTTCAAACAACAGCAGCATGCACGAAGATTTGGCCAAGGCCGTGGCCGGCGATGATGCAGCCATATTAAAGGGCGAACTTGTATTTCGTTCGCTTCATAACGTGAATCGGCTGGTCCTGACGAATCTTGGTCTCAGCGATGTGATCAACGACCGGCTGAGGTTCAGCCTGCATGTGGGACCGGACATCACTGATGCATTGCCAGAGGCAATGCGCACTAACAAGCGAAAGTCCAACCTCTTCGCCCATGGTTACGAGGACGGCGTGCGAGTAACGGTTGGCTGCTCGCAGAAGGGCCGAGTGTGGTCGATGATGACCGCCGAGGACCTCGCATCCTGGGTTGAATGGTGCCACGCGGTCGGTGCCAAGCTCCGCGATAATACGATCTCGACCCGCGATGTCTTCACCAACGTGATCCTGCCGGTTGAAATCAATGAGCGTCCCGCCCTCATTCCGCTTCTGATCGATTGGCCGGAGGAATTCCTGAAGCGTGCCGAAGACGCGATCACGATCACAATCGATGGAGAATCCGTGCTGTTCTTTGATGTGGAACTGCAAGTTTTGGATTTTACGACCGACACGCCAATCCGCTTTCGCGTCGTCACTCCCAACAAGATCGCCGACTATATTGTTCGATTCGCGCCGGATGGCCTCTCCTACGAACCACTGGGCGCTTTTGCGGCCAACATCACGATTGGGCGCACCACAAGATCGCTTGGGGACTGGTTCCGCAGAGAACCGCCTGCGATACGCTTCGACAATGGCGGCTACCTTGAGGGAACTGAGCTGTTCGTGCCTCCGATCGGGGCCGCGCGAAAGCCGTTCGACCGCGATCGGATCGTCGAATGGGATTGGGCGGGTGTCGATCTCGCGAAGGAATCTCAACGCGTCGAGAAGCGACCAGACTCAATACAGCGGCGCGTCCTTGATCGCCTTCTCGCCGCTACCACAGAGGATGAATTCCCTATCATTTTTGATGACGATGATGCTGGCGAAGCCGCCGATATTGTCTGTATTGGGGTTTGCGATGGCAGGCTGGTAATCCATCTTTACCACTGCAAGTTCGCAGGATCTCCCAGCGCGGGGGCACGTGTCGACGATCTTTATGCGGTGTGCGGCCAAGCGCAACGTAGCACGCACTGGCGTAGCGCAGTGCCGGAACTCTTCAAGCATCTTCGTCGCCGCGAGGACGGCCGCCGGGCAAAGCTCGCGGCTGCCGCGATTAATCACGTTTCGCGATTCGAGCGCGGTGATCTTCGCGGCTTGCGCGATCTCGGCAAGCAGGCGAAGCTTCTACTTCCTGAATTCAAGGTCTTCATCGTCCAGCCGGGATTGTCCAAGAAGGCTTTGGTAAACCGACAGCTTGATCTACTCGGGGCGACGGAACTCTACCTTATGGACACTGCAGCGATTCCACTAGGTGTTATAGCGAGCGAGTAATTTCCGCTCACCGCATGCTCCTGCGTTGCATGGGTGTCACACGCTACGTTCTCCAAGCCGCGCTTCAGGTTTGCCGGCCGCGCTTGGTAACGCTACGTCACTGGACGACAGCTGACTTTGTAGGCTCAGGACTCATAGCCAGAAGATGACGGTTTCAGCAAGGCAGATGGCGGAGAAGAAGACGTTTGGGCATCTGTCGTAGCGTGTTGCGACCCTCCGCCAGTCCTTGAGCCTTCCGAACATGATCTCGATACGGTTGCGGCGTTTATATTTCCGCTTGTCGTATTTGACTGGTTTTGCACGGGATCTCCGTCCTGGAATGCAGGGCCTGATCCCTTTTTCCTCCGGAGCATCCCTGAACCAGTCAGCATCATAGCCCCGATCCGCCAGCATCCATTGTGTTGCAGGAAGACAGTCCAGCAAGGCAGCGGCACCGGTGTAATCACTGATCTGGCCTGCTGTCATGAAGAAGCTCAGCGGTCGTCCGTTCTGATCGGTGACCGCATGCAGCTTGGTATTCATACCGCCTTTGGTGCGACCGATTAGGCGGCCTGGATCCCCTTTTTTAACCGCAGACTGGAAGCCGTGCGGTGTGCTTTGAGATAGGTCGCATCAATCATAATCGTCTGAGGCTCGGCTTTCGCGGCAGACAGGCCATCTATCATCCGCATGAAAATGCCCATGTCGCCCCAACGTTTCCAACGGTTGTAGAGCGTCTTGAGTGGGCCGTATTCCCGGGGCGCATCACGCCAGCGCAGGCCATTGCGGTTCACGAAAATGATGCCGCTCAACACGCGGCGGTCATTTTATTATCCTTATTAACTGGGAAGATTGGTTAACGCTTACGCGGCCATGCGCTCAACATTCGACAAATCTTCTCACTATTACTACGACATAGCAACGAGCAAATCGTCGCTTGTGACATAATTAAACGGCAGGTCTACTTTTTTCGCGAGCTTTTGGAGGAGAATAATAAGAGCAGGGTTTGCATCTTTAGTGAGTTGAGACTTCAGATAACGAAAATCTTCCATAACCCCACTGTCGTCACCGAAAAGAGCTGGCACTGCATTCAACGCAGACATAAACGTAGCGCGAGCTTCTAAGCTATTAGCAATCGCTGGTAGAGGTTTCAAAATCCATCTATTAGAAACCAAGTCAACTGTACATTTTATTCTTAGCCTTCCGATCTCTGTGTCACGTAATCTTCTTAACCCCGCATAAACGGCTAGAAAGACGACAACGATGCTTGCAATAACCTGCAACATCGCGGCGTAAAACTCGTTTGAGTGTAGAAACTCTCCGATACTACACATTATACCATCTCACAGTTAACCCGTTGCGTAATCTACTAGCACTGTGCCAGCGCTGCCGTCTCCTTCACAATCGTGCCTAGCACCCGCTACCGCGTCGACCAACTTTGCGGCGGAGCCTAGCGCTTGGGGATTTTTTTTGAAGGGCCTTATTGGATCGGCGTGTCTCTGTCAGGAGAGAGAACGCTCTAGCTGCCCCCTTGTCGAGAAACATCTGTTTTCCGACATGTTCAATGTCTGTAATCGCACTCATGGGGTGTGAATTTTCACGCTAAATGACTGCTTTTTAGCTACGGTATATGGCCGCCTGTAGGCCGCTATATATCGCTGAGCATACAGGCAACTTGGTAGGCGATAGCTGCCGCTACATTTCTGTGCCAAACTCGAAACACATGCCTCTCCTTCGCCTTGCCGTCGAATTTGCTGCCCTCTATCTCGGTGGCCCCTTTATAATCCTCGAACTCCGCCGCCCCGGCATCCTGTTCGGGCTCATCTGGGTGACTGCTATCGCGGCGTTTCTCGCGATCCGGGGCGAAAAGCCACAACCTCATGACGTGCGTCGCGAGCTGCGAGTCATCTTCCTGCGTTTCGCGATCCTCGCGCCGGTTATCGTGGCGCTGACGGCATGGTTCTGGCCCGAGACATTCCTCAGCCTGCCGCTTCAGAAACCGCGCTTCTGGCTGCTGATCATGGTGCTTTATCCGGTGCTGTCGGTATGGCCGCAGGAAGTGCTCTACCGCGCATTCCTGTTTGCCCGGTATCGCCCGCTGTTCCGCAGCGACAAAGGCATCATCACCGCAAGCGCACTCTCTTTTGGCTTCGCCCATGTGATCTTTCTGAACTGGATCGCAATCGCCCTGACCGCCATCGGCGGCCTACTCTTCGCCCGCGACTACGCACGCCACCGGTCGCTGCGCCTGACTTGCCTGGAACACAGTCTCTATGGTTGCCTGATCTTCACCGTAGGCCTCGGCCGCTTCTTCTACACAGGCGCCGCCTGGCACCACTGAGAGCGCTAGCCGACCGGGCCGGAGCCGCCGTTCGCCCGTCTCGGCACCTGCAAACCAACGCCCCTGAATCTAGCCCGGCCGCCACGTCAGCGTTATGGAAGATGTCCAATTCCGACGTCTTGCGCGGGCAGTTCAGGCAGGGTCATGGCGACGACCGACACCCTGGCGTACCGCCGGTTAAACGGCGCCAGGATCGGCCGAAATCAATCCTTGCACGCCATGACACGCCTGCTTCGAGAAAAGGTCGTGCCGCGCTCTGACATCCGACAAGTGGGCGACAGCTGCTGCCAGAATCCGCTATTCACTCAGCGCGAAACCGCACCAGCCGGACTCCGAGCCCACGGTCAACTTTGCTCGCAAGTTGGTCATTTCGCGTTGCCACGGGGAACCATTCCATCGATGAACTACTCTTCTGAGGCGACATTTTCGCTTGTCGGAAAAGAGAGGCTTGCGGCCCCCCCTTCCCGTATCACGGATAGGGCTCGCCGTTAGGGGAAGGCCTTCTAGCATCGCTAGGACCGCCACTGCCTGCCCACAGCTCGACGCGTGTCAGGGTTGGGATCGACCCAACCGTCGGCTCGGTAACGAAAGCCATGGGTGGTGTTCTTGTCGAACTTGAACCCCGCCCATTCGAGATCGTTTTCGATATGCTCGTCATCGGCGAGCATGTAGCGGGCGTCACCGTGCAGAAGCTGGACAAGGAAGCGCCGGTTGACAACCCTCGCAATCTCCGGCTGCACCCCCAGATTGCTGAAACCGGGCGAACCGCCGGCGATGATAAAGGCTCCGAAATACCGGTTGAGGCTCAGCCACCAGGTGCGCAGCGAATTAAACATCTCACCAAAGATCGAATCCCGCCCCGGCTCGGAGATCGATAGCGTCGGGTTTGTTGATGAGCGGAACGGGGTGGGCGATTGGCAGACCATCACATTGATGGCGTGAGCATCGTCGGGCATCGAGGTATCGAGCACATTGGCCCGGAACATCTGGTGCGGCCCACCGGGTGCCTGGGCGATTCGCTGATGCATCTCGCGCTCCTCCGCTGTCAGCTCGAACAAGTTGCCCGCCCTGTATTGAGCGTGCTCGGCCTGCATGAAGCGCAGCATCTTTACGTTGCGCCGGAGCAGGTGCCGGGCAAAGCCATAGATCGACAGGCCGTCGACTGCGTCGAGGCTGGCGCACTCACCGTTGACGATCTTCTTCCACGTTGGGCTTTCCGCAAAGGGCATTTCGACCAGCTTGTTGACTTCGCTCTCGATCGATTTGGTGCCCCCGTTCTCGACGAAATCGTGCAGGCGCTTCTCATAGCCGATCGATCCAACCGACTTGCGGGTGAAGTTCAATATGTCGCCATGTCGCTCGACCACCATGAGCTTGTTGGTATCCTCCAAAAGCGCGAACCGCCGCATGTAAAATTGCGGCACATAGTGATGGTCCTCCGCTGCCCTAGTCGTCACTGCGCTGCTCTCATCGCTAATCCTATCTTGTTGCCGATCCTAGCTTCCTTCCTGTGCCTCCGGCATCGCGGCTCCACTCATAGTTGCGGTGCTAGACGATGCCGTCGAGCAATGGGCCGTCGGGTTGATAGTTTGGCTGCTGAAAAGCGGCGATCAGCCAGTCGAGGACAGGATCATCCAGCAGGCCGGCAATGAACACCGAGCGCCAGTTGTTCCTGCTGCCGTGGGTATCGTCCTGGCGGTCAAGCTCGAGCGTCAGAATGTATTCAAGATCCTGGCGGGTCGCAGGCGAATTACGTAGTTCGGCCGCCGCAAGGCTCGGGCGCCGCAGCATGCCCATCCAGCTCGCCTTGAGATAGCGCATGATCGAAGTGCGCACGACGATGTTAGCCATGTGAAATCGCACCGCCGTGTAGTTAGGATCATGTGGGTCGAGCAGCGGCCGAAGCGTAACTCTGGGAACGGAGCCGGGATCGTCGAACCGCGCGACGAACAGCCGTTCGCCTAGGATGTCGTCATAATAGGGATGGAGAATGCGCTCGCCCGGATTGGGTCCGATGAGGAGCGTGCTGCGCTTGCTGTTGCATTTGCAAGCTGGGACGAGGTTGCGGCCGAAGATCGCGAAAGCCGGAAAGTCATTCTTGGGGAGCAAATGATCCAGCGTGCCGCTATGGAACGAGCCGCACATCGGGCAGCAATTGGCGTCGCTCTCCGCGCGCATGCGATTGATGTGCGGAAGTTCATTGGAGGGCGAGGCATAGAGCGACTTGAGCTGAGCCTGGATGGGATCGGGCAGGGCCACGTTGAGGATGGCGTGGGCGTTGCCCCTGGCAGCGACATACTGGAGATAGCCGGCCTTGAGCGCGGGGATTTCGGCCGCAAAATCGGGATAGGATTTAAGGCGCGTGTTGAGGCCGAGCGCATCGAGCGCGCCGGCATCGTCGAAATCCTCAGACGGATCGAGCCGGTTCATTGTCCGTCGGCCTCGCGATCGGTGCCTTCCACGCGCGCGCGGATCTCGCCGAGCAGGTCGAGCGACACCCGGTCCTTATAGGTCTCGAACACCGTTTCCCAAGACGCAGTCTGCGCCATGATCTTGTTTTCGACTTCGAACGCCAGCCGCGAAGGCTGATCCTCGCCGAACACGAAATAGGAGATTGCGCCGACATCAGCGCCGAAGGTCTTCAGCGTCGGCGTCTCCGCCGTGATCGTACGGTCTTCATCCGACCGTAGCACCGTGACCTGTTCCTCGACCGCCTCGCGAACGAAATAGACCGAATGGGTCGCGAGGATCGCCGCAGACCCGGTCTGCGCGAGCAGCCCGTCGAGCAAGGCGGCGAACTGACCAATGAAATTGGGATGGAGATGTGTCTCGGGCTCGTCGAACAGCAGCAGCGTGCCGTTCTCGATATAAAGGCCAGCAAGCGCCGCGAACCGAAGGAAGCTAAGCTCACCGCTGCTCAAGGGATAGGTTTGGCCGTCGATCATCCGGACCGGCTCCGAGCGGGTATTGATCGACGCGTAGCGCCGGATGGTCTCCTGCTCAGAGCCGCGATTCAGGCCGTGAACCGGGACAGGACCGCGCTCACCGCTCTTGGTGCGCAGAACCAGTTCCCTGAATCCGTCGATCGCGGTGATGGCCTTAAGGAAAATGTCGTAGCGGCTGGTGCCGCCAATGCCCTCGGTGCTGCGCGCGAGCTGGACGATGAGATCGCTGGTCATCTGGCGCGTGCGCCCGCTCACCATTGAAAACCGCCGATACCAGACCCGCGCGCGTTTGCGCCGGTCGTTCGGGAATACCGATGTGATGGCCGCCGACGGGTAGAATCCTAGGATGCGGTTGAACAGCGGCCGGTCGCCGCGAATGTCGGTCAGTTTCGGCTTGCCGGCGAGCGCGGCATTGACGATCTGCGCCAGCGTCTGGCTTTTACCGACGCCATTCTTGCCGATGACGATTGCGAAGCGCTGCGGCAGCACGGCGTCGCCATCGGCGAAGCGGAAGGTGAGGTTATGGTCGTTGGGGCGGCCAGCGAGCCGGAATTTGATATGGAGTCCGTCCGAGATCCGGTCGAATTCCTCATACTCGACACCGCGCAGGATCGGCGCCGCATTCTTCCAGGTGAAATACGGCTCGCTGTGTCGCAGGAAGGCGTTGAGGAAGATCTGGCTCTCGCGCGCCGCGCGCAGCCAGGGCCGGTCGACCGGCCGGTCATCGGCCTCAACGATGTCGTTCATTGCGCGGAGAGCGAGCCGCGCTTCCTCCGGGCCAAGATCGCCGACGATCCGCCGATAGCTCGCCATGTCCGGCAGCATCGTGAAATAATTCGGTACCTTGTCCGTCGGGACCGGCGTGTCGGGGGTCTGATCGACGATGTCGCGCAAATGCAGCGTATCGCTCTTGCCGGCTTGCTTATCGACGAAGCCAAAGAAGCCGCGGAAGATCAGCCGCTCATGCGAGAATGGGGTCTCGCTACGGGGTTGGACCGCGATTTCCACGAGGATGCGCTCGCCGAAATCATTCCAGCTGTCAGAATTTGGCGCGATCGTAATCGTGCCGGGTTCGCTTTGGCGCGCGATCGCACGTCCGCTGACGAACTGCACGCGGTAATCCTGTGATGGGTTCTCTGCCACCATACCCTCTAATGCTCGAAAATGGCCTTGCGATTCTGCCGGATATCAGTCGGATACTATAGATTGTGTCGCGGTCGAACCCTTTTTGTTCCCGAAAGAAACTCCGCGGCAGTATCGAGGTGCAGCGATTCTCACAGTTCTGTGCGTAGCCCCGCAACGATCCATGGACTCCAAATCGCATCAAGCGGTGCTGGACGGCTGTCAACGCGGGCCGCGTAGCATGCCAGCTTGTCAGATCATTGCCCCCATGGGCAGAAGATGTGCTCGCGATCCAATCGAAGCCAGAGAATTGCACCTGAACAAGCATCTTGGATCAAGCAGTGCTCAAGTCACCGAGAATGTCTGGATTTGGCAAAACGTGACGTTCTCGGGCGTGGCAGCAAGCGGCAGTTTTGTCCCAAACGCGGTCTATCGCGGTTCACCTGATAATGTCGGCTTTCGGGCAGCCGCCATCAACACTTCGATGTCTGACATGTAGGCGAAAACAGCAGGTCCGCTTCCGCCTACTTTGCGGACGTCGGAGTGCAACAAAGAATTCCCGCAAAGCGGACATTGATGATAAGGTATGGAAAATAATTTCGTTCACACACGCATTGGTTCATTTATGAATTTCGACCGGAGCCCAAGTAGGCTTTGAAATATTCAAGAAGGTTAGCCCGCCGAGGGCACCGGCAAACAATATTGCCAAGCCGCACAGCCCGGCCAAAAGGCGGCGCTGCTCACGGCGGATGAGCGCTTCGCCATCAATCTGATTATTGCGAAGAGCATCCAACTCGGACTGACGCTTGGTTAGCTCCTGTTGCCGTTCCCTACGCTCGTCGAGTAGCGCTTGATTCTGTGCTGCTACCAATTCGCGCAGTTCCAAAATCTGGTTGCTCAAGGCGCTATGATTCTTGTCGTGTTTGTTCATTTTAGAGGCGTACTCAGTCTCAAGCTGTTTGACCTGGCTGGTCGCGTCAAGGCGGTACTCCTTGAGTGCGACAAATGTCATTTGCTCGACAGCCTTGAAACCCTCTTCTTGACTATTAATAAATCTCTGCTGCAAATTTGTGAGACGTTGCTCCAACATGTTTGCTTGCTCGTCGAGAACCCTACTAAACTGCTCTTGGTATTCGCCCAGCACCTCTTGTACATGCTGCATGCGATTGTCGAAATCTGCCAAGAGGCGATCCCGGGTTTCCATAACGTCTTTAGCGATGCTGATCAGCATCTCACCGTGCTCTTCAGTAAGGCCCTGCACTTGCAATAAGTCTGAGACGTATTGACGTAAGTCTGCAGCCTGAAGCTTGATCTCTTCTTGATGTTGTTCGAGACAAGAGTTCTGTCGGGCTAGTTCATCTGCCTTAGCATCAATCTTCTTTTGCTGCTCGGCCAATTGCTCTTGCTGCCCAGTCAATTGCTGCGCTTGTAGCGAACTGATCACCATCAACTGGGCTAAAACCTTGGAAAATTCCGCTTGCACTTCCTGCGCGTCGAGCTGTGCGTTCTCCAGTTTGTCTCCATTAAATAGACGGCCGAAAAAACTACGCTGCTCGTGTTCGTCGCGCGCTTTCTTGAAATCATCCAGACGCACAAGGATGCTATGAAATCTTTCGTATACCTCAGAAATATCAATTTTTGACAGCAAGTCGTGGCTGGAAACGGTATTTGATAGTTTCGCAATTACATTATTCACCTCTAGTTTTCCTCTTTAAACTGCTGAAGCAAAGAATTGAATCGACTGTTAAAATTCTTCTTACTGTCGATAGCCGCAGATATAGAGGCTATGGTGGCGGTTTGTTCTCTCACGGTAATTCGTGCGTAATCTATAGATTGCTTCACGCCCTTGGTCGATTGGTCGAAGTGCACACCGATACGTTGATTTACTTGGGCCATCATTTGGTATCGTTCTGACAAAAAAAATTGTATTTCTACTCTGCGAATCATGCGCTCGCCGAGTTCGGCACTGGCTTGCAAAGCATTGATCTGTGAGCTGATGAAATCGGTGCCCTTATCCAGCATCCAATCAATCAAGGAGTCGATGGCGTACATAAGCAAGGCATTGGCCAAGCCAGTCATCAAGCCGGTAAGCACTGGGGCTATCGTTCCGGCCAGAGGTGCGAGCACCGGCACACTCGTAAGGAAGCTGTTGACCGATTGCTCCAAGAGCATGCCGGCACCTAGAGTGAATAGGCCGGCTAAGCTCTTGCTGACCGCCCTCATAATCTCGGTGTTAGACATTTCCTTGGGTGGCCATAGCAGCAGTTTGAGGGCTTTGAACAACTCTTGCATGCCTTCGCGAATAATGGTCACGACTTTGGCTGATGTGGTAATGAGGTTATTAATTAGAAATGTGAGCAGATTGCTTGCAACGCCCTGGAGGCCGCCTTCGAGAAAAGCTTCGAAAGCTGCCTTAAATTTATTCTGAACGCGCGCGAACACACGCTCAACTGCTGCCAACACGCGCTCGAGAAAAGGCTGCGGGTCGCCAGGCTCACAGATCATCTTGTGCACTTCGACAAAACTGCCATTAACAACCTCGAACAAAAGTACTCCCATTGCTCTTCGCAGACCGGTCTTGCCGAACTCTTTGGCGCCCGTAATACCCAACTCCTTGCCGTGATATATTAGACGATCTTTGGTTTTTGGCAGATGCTGGTCGACGGCTGCTTGAGCTTTTTCAATCAGCGGCTTGGTGATGGATTCATCGTAGCCATTTTCGGCAGAAAGCGCAGTCTCTGCGGCAGTGTCGCCCTTTTTTCTATTATTTTCGAAGGTGGTCCAATTCAGATTGTCTTTCTCGGACGCAAGCGCTTTCCGCTCCTCCGAAGTAAGCATCCAGCCGCCTTCTTTGTGGGCCTGCTTTAAGGGCTTGGTGTGATCCAGCTCAGCGTTCATCACCAACTTACCGTTTGATTTGGTTGTGCGCTTTGTCGTAGCTTGCTCATTGGTGTAGGCGTCGATGAAATTTTGCGAGTTCATCGTGGCGTTCTTCAACGAGTCCTTCATTTTCTGAGTTTTCGCGGCAGAGTAGTCGTAATCAGATTTCCGGTCGTAATACTCGGAATCCTTAGCATAAATGTCTTGGTTGGCGTTATTCTGGGTCGTAACATTACCGCCCCTGACGTCTGAGAACATTGCCGGGGTCAATCCGAAGGGACCGATCACCTGCTGCAGAACCTGTTCGCGGCAGCTGTTGAGCAATTCTTGGATACGTCTGTCCTTTAGCGCCTCGCGTTCGGTGCGATGGCTATCGGGCACCCGTAACTCACGTTGGTCGACGTCGACAACGGAGCTAAATAAAGAATCCATATTGACGGTCAAGAACGGATCTATTTGTATTGTTGGACGGGATGTCATGGAACAGTCCTTGTCAGGTTCGAACCGCTCCAAGGATGGCGGCGTCTAGTCTTCGCAAAATACGTTGCCAAGTAGACGCAGTCTATAGCGTAAAAAGCAGTTTCCTGAACCAATCCGGGATTATCGGAGACTTCCGTTTCCGTAGCTTCCAGACGAAAACGGACAGACCGGTTTCCATCCGCGCCGGTTTGCTGATCATGGCATACTGAGGAAGGGTGCGCTTTCATCGGTTCGCGCTATGATGCCGCACACAGCGAGCCTACATGAGCGTCCGCCTTTGTGTAATTGCGATTGGAAGCAGACATTCCGCTTCCCCCCCCATAGCTGTCTGTCGGCTCCGCAACGGGGGACCAGGTAGGCCGCAGTGGCCTCTGTGGTCATAACCGGGCTGCGCGACCGTGCTCGAAAGTGGACCTTGCGCATGGTGCATAATCCACATTTTCGCAACGATTTTGAGGTCTTGGTATGCTAAAGGATTGTTATAATCGATTTTATATTTGGTCAGGAGAGTAGTAAATGTCCATGTTTCTGAGCGACCATTTTGACATAGATGAGAACGTATTTGAAGAATACGGGGCGCTAAACGTATCGGTTATCAATGACCTGCCATTGTTCATTGATCCATTTTTGCTTTTTCATAGTGAAAAATCTGAATATGTCGAACTTCACGAGAATATTATTCAATACCTTGTGTTTCTCAGGGATCGTGCGGCAGCGGGAAGTGTAAGCGAAGGCCAACTGCAAAATTGGTACTGTTTTCCAGAGGTCAAGCAAAACTGGCTAGGATTTTCTGTGAGCGGGAACAATGGTGCTGGTTTAGGCATAGACTTTGCCAGAAATTTGCATGCCAATCTGCATGTCATATTCTCGGATTTTGGTAAGGAAAAAATAACTGAAAGTAGCCATATCGAGAAAGTGTGCCTTGTAGCGGATGGAGTGGGTCGCGACAACATAAGCGATTTCACCACTAATCTAATTAAAGACTTTCTCTGTCGATATACTGAGGCATTTGCCGCAGCCCATCTTCCCACAGATGCCATAAAAGAGGTGTGGGTGGATCGAGCTGTATTTCATTACGAGACCCAGAGTTGGGCAAGGAAGCGATATAAACTGCCTACGATCAACGGTGACTATATTATCTTGACTCCTAGAGATATGCTCACCCGCGATGAAAACTGGATTAATCGCAAAGACCTAATTGGCCAATTTGAAGAGATACCGGAAGCTATCCCTGATCCACAGATCAGAGCGGCTGTCTTCGGATACTTTGAAGAAGAACTGCGTCGTAGAGTTAAGCCTGTCACACCCTCTGCGACAAGGCAGGGACGGCGGCACAGGCGGAAGCCGAGGGAGCCAAAGCCGACGCAGAAGGACCGCTCCGCCGCCGCGCTTGCGACTATACAAAAGTTTCCGAATATCATCGACTATTTCATTCGCTTGAAGGAGATGCAGGGCGATCAAGCGAATGATTTGAGCGAAGAGAGGGTTTTCGCGATTGAATATATGTTCATAAAGCAGTTGCAGCATCTTCAAGCTATTCTGGTTGCGCAAACAGAGTTTTATAAGATCGGGAAGAATACCTATGAAGAAGCTCATGCTCGCTTAGCCTATTTGAAGGATGTGATCGAGAATAAGGGTGGGCAACGCTTCTTCTACGATGACAAGGGGTTACCGATTGAGCGCGAGAAGGACTTGCATGTCCTGTATCGCTTAGTTTGGTTTGGCACACCGTCCGACATTAGCGCCGAAGTAAACGATGGCCGCGGTCCTGTCGATTTTAAGGCCAGCCGAAGCCGGGAAAAGACCCTTATTGAAATGAAGCTCGCTAAAAATACTAAACTGGAGCAGAACTTAGCCAAACAGGCAGAAATTTATCAGGCAGCAAGTGATGCAAAGCAGGCTATCAAAGCCATTCTCTACTTCACGGAAACCGAGTTTCAGAGGGTAAAATTAATTCTTAAGAAATTGGACTTGGAAGGGAATAGAGATGTGGTTTTGATTGACGCTAGGCGAGACAACAAGCCCTCCGGATCAAAAGCAAAGGCCTGACAAGTGTAGGGTGCATCAGCGCTGCACTTACGCGCCCACCCTTTGACTGCACACCATCTTTTTGCAAAAGCAAGTGACTGCTAATTGTGTTTGCGGTCCATAACCGGACACTCTGAATCCCCCCCCCCCATAGCTGACAACTTGGGGGTGTCAGATTTGCTTCTACGGCGGCTACCAGCGTGCTGCTGTCCACTGTGCCTCAAAGGGGTTTCACCTGTGATGCCATCGGGGCTTGTTTCGGTCTCGCGGTGGAAAATCAGGGGGTGCTATCCAAAGCCGGGCCTGAGCAGTGCGATGCTGTGTCCAGCCAAGATCCCTCAAAGCGCGAGCAACATCGCGCTGCTCATCGGATCGGATTGGTCTTTTATAAAAGAGAACGTGTTCTGCAGAGAACGTGTTCTGCAATCACATTGAGTGGCAGACCTGTCTTCCGGTATTCGTCATAAACCTGGATCATCCGGCCTGATGTCAGCTGCGGAAGAAGGTCATCCAGTGTCAATGCATCAGACCAGAAGGATGTCCGGGCGAACAGCAATTCCATGAGTGCATCTGTCTGTGCCCAAAAGTCCGGGCCCCTGGTTATTGAATGGGGCTGTCGCAGTGTCAGCCTCTCTATGATTTCATCTATTTTTCTGTCCGAGAAATTTGGGCTTTCAAAATAAACGCGGGACCACCTTGCGCCGATATCACGTGGCAAAGAACGCCCGATGACTTTGGAAATGTCTAACAGTGACCAACTGCCCTGCGGGTGATCAGGATCTGTGTAAGTTCCATCCGTGGGACCTCTGAAGACATTCGTGAGAAGCCAGTAGAAAAAATCCTGGGCAACATTTTTAACTTCAAGAGAGCTCCAGGGAGCTTCCCAGAAAAATTCTGTTTCAACGACATCAAACATCGGGTCGACTTTCAGCATTGAAGTGGGATTTGCGTGGATCTGGCCCTGAAGGGGCGAGATGACTAGAAATCCGGTCTCAAGGGCACCGACGCAGGTGCCTGAAAGCCGACATCGTCGCGACGGACGAGATGCTCGACGTCGCGTAGCCGGAAAAGCGTCCGACGCGGTCCGATCTTGTAGCGCTGCAGAACCCCAGTCGCGACATACCGATCAATTGTCGAGAGAGAGACACAAAGCCGTATCGCAGCCTCGCGACGGCTTATGAAAAAGTCATCCGAGCGATGACCCGGCAATACAGAATCCATGACGCACCTATCCAACCATGCTCCTTGCAAAGCTCACGAAGACACCTGGTTCGTTGGTTTTCTGGGCGTTCAGGATTCTGCATAATTGCTGCTTCGATTAGAAGCAGCAATGCACTTCCCCTGTGGAAGTCTTCTGTACTGCGGTGTCAACTAACTCAGAAACATTAGCTGAACACAGGCGACGATTTCAAGATATTTCTGAGCGAATTTTTGCGGAGTGCTGCTTCAGTCTCAGCCTCAGATTATCTGGATGCCTATGAGAAACACAAGATTTCAGTCAGCGGAGCGCATCGGAAGATTTACAGGACGACGCATATCGCGTCCGAGCGCCGCGCGATGACGCATTTTTTAAGATGGGTCTCAAGGTGGGATGAATTTCGACAAATCAAATAACCTTCTGAAAAGTCTGGGAATTTTTGTTTTATCTGGCGGAGAGGGTGGGATTCGAACCCACGGTACGCTTCCACGCACGGCGGTTTTCAAGACCGCTGCCTTCAACCACTCGGCCACCTCTCCATCCGTGCAGACTTCGTCTTTGAAGGATTCTGTACAGATCGGGATGCTACATGCGACGGGAAGCATCCGCCGTCAAGTCGTCGTGTTACATATACTTTGTGCTCTTACTCTTTGAAACGGAGGAGGGGGAACTCAGCAACATTGAAGCGTGCCATCTAGAATGTCATGGAGACGCCCCGTGCGTTATCCGGCTGCCATAACCTCCAAGGATATGACGTCCATGACGATCCTTCGTCCCACTGTTTTTCTTCCCGTCATTGCGGCTCTCGGCCTGATGGGAACCCCTCTTGTGGCTTCGGCGCAGGCGCATCATGCGGCTGACTGGGTACAGCCTCCTCCGGGAGGTCCGCGTGGTGGCCCAGGTCATATGATGCCTCCTGTCCCTCCGGGCGTTACGCTGACGGCGGCCCAGAAGACAAAGCTCAAGGCCATTTTTGACAAGACTCATCAGGACGAGCATGCGCTGCGTCTCGAAGGGCGGACTATCGAGGACAAGATCCGCGATGCCCTGAGTGCTGTGGGCGATCTGGACCGTGCAGCGCTTACGGATCTGAACGGGCAGGAGAATGCGCTCAAGGCAAAGGTCTCAGCTTTGCATCTTGAAACCATGGAGCAGCTTCATGATCTGCTGACGCCAGCGCAGCGCCAGCAGGGCAAGGAGACCATGGACAAGCTCAAGGCGCTTCATGAGCAGATGAAGGCTCTGATGGGGCACCCGCCAGAAGGTGAACCGGACGACATGCCCTGAAAACCGAGGTTTCTGCGTCTATCGCTTGACGCCCTGGCGGCAAGGATATAGACCAACCCTGTTTCCGGACACGCCACCTCGCGAAGACTCGCGCAGTGGCGTGTTTCTGTTTGCTTTTAAGGTGGCCCGTTGTTCGATCAACTCTCAGGCAAGATGTCCGGTGTCCTCGAAGGGCTTTCCAAGAACGGGAAGCTTTCGGAGGCTGATGTCACCGAGGCCATGCGTGAAGTGCGTCTCGCCATGCTGGAGGCAGACGTTGCTCTGCCCGTGGTGCGGGACTTCGTCAACAAGGTCCGTGAACGGTCTGTTGGCCAGGAGGTGCTGGAAAGCGTTTCTCCGGGGCAGGCCGTTGCCAAGATCGTCAACGATGCCCTGATCGACGCACTGGGCGGGGCAGGGGCCGTGCCGCTGAACCTGTCCGCCAATCCGCCGGTTCCGGTGCTGATGGTGGGCCTTCAGGGGTCCGGAAAGACCACGACGTCGGGCAAGATTGCCCTGCGTCTGTCCGGTCGTGAGAACAAGAAAGTCCTTCTCGCCAGCCTTGACGTCCAGCGTCCGGCTGCGCAGCTCCAGCTCCAGCAGCTGGCCGAGCGCGTCAACGCCAAGACGGGGCGCGTTCAGGCCCTGCCAATCATTGCTGGTCAGTCCCCCGTCCAGATCGCGAAACGTGCCCTCGAGACCGGGCGTCTTGAAGGTTATGACGTCGTCATTCTCGATACGGCAGGCCGCCTGTCCATCGACGAAGCGCTGATGGATGAAGTGCGGGACATCCGCACACTCACCAGGCCGGCCGAGACGCTGCTGGTCGTCGACGCGATGACCGGTCAGGACGCCGTCAACACTGCGAAGGCCTTTAACGAAGCCGTCGGGATTACCGGCGTCGTCATGAGCCGGATGGACGGTGATGCCCGCGGTGGTGCGGCCCTGTCCATGAAGGCCATTACGGGCGCGCCGATCAAGCTGACCGGTTCGGGCGAGAACCTCGAAGCGCTTGAAGAATTCCATCCCGAGCGTGTCGCCGGCCGTATTCTCGGCCTGGGTGACGTCGCCGGGCTGGTGGAACGTGCCGCCGAAACCCTCGATCACGAGGAAGGCGAGCGCGTCGCCAAAAAGATGCTCGCGGGCAAGTTCGATCTGGATGATTATGTTTCCCAGATCGACCAGATCAACCGCATGGGCTCGATTTCCGGTATTCTCGGCATGATGCCGGGGATGGGAAAGATCAAGGATATGCTGGGTGACAAGGAGCTCGATACGTCGATCTTCAAGCGTCACAAGGCCATCATTTCCTCGATGACGAAGCAGGAGCGCAAAACGCCGGACATCATCAAGGCGTCCCGCAAGAAGCGCATCGCGGCAGGCTCGGGAACCACGGTTCCGGAGATCAACCGGCTGCTCAAACAGTTCAACGACATGTCCACCATGATGAAACGCATCAGCAAGATGGGCCTGGGTGGCCTGATGCGCGGCATGGGTGGTGCAGGAGGTCTGGCGGATCTGATGAAGGGCATGGGCGGTCCCGGGGGGAAACCCGGTGGACGCCCGCCTTTCGTCTGATCCGTCCCGTTTTTACAAGTCTGTCTCTCAGGAGTATTTCATGAGCCTCAAGATCCGCCTTGCACGTGCAGGTGCCAAGAAGCGTCCCTACTACCACATCGTTGTTGCTGACAGCCGCAGCCCGCGTGATGGCCGTTTCATCGAGAAGGTCGGTTCCTACAACCCGATGCTGCCGGCCGATCACGCCGACCGTATTCGTCTCGTTGACGAGCGCATCAAGCACTGGCTGTCCAACGGCGCCCTCGCCACGGACCGTGTTGCCCGCTTCCTCGGCAATGCAGGCCTGGCTCCGAAGCCGACCTACAACGAGCAGCCCAAGCAGTCCGCTCCGAAGGCGAAGGCCCAGGAACGCGCCAAGGCTGCCGCCGCTGCTGCCGCGGCCTGATTGAGCCGCTTTTCAGGAAGCCCGAGACGTGCCCCGCTTCAACCCTGACAGCGATGTCCTGATTGCCACCGTCGGTCGTCCGCACGGTGTCCGCGGTCTGGTGCATCTTCATGCTGCCACAGATGATCCGGCTTCGGTCGAGACGCTGGGCGTGTTGCATGACGGGCAGGGCAGGGCGTGGACGGCCCGCTGGATTTCGGCAGGCGTGGCTGCACTGACGGACGCCGACGGACAGGATCTTCCTGACCGTACGGCCGCCGAACGTCTGGTCAATGCGAAGCTGTATGTTCCGCGGACCGTTCTTCCGAAAACCGGAGACGACGAATTCTATCATGCCGATCTGATCGGTATGACGGCTGTCTCGGAAGACGGAGAAGTTCTCGGGACGGTGTCGGTGGTTCACGATTACGGCGCAGGCGTCAGCCTCGAAGTGGATCGTGGTCTGATCGTGCCGTTCACGCTGGCCTGTGTTCCCCATGTGGATCTTGCGAAACGGGAAGTGGTTCTTGTCCCTCCTGTTGAAGTCGAGGTCGAGGGGGATCTCTCCGGCGAGGTCCAGGTGCGGGCATGAGCTGGCGCGCGGACATCCTGACCCTTTTCCCCGACATGTTCCCGGGGCCGCTGGGGTTCTCCCTTGCGGGCCGGGCGCTGGAGCGGGGGATCTGGTCCTGCGAAGCGCACGATCTGCGCCAGCATGGACTGGGACGTCACCGGGCCGTCGATGACACGCCTTTCGGTGGCGGAGCCGGCATGGTGATGCGGGCAGACGTTCTGGATACGGCCCTCTCGGCGCTTCCCGCGCTGGATGGCCGTCCGGTCGTCTACCCGACGCCACGGGGCAAGCGCATGTCGCATGAAGATGCGGAGCGCCTGTCGTCCGGACCGGGGGTCGTCGTTCTCTGTGGGCGCTTTGAAGGCGTGGACGAGCGCGTTCTGGAAAAGCACGATATCGAACAGCTCTGCATGGGCGATGTCGTGCTGTCAGGGGGGGAAATTCCTGCCCTGACTCTTCTGGATGCATGCGTCCGTCTTCTTCCCGGCGTCATGGGGTCGGATGTCAGCGGTCTGGACGAGAGCTTCGCCGAAGGGCTTCTTGAATATCCACAGTACACCAAGCCGGCAGTGTGGGACGGGCGGGACGTGCCCGACATTCTTCTCTCCGGCAACCATGGTGCCATCGCCCGCTGGCGCCATGAACAGTCAATCGCCGTCACGAAGGCGCGCCGCCCGGACCTCTGGGATGCGTATCTGGCACGACAGCAGGTCCATTGAAGTTTTGTTTTCAGGAGTTTGGTCATGAACATTATCCAGCAGTATGAGGCGCGCGAGATCGAGCGTCTTTCCGGCGTCCGCGCTGTTCCCGAGTTCATTGCAGGTGACACGGTCCGCGTTGGCGTCCGCGTTGTCGAAGGCACGCGTGAGCGTGTTCAGAGCTTCGAAGGTGTTGTTATCGCCCGTTCCAACAAGGGCCTGAACAGCAACTTCACGGTTCGCAAGATCTCCAACGGTGAAGGCGTGGAGCGCGTATTCCCGCTGTACGCACCGTCGATCGCCAGCATCGAAGTTGTGCGTCGCGGTAAGGTCCGTCGCGCGAAGCTGTATTATCTGCGTGGCCGTTCGGGCAAGTCCGCCCGTATTGCCGAGCGTCCCCGCGATCTGCCGAAGGCGGACAGCAAGGCCGCTTCCTAAACCGTTCGGAGTAGAGACAGGATGCCCGTTACCAATTCGCCCAGAACCCTTTTTGACAAGATCTGGGACGATCATGTCGTCGAACGTCTCGAGGACGGGACGTGCATCCTCTACATCGACCGGCACCTCGTTCATGAGGTGACAAGTCCGCAGGCTTTTGAAGGTCTGCGGCTGTCCGGGCGTCGCGTGCGCCGTCCGGATGCCACGGTGGCCGTGGTGGATCACAATGTCCCCACGTCCGACCGTTCCAAGCCGATCGAGGAGCCGCAGAGCCGCCTCCAGATCGAAACGCTTGAGAAGAATGTTGCCGAATTCGGCATTCCCTATTTTCCGCTGCGTTCCGCCTCTCAGGGGATCGTGCATGTTGTCGGGCCGGAGCAGGGCATCTCTCTGCCGGGCATGACGATCGTCTGCGGCGACAGCCACACGTCAACGCATGGCGCCCTTGGGTCGCTGGCGTTCGGGATCGGCACGTCCGAGGTCGAGCATGTGCTCGCGACCCAGACGATCCTGCAGAAACCCGCGAAGAATATGCGCGTCTCGGTTGAAGGCAAGGTCGGCCCCGGTGTGACGGCCAAGGACATCATGCTGGCCATCATCGGGCGCATTGGCACCGCTGGCGGCACCGGGCATGTCATTGAATTTGCAGGATCTGCGATCCGTGATCTGGATATGGCCGGGCGTATGACGCTGTGCAACATGTCCATCGAAGCCGGTGCGCGTGCGGGTCTGGTTGCTCCTGACGAGACGACCTTCGCTTATGTGAAGGGCCGCCCGTTTGCCCCGAAGGGTGAGGCGTTCGATCAGGCCTGTGACTACTGGCGCAGTCTGGCGTCTGACGAAGGCGCCTATTTCGACACGGAAGTCACGCTGGCCGCTGAAGAGATCATCCCGTCCGTCACGTGGGGCACCAGCCCTCAGGACGTTCTACCGATCGATGGTTCCGTGCCGTCTCCGTCGGACGTTGCGGATCCGGCCCGTGCCGCCCAGATCCAGCGTGCGCTGGACTATATGGGGCTTGAAGCCGGGCAGAAAATTGCCGGGACCCCGGTGGATGTCGTGTTCATTGGTTCCTGCACGAACAGCCGTCTGGAAGATCTGCGTGCTGCGGCGGACGTGGTGCGCGGACGTCATGTTGCCGAGGGCGTTCGGGCCATGATCGTTCCCGGCTCTGGTCTGGTGAAGCATGCGGCTGAAGCCGAAGGACTGGACAGGGTGTTCCTGGATGCCGGTTTTGAATGGCGTGAGGCGGGCTGCTCGATGTGTCTGGGGATGAACCCGGACCGTCTGACGCCGGGACAGCGCTGCGCTTCAACATCCAACCGCAATTTTGAAGGCCGTCAGGGCCCGGACGGCCGCACGCATCTGTGCTCGCCCGCCATGGCGGCGGCGGCGGCTGTTACTGGGCACCTGTGCGATGTGCGTGAACTGGTGAAGGAAACCGTCTGATGGACAA
The DNA here is from genome assembly GCF_002153595.1 of Gluconobacter sp. DsW_056. Classification (NCBI taxonomy): domain Bacteria; kingdom Pseudomonadati; phylum Pseudomonadota; class Alphaproteobacteria; order Acetobacterales; family Acetobacteraceae; genus Gluconobacter; species Gluconobacter sp. DsW_056. The sequence continues at coordinate 43,306 of NZ_JOPF01000011.1, forward strand.
GTTCATGGAACTGACCGCCATTGCGGCGCCCATGCCGACCGAGAACATCGACACGGACCAGATCATTCCGGCCCGCTTCCTCAAGACCATTCAGCGGACCGGTCTGGGGAAGAATGCTTTTGCCGCCCAGCGTTATGACGCCGATGGCAATGAAAAGCCGGATTTCGTGCTCAATCAGGAGCCCTACCGGCATGCCGAAATCCTGATTACCTATGATAATCTGGGATGTGGCTCCTCGCGTGAACATGCCCCCTGGGCCCTGCTGGACTTCGGCATCCGTTGCGTGATCGCGCCCAGCTTTGCCGATATCTTTTTTAATAACTGCTTCAAGAACGGTATTCTGCCGATCCCGCTGCCTCGCGAGATCTGCGACGAACTGATGGACGATGCCCGTCAGGGTTCGAATTCGCGTCTGACAGTAGATCTGGAGCGTCAGGTCATCGTACGTCCGAATGGCGAGACCATCGCGTTCGAGGTCGATCCGTTCCGTCGCCACATGTTGCTGGAAGGGCTGGACGACATCGGTCAGACCATGGCGCATGATGCCGAAATCAGCAGCTTCGAACATCGCCCCAGCCGTGCGTGGGTGCCGTCAATTACCATAGGAACTGTGAAATGAGCGACGCACACAAGCTTCTGGTTCTGGCCGGAGACGGAATCGGCCCGGAAGTCATGCGCGAAGTTGCGCGGATCGTGCACTGGATGAGTGCGCATCGCGGACTGAAGCTTGAAATCACGGAAGAACTCGTTGGTGCAGCCTCGCTTGCCGTACACGGCGTGCCGATCCGCGATGAGGTCATTGAACTGGCCCGCAAGGCTGATGCGGTTCTGTTTGGCTCTGTGGGGGATCCGGCCTGGAGCCATGTCGGGTTCGACAAGCGCCCGGAAGTTGCGATCCTCAAGCTCCGCAAGGAACTTGAACTGTTCGCCAATCTGCGCCCGGCCAAGCTGTTCGATGCCCTGATTGACGCCTCCGCGCTGAAGCCTGAAGTGGTGCGCGGGCTTGACCTGATGATCGTTCGCGAGACGGTTGGTGGCATCTATTTCGGTGAGCCGCGTGGCATCGAGACACTGCCCGATGGCTCCCGTCGCGGTATCAACACGGAAGTTTACACGACGTCCGAAATCGAGCGTGTGGCTCGCGTGGCGTTCGACCTGGCCCGCAAGCGCGACAACCGCGTGTGTTCGGTCGAGAAGTGCAATGTCATGGAAAGCGGCCTTCTGTGGAAGGAGGTCGTGACCGACATTCACAAGCGCGAATATCCCGACGTCCAGCTTTCGCATATGCTGGCCGATAACTGCGCGATGCAGCTCGTGCGTGACCCGAACCAGTTCGACGTTATTGTAACGGGCAACCTGTTCGGGGACATTCTCTCCGACCTGGCGTCGATGCTGACGGGTTCGCTCGGAATGCTGCCTTCCGCAACGCTTGGCCCGGTTCGCGCCGATGGTAAGCGCAATGCTCTGTACGAGCCGATTCATGGCAGCGCGCCGGATATTGCAGGCAAGGGGATCGCCAATCCGCTGGCGCAAATCCTGTCTTTTGCAATGCTGCTGCGTTATTCGCTCAATCGCGCCGAGGATGCCGATCTGATTGAAACGGCTGTGTCGAACGTGCTGGCTTCGGGCCTGCGGACCGGGGATATCATGTCTCCCGGCATGGCTCGAGTCGGAACCGAAATGATGGGACAGGCCGTGCTGCGCGAGATGGAAAAGCTCGCCTGACCTTTTACGGGACCTGTCTGACACATATCAGGCGCCTTCCTTAGGGAAGGCGCCTTTTTTGTTGATCGCAGCCCGGCTGCCTGTGGTCAAAACTGTTGGAACATGCCTAGGATCGCGTCATCGAAATGATCCGGAACCCTGTCATGTCCTTTATTGCCGACCGTCTGAACCGCATTCTTCCCAGTCAGACGATTGCCGTGACCCAGAAAGCCCGCGCTTTGAAAGCAGAGGGCCGCGATATCATCAGCCTTTCTGCGGGGGAGCCGGATTTCGATACTCCCGATTTCATCAAGCGTGCGGCAATCCGGGCGATCGAGGCCGGCAAGACAAAATATACGGATGTTCCAGGGACGCTCGAACTGCGCAAGGCTGTCGCGGCCCGTCTGAACGCCGACTTTGATCTGGACTACAAGGCTGAAGAAATCTGCGTCTCCACGGGTGGCAAGCAGGTTATCTACAACGTAATGGTCTCGACCCTGAATGCAGGCGATGAAGTCATCATTCCAGCCCCCGCTTGGGTGTCTTATCCCGACATCGTAACGCTGGCCGATGGGACGCCCGTCATTGTCCAGACTGACCCCGAAAATGGCTTTCGCCTGACGGCAGAACAGCTTCGCGCAGCCATCACGCCCCGGACGAAATGGCTCTGCCTCAATTCACCGTGCAATCCGACGGGGGCAGCATATGATGAGGCCGCCCTGAAGGAGTTGACGGATGTCCTGCTGGACTATCCGGACATCTGGATCCTGACCGACGATATGTACGCCAAGCTTCTGTATGATGGTGCTGTGGCCAAGACCGTCGTGCAGGTTGAGCCCCGGCTGCGTTCACGCACCGTGACGATGAATGGTGTGTCCAAAGCTTATGCCATGACGGGCTGGCGGATTGGATTTGCCGCAGCCCCGGTGGAGTTCACGAAACAGCTCATCAAGCTGCAGGGGCAGAGCACGAGCAATCCCTGTTCTATCGCGCAGGCGGCAGCGCAGGAAGCCGTGTCCGGTCCGCAGGACTTCATTTCGGATATGGTGAAGGTGTATCAGGAGCGGCGCAATCTGGTGATTGGTATGCTCAATGATGCGCCCGGTCTGAGCTGTGCTCTTCCTGAAGGGGCGTTTTACGCCTTTCCGTCCATTGCAGGCGTCTTGGGCAAGACCACCAAGGGCGGCCGCCTGATTGATGGGGACGAGGCTTTCGTAACGGCTCTTCTGGAAGAAACCGGCGTTGCGGCGGTGCACGGAACGGCGTTTCTGACGCCGGGATATTTCCGGATTTCCTATGCCACCAGTACGGAACTCCTGGTTGAGGCCTGCACCCGGATCCAGAATTTCTGTCAGGGTCTTTCATGAGTTTTACCATCGCATCACGCCTTGCGGAGCTGCCCCGGCCTGCAACGATCGCCATGGCTGCCCGCGCCCGCGAACTGAGAGCTGAGGGCGCGGATGTCATTTCGCTCGCTCTGGGGCAGCCGGACTTTCCGTCGCCGCCGGAGGCGATTGACGCCGCCTATGCGGCCGCCAGGGCCGGGGATACCGGGTATCCTCCGATTCCCGGACAAAAACCGCTGATCCACGCCATCATCCGCAAGTTTGGGCGTGATAACGATCTGGACGTTGCGTCCAGTCGGATCATGGTCGCGAATGGTGGCAAACAGATTATTTTCAATGCGTTGATGGCGTCGCTGGAAGCTGGCGACGAGGTCATCATTCCCGCACCATACTGGGTAAGCTATCCGCTGATCACCCGGATGCTGGGTGGGGTTCCGGTCGAGATCCGCTGTCGGGAAGAGAACGGCTTTCGCCCGGACCCAGAGGCCATCCGCGAAGCTATTACGCCGCGTACAAAATGGCTGGTTCTGAATTTCCCGAACAACCCGACCGGTGCGATTCTTGAACGACAGGATCTGGAAGCCATTGCGGACGTGCTGCGTAAGGCGCCGCATGTTCTCGTGATGAGCGACGAGATCTATGAGCATCTCACATTCGACGGCCGCAAACACCTCTCCCTGCTGAACGTCGCGCCTGATCTGGCGGACCGGATCCTGATCGTGAACGGCATGGCGAAAGCCTATGCCATGACAGGGTGGCGTGTCGGGTTTGCCTGCGGTCCCGTACCACTGATCCAAGCCATGATTGCCGTTCAGGGCAATTCCACATCTGGTGTCTGCACGCTTGCACAGGCCGGGTCGGTTGCCGCTCTGGATGGGGATACTGACGGAATTGCACGGATGCTGGCGACGTATGAGCGCCGTCGGGCTCTGGTCGTTAGTGCATTGCAGAACGTGCCCGGACTGACCTGCGTCATGCCGGAAGGTGCGTTTTATGCCTATCCGGGGATCGCGGCCCTGATTGGCAGAACATCCGGAGAGGGGCGTCTTCTGGATACGGATGTGGCGTTTGCGGAGGCCCTTCTCGAAGAGGCGCATGTCGCGACCGTTCCGGGTTCGGCCTTTGGATACAGTCCGTATCTTCGTCTGTCCTTTGCGGCGTCTGATGAACAGCTGGCAGAAGCCTGTCGCCGTATTGCGCAGTTCGTGGGCGCTATCCAGCCCGTCTGACAGGAGCCGCGGCAGGGCATGGACGCAGAAGCGGGGGAATGTCAGAATTGGATCATGACGAAGACAATCCCTCCCTTTTCCGAACTGTCTTTCCCCCGGCCTGACGAGAACTCACTCAAAACGCGCTACGATGTCATTGCATCGCTGCTTGATGCCGGGGACCGGGTCGAGGCGCTGGAGGCTTTTGACGCCGTCCGTCGCGAGTATGAGTCCTGGGCCTCGCATGTGCACCTCCAGTTCTCGCGCAATACGCAGGATGAGACGGCCAAGGCCGATCGGGATTATGCGGACCGCTTATCTCCGGTCGCGACCGATCATGAGGTGACGGTCAAAAAGCGCCTGCTGGCCGATCCTGACCGCGCTGGCCTCGAAGCCATCGTAACACCGCATGTGGTGCGGCTCTGGGAAGCCGATACGACCACGTTTGATCCGCGCATCAGTGCAGATCTTGAAGAAGAAGCCCGCCTTTCAGGAGAATACACGGCCCTTCTGGCGGCCGCGAAAATTCCTTTCGATGGCAAAGTTCTGAACCTGTCGGGGCTGGTGCCTTATCTTCAGGGTATGGACAGGGATGTCCGTCATGCGGCGGAGAAGGCGCGCTGGGATTTTTTCGAGCAGAACGGCGCTGAACTGGATGCCCTTTACGGCAAACTGGTCGCTCTGCGGGACCGGATGGCGAAAACCCTTGGTTTCGAGAACTATATCGAACTCGGGTATCGCCGGATGCGTCGAACGGATTACGGCCCTGAACAGGTCGCAGCCTTTCGGGAGAAGGTTCTGGCGTATGTCACGCCCCTGATCAGTGCGCTCATGGAGCGTCGTCGTCTGAAAATGGGCTGGGACAAGGTGATGGCATGGGATGAGGCCCTGATTGACCTTCAGGGCAACCCCGAGCCTGCAGGTGATCATGACCTGCTGGTGGCGCGCGCTGAAACCATGTTCCGCGACCTCGATCCTTCAGGCGAAATGGCGGATTTCTATGTCCAGATGCGCGATCTTGGGTATCTCGATCTGAAAAACCGCGAGGGGAAGGCAGGTGGCGGCTTCTGCACGTCTTTTCCGACAGTTGGGACACCATATATCTTCGCCAATTTTAACGGCACCCATAACGATATCGGCGTTTTCACCCACGAAATGGGCCACGCGTTCCAGAACTGGAAAAGCCGTGAGTTGCCGTGGATCGACCAACTCTGGCCAACCATGGAAGCGGCGGAAATCCATTCCATGGGCCTTGAATTCCTGAGCTGGCCGCAGATTGGAGACCTGGTCGAGGACGGTGCGGCGGAACGGTATCGGCGTATGCATCTGATTGATGCGCTGTCGTTCTTTCCGTACGGCGTCTGCGTGGATCACTTCCAGCACGAGATTTATGCTCATCCGGACATGACGCTTGAAGAGCGGCATCAGACCTGGCAGCGGCTTGAAAAACTCTACATGCCCTGGCGGGACTGGGGCGATCTGGCCTATCCTGCAAAGGGTGGCCGCTGGCAGGCCCAGCTTCATATCTACCGGCTGCCGTTCTATTATATCGACTACGCGCTGGCGCAGTGCTGTGCGCTGCAACTGTGGCTGGGATCTCGTCTTGACCGGGAAGGGACGCTGGAAGTTTACCGCAGGCTCTGTGCCGAGGGAGGCTCCAAGCCATTTGCACAACTTGTGTCCGAAGCAGGGCTGACCTCTCCGTTCGAAGCCGATGTTCTGGCTGAAGTCGTTCATGAAGCCGAGCAGGTGCTCGCGCTCTGAAGATGAGATGAGGCTCCGGAAAAAGCCGGAGCCTCAGGGACTTAGCCGCGTTTGTTCCAGTCGGAAATGAGGTCAAGGACAGCCTGCGGAGACATGCTGCGGGCATTGCCAAGCGCCTTGGAGCCGTCACCGTTCAGGGCATGGCCTTCCGGGGTAACGATAATGACGGTCGGGACAGACTTGATGGTCACGCCATAGCGTTCCGCCAGATCGAGATTGGTGTTGATCCGCCCGACATTGACCGGCACCACTACGAACTGGCTATCCAGCCAGCGTGCCGCGTCAGGCAGCGCGAAAATGCCGCTGAGCATCTTGCAGTCCGGACACCAGTTGCCACCGAAATCGAGCAGAACCTTGCGATGCGTCTTCTGCGCGAGCGCGAAGGCCTGTTCCACCTGCTCGTGCGCCACAGCCGTGTCAGGATAGGGTTCGGCGACGGGAGGAGCGGATGTTTCGGTCAGTTTGGGGGCAGGGACTGCTGGCGTTGTGGACGCGGCATGTGCCGGAAGGGTTGCAGTCAGGGCCAGACCAAGGCCGGCGGCAAGAAGGGAACGGTTCATGAAAAAGGCTTTCATTGATGTTGTCCTCTGCATGCCATAACGCAGAATGACAGGAACAGATGATTAAAGCCCAATTTTCAGGAAAGGTCATGCGTTTGAAAAAAGCAGTACCCCGCCCGCAAGCAGCATCTCCCCGCGAAGTCAGTGTTACGGAAACCCTGATCCGGACTGCAGTCCTCGTGGCGCTGACGCTTGCTTTCGCATCGGTCTTCCGTTTCTGGCAACCGGCCATCAAAGCTGCGCAGCATATCGCTGGAACGTCCGTCTGGCAGGAACTCTACAGCCTGTTTCATATTGAATCGGGGGTCGGGCGCGAGCAACTGATCCTGACCGGAATCATGGTTGTCTGCTTTTTGTTGGCGCTTGTTGTCCAGTCCGTTGGCTTCCTGATCTTTCGGAAACTCAGAAAAAACCGGGCCTGACCCGCAGGGCGGAAACGGCTGCCAGACACCACGCAAGTATGAGCATTGTCCCGCCATAAGGCGCGATCCGGCCAATCGAGACGGGGCCCAGCTTCAGGTCAAACAGCGCGAGCAGGGTGACGGGAACACAGAACAGAACCATGCCGATCGCCATGCACAGACATGCCATGCGGATCAGGCGCGGCGACAGGCGCGCGGCGTTCAGGGAAAGCAGGCAAAGCCCGAGTGCGTGCCACATCTGGATTTCAACTGCGGAATGCAGCATGGCCCTGCCGCCCGGAACGGCAAACAGACGGTCCGGCAGATGGGCGGACAAGGCGCCAAGCATGACGCCGGACGCTGCGGAGAGGGCAGCGAAAATGAAACTGCCCCGAAGCAGAACTGACGTGCGGGGCTGGATGGGGTTTGCGGACATGCCGTGAATGTATCATGTGTTGTCTGAACAGCGAATGAGAGACTGTCATGAGTGCATTGTCAGTCTGTCGCGGCCTGTCTTTTCAGGGCAGGCGCGTTTGAAAAAGGAAGCTTCGATGACTGTTTCGTATCTCCGCCTGTGTCTGTCTGCGGGCCTTCTGGCCGGTCTTGCGGCCTGTAATGCTCCCGATGCCCCTCCGGCGCCGGCGCTGCCGAGCGTCGCTTCGACCTACAAGCTGACGACAGCAGATGCGGCGTTCCTCCAGCAGGTGGACGAGATGGACCAGACCCAGATCGCTATTGCGACGCTGGCCGCGACCCATAGCAACAGTGACGTGGTAAAAGCATTCGGCTCGACCGTTCAGGGTGATTATACGACCAATCAGAAAGCCGTCTCCAAGATCGCCTCAGACGCCAACCTGACGGTTGCCGCCAAGATTGACGCGGCCGATCAGGAACATGTCGAGTCGTTTTCCCATCTTTACGGTGCCGCGTTTGATCGTATGTTCCTGCGCGATATCGTCAGTATCCGGACACCGGATCTGAGCAAGGCCATCGCGACGGCTCAGGCTTCGGGCGGCTCGCCGGACATCAAGACCCTTGCCAAGGACACGGACAAGATGCTGACGGATCACACGTCCCGCGCCCGCGACCTGATGGGCGATCGCAGCATCGGTCATCACGCGAAGCACAAAAGAAGCCGCTGAAAATAGCGCGGAGGGTATAGGCAGGTCATGACTATCCGCATCGACAGGATCGTGACACGGGGTGGAGACGGGGGGCAGACGTCTCTTGGGGACGGTACACGCGTCCCCAAGTCTTCAGACCGGATCGAGGCGATGGGGACTGTGGACGAACTGAATGCCCAGTTGGGAATTCTGTGCTGTTCGATGGCGCAGGATTTCCGGATGGCTGTGCTTGAAGACGAAATCCGTCAGATCCAGTCCTGCCTGTTCGATCTTGGTGCGGACCTGTGCCTGCCTGACCCAGAACGTACCCCCAGCCTGCCCTCGGAGGCCATTGCATGGCTGGAAGTCCGTCTTGAGGATCTGCGCCGTCACCAGCAGGAACTCAGAAGCTTTGTTCTGCCAGGTGGCAGCCCCGTCGCGGCGCAGGCGCATCTCGTCCGCACCGTTGCGCGCCGGGCCGAACGACGTGTGGCGGTACTGGAGCAGAGACCGGCAGACGGACTTCGTTTTTTGAACAGATTGTCCGATTACTTCTTTATTCTTGCGCGCCATGCCAACAATCATGGTGAAACGGATATTCTCTGGTCGCCGGGACGCTGGAATCAGAAGAAAATATAAATATCCGCTTATTGCCCTGATGACAGAATGCACGTGAAGTGCTAGAAAATCTTCGTCAGAACGCTGGGGTTCTTCCAGACGAGTCGACTTTTCATATCCTTGTCAGGACATGTGGCTGCTGAGCGGGTTCAAATCCGGTCAGCTTTTCTGCCTTTCGGCAGGCCTGTTCAGCAGGGGAAAATCCATAAATATCATATTGGTTGAAGAATACAGAATGCAGGACGAGCATCAGGTTAACGAAGAAGATAAACTGCGACAGGCTCTTGCCCGTCTCGGTGCTGGAGCGTCCTCCCGTACTCCCAAATCACGACCGGTTCCCCCAACCGCTGAACGCCGTCGCCGCTTCGTGCGTGACGGACAGGTCGTGGTCGAACATCAGGGCGGTCGTGGGATCGCGGCACGCAATGCCGGACAGGATGATCAGGAAGAACTTGAGCGCCTGCGTCAGTCGGTCAAGCGTGAACAGCGTCGCTGGGAAGAAGCCGAGCGGAGCCTGACGGATGTCCGGGCCCAGCTCAAGGCGTTCGAGACACGCGAAGCTCATGCGAAAATCCAGATCAGCGAACTGAACCGCGAACTACGCGAGAATCAGGACACGATCCAGACACTCAAGGCGTCGCTTCATCAGGCGCGCGAGCAGGCCGCCGAAGCGGCACGCCGCACCCCGCGCCCGGTTGGGCGCCCCCGCAAGGAGGCCGCTCCGCAAGTCGTGGAGATGCCACAAGCCGAGGGTGCCGAGCAGGAACCTGTGCAGTGGTGGGTCAAGGCCTGATCTGACGTTTTTCTAAAAGCAGGCTTTTACTCTGAATGTCTGACCTGACGTCCGAACCAGAGTAAAACACCACAGAACACCGCCCAGCCCAGCCCGGCATTCAGCAGGGCCGGGACGGGAAGCGCCAGTGTCTCGGAACTTCCCGTGGCGCCCGCCATTGCGGCAAGGGCCACGCCGACCAGGCTTTCTCCGACAATGAAGCCTGAAGCGATCATTGTTCCCTGGTCCTTGGGGAAACGACGTAACAGCCAGCCAAGCCCCGCACCGATCCCGATGGTGACCGAGACATCCGCCGGAAGGTAGATGCCCATCCCCACGGCCAAAGGCGGGAGCGCAAGGTTCCGGCGATGTAGCGCGATATCCAGAATGACCAGACAGACGCCAAGCGCTGCTCCGATTTCCAGCATCAGCCAGTCAAGCTGATGCGTCAGGATGCCGGTTGCAATGGCGGCCATCAGGGCGGGCTGTGGTGCGGCAAGTGCGCGCGTCGGGTCCATGCCCGTGCGTGGCATGGCGCCCACGAAGCCGTAGGCCTGATACAGCACCTGAAGCACCCAAGGGATGACGATCGCGCCAACGGCACAGCCGATCAGCAGGGCAACTTCCTGTTTCCAGGGCGCTGCGCCGACAAGCTGACCGGTCTTGAGGTCCTGAAGGTTATCGTTGGAGACGGCGGCCGAGGCGGTGATGGCGGAGAGGACGAACAATCCGAACGCAATGGCGATCGGGCGTTGTTCCACCGTCAGGACGCCACTGCTTTCCAGCCCCCAGAGGGCAACCGAAATGGCAATGATGGCGATGATCCCGACGCCGGATATCGGTGACGACGACGACCCGATGATACCGGCCATGTAGCCGCACGCACTGGCGACCAGAAAGCCCAGCCCGAAACAGGCGATCAGTCCCAGAACGACCAGTGTTCCCAGAGCGCCACCATGCGGCATGACGGGCCACAGGAAATAGCTGAACAGCCCTGCCAGCAGCACTGCCAGCCCTGCACACAGGGCAATCAGTGTGCGAGGTGCCAGATCGCGATCGCTGTCATCGCCGTTTGCCAGATGGGTGACGGAAAGCGCTTCTTTCAGTCCCTGTGCGACTGGACGGGCAAGCGCGAGCAGTGTCCAGACTGCTGCAATCGCAATGGTCCCGGCGCCGATGAAACGGACCTTGTGCAGCCAGAGACCCGATGCTTCGGTTAGCGGTGTGGCTGACGGCGAAAGATGTCCCAGAACCGGAACCATGATGCCCCAGGCCAGAAACACCCCGAGCAGCATCGCAATACCGCCCCCGATGCCGACCAGATAGCCGGTGCCCAGAAGGGCCAGAGAAAAGCTTCCGTTCAGACGGAATGCCGATGATCCGACGACGGTGGCCGCCGAAAACCCGTCCGACAGGAGGCGCAGTCCCGATGTGGCAAACGCCACGACACCCGAGACGACTGTACCGAGGGTGAGGGATTTCAGGCTTCGCGCATCGCCTTCCGGAGAAGAAGCGCGCAGGATTTCCGCACAGGCCGTGCCTTCGGGGTAGGGCAGATCGGAATTGCTCACGAGCGCCCGGCGTAGCGGGATGGTGAAAACAACCCCCGTCATGCCGCCTGCCATCGTCAGCAGCAGTGTGATGGCATAGGGAAATTCATGCCAGTATCCGACCATGATGAGAGCCGGCAGGGCCGCAAACACGCAGGATAGAGTACCGGCAGCAGAAGCCTGCGTCTGGACCATATTGTTTTCCAGCATTGTCCCGCCGCCCATGAGGCGCAGGATGGCCATCGAGATGATGGTGGCTGGAATGGATGATCCGAAAGTCAGACCGATCTTCAGGCCCAGATAGACGTTTGCTGCCGTAAAGACGACCGTGATGAGGGCTCCGAGAATAATCCCGCGGAGGGTCAGTTCGCGATTGTCCATGTGTTTCTGTTCCGAAATGATGTCAGGCACAGGGCAGCCCGCTGTGCCTGCATGCCGGGGCTAAGGCCTCAGCCCCGACATATTTTTCCTGACGTAATTTTACTGTGTGTGGCTGTGGAAAGCGACCGGGGCCAGATGCTCGCGATTATAGCCCAGTTCGCCGTGTGTCAGCTGATACCCGATCTCGAGCGTATAAGGATTTTCCTGCGCCATGTTGTCGGTGGCGGGAAGGTCAATCAGGCGAAGGTCCGTGCGGACAGACTGTGTGCTGACATTGGGCGGGAAGCGGAAGGTGTCCGTGAAGACTTTCTTGTCCACAATCTTGCCGTCCCGCATGATGACGATGAAATATGGCACGTCGATCATACCGCTGGTCGCCGCCGGGCCCCGGGTCAGGTTCATGGCAAGGCTCAGGCGTGTGCGCACCGTCTGGTGGCCGTGCGGTCCTTCTGGGCCCCGCTCGCAGTCTCCGGACAGGGAGGTGATCTGCGCATGGCTGACGAGGCTTCCGATATCCGCGCTCTTGCCGTCATAGACGAACTGGTCCGCTGCAGATCCCGGGATATCGAGGGCCGGACAGGCAGGTGCGAAGAAACTCTGGTTGGATTCGTCGCAGCCGGCCAGACTCGAAAGGGCCAGGAGGGCGAAAGCCGGAGCAAACAGGGGCGAGGCGAAGCGCCGGATGGCTGGCATCAGCTGAAGAAACTCCTACAAAGAGGCTCGGCAAAGAGGCCCGGACGTTGCGACGAGCGGCAATCCGGTCGATACTGGTCCTACATATCGAACTCCGCCCGCTTGGGGAACACCATGTCAGAACAGACGACTTTCGCTCCTGCCCGCACCGATGGTGTGGACGCTCCTCCAACCCTCCGCGTTTTGCTCGCCGGTCCGCGGGGATTCTGTGCCGGTGTGGACCGCGCCATCCGTGTTGTGGAAGAGGCCCTTCGCCGTTATGGCGCTCCGGTCTATGTCCGTCACGAGATCGTCCATAACCGGACGGTCGTTGAAGGACTTGAAGCCAAGGGTGCCATTTTCGTCGAGGAACTGGACGAGGTCCCCGAAGACGGACATGTCGTTTTCTCGGCGCATGGCGTTCCCAAGGCCGTTCCAGCAGAAGCCCAGCGCCGTAACCTGCTTTATCTGGATGCGACGTGCCCGCTGGTCTCGAAGGTGCATCGTGAGGCCGAACGTCACTTCGCGGGCGGTGGCCCGGACCAGCTCCACATCCTCATGATCGGCCATGCGGGCCATCCGGAAGTGGTCGGCACGATGGGACAGCTTCCGCCGGGTGCCGTCACGCTCATCAATGATGCGGAAGAAGCCCGCACGATCCAGCCGGAAGACCCTGCGAAGCTGGCTTTCATCACGCAGACCACATTGTCGGTCGATGATACGGCCGAGATCGTGGACATCCTGCGCTCACGCTTCCCGCTCATCGAGGGGCCGAAGCGTGAAGACATCTGCTATGCGACGACCAACCGTCAGGAAGCGGTGAAGGCGATTGCCCCCGAGAGCGATCTGGTGATCGTGATCGGCTCGCCCAACTCGTCCAACTCGCAGCGCCTGCGGGAAGTGGCCGAGCGGTCTGGCGCGCGTCGTGCGCTTCTGGTGCCGAAGCTTGAGAATCTGGACTGGAGCGTCCTTGAAGGCGTGGAAACGCTGGGCATCAGTGCCGGTGCGTCCGCTCCAGAGAGCCTCGTGCAGGAAATGGTGACGGCTCTGGCCGAAAAATACACGCTCAAGATCGAAGAGCGGATCGTCAAGGAAGAGAACATCAATTTCCGCCTGCCCGGCCCGCTGGCTGGCGAGGAAGACTGATTTCTCATGGCCGTCTATACGGAACTGGCGGCCGAGACGCTTGAGGCGTTTCTTGGCACTTACGCGATCGGCACTCTGGTCTCGTTTCATGGCATCGCCGAAGGTGTCGAAAACAGCAATTTCCTCCTCCGTACGACAGAGGGAGATTTTATTCTCACGCTGTTCGAGCGTCGGGTGAATGCCAGTGAGCTTCCGTGGTTTCTGGGGCTCATGCAGCATCTGGCGGGCAGGGGGCTGAATTGCCCCCTTCCCGTATCGGACCGGAGTGGAACGGCGCTGCGGACTCTCGCAGACCGTCCGGCTGCCATCACGACTTTTCTTCCCGGTGTGTCTGCAACCCAGCTCGATGCAGGGCTGTGTCTGGAACTCGGCAAGGCGCTGGCCCGGCTGCATATTGCTGGCGAAGGATATAGTGCCGTTCGTCCGAATGCGCTGTCTCCGGCGGCATGGGGGCCGCTGCTCGAAAGCTGTGGTGAGAGTGGAGACGCATTATCCCCCGGTCTGACGGCTGAAGTCCGGGGCGCGCTTCAGCGGATCGAAGCGGCATGGCCGCTACCGGATGAGCTGCCGCGCGGGCAGATCCATGCGGATCTGTTTCCGGATAATGTTTTCTTCCAGAACGGGCAGGTTTCGGGTCTGATCGACTTCTATTTCGCCTGTACGGATTTTCTGGCTTACGATCTGGCGATCTGCCTGAATGCCTGGTGCTTCCGTGACGAAAAGACGTTTGCACCGTCATTTGCTGTGGCCATTCTCCAGGGCTATGAGAGCGTTCGTCCGTTGACCGAGGCGGAGAAATCGGCGCTTCCCCTCCTGTGTCAGGGGGCTTCGATCCGCTTTCTTCTGACGCGCCTGTATGACTGGATCAACACCCCCGCCAATGCGCTTGTAACCCGCAAGGACCCGCTGGCCTATCTGGTGCGCCTGCGCCATTTTGCAGGTGTTTCCCATGTCTGAGGCCTCTGCGGAGCGGCCTCAGGTTGAAATCTGGACGGATGGCGGGTGCAAACCCAATCCCGGCCCTGGTGGCTGGGGCGCACTTCTGGTCTGCCGTGGTCAGGAAAAAGAGCTTCTGGGTGGTGATCCGGAGACGACCAACAACCGTATGGAAATGACCGCCGCAGCCGAGGCGCTGGAGGCGCTCAAACGTCCCTGTATCGTGACGCTGCATACGGACAGCGAATATCTGCGGAATGGGATTACCCGTTGGCATACGGGCTGGGTGCGACGGAAATGGCGGAATGCGGCAGGGGACCCTGTCGCCAATATGGATCTGTGGCAGCGTATTCTGGAAGCTGCGAAGCCGCACGAGATTGAATGGCTCTGGGTCAAAGGGCATTCGGGCGACGAAAACAACGAACGCGTGGATCAGCTTGCAACGCGGGGGCGTGAAGAGCTCTGAAAAATGACGGTTTTTCTCAGGTCTTTGAAGAAAAACGAAAAAATCTCCAAAAAAAGTTCATTTAGGGGCTTTACCGACCCCGACCATTTGGCTACATACCACCTCGCCGGTCCCGAATAGCTCAGTTGGTAGAGCAAGCGACTGTTAATCGCTGGGTCGTAGGTTCGAGTCCTACTTCGGGAGCCAGCATTTCCTTTGAAAAGCTGCTTCGACCGCAATAAAAAGCTCCCTTTCGGGAGCTTTTTGCGTTTCAGGCCTTACTGTTCCTCTGGGAAGACGTCTTCCAGGCGATCCAGCGCCCATAGTCGCGGGAAAAGCCGCGCCCAGGCGGCCGCCACCAGAATGGTGCCGACCCCGCCCGCGATCACGGCGGCTTCCGGTCCGATTGCCGTTCCGAGCATTCCGCTCTCAAATTCGCCAAGTTGGTTGCTGGATCCGATGAACAGCGTGTTCACGGCTGAAACACGTCCACGCATTGAATCCGGCGTTGCAAGCTGGATCAGCGAGGAACGGATCACGACACTGATGACATCGGAGGCGCCGAGGATCATCAGTGCGACAATCGAGAGCCAAACCGTGTGGGATGCTCCGAAAACAATCGTCGCCACCCCGAACACGACGACCGACACGAACATCACAAGGCCCGCACGGCCTTTGAGAGGGTAGCGGGACAGACCCCAGGACATCATCAGCGCGCCAATCGCCGGAGCGGCACGCAGCAGGCCTAGCCCGACCGGACCGACATGCAGGATTCCGTCCGCATAAACCGGAAGCATGGCTGTAGCGCCTCCCAGAAGCACGGCGAACAGATCAAGCGTAATAGCGCCCAACAGGTCACGACGTCTGTTGAGAAAGGATAGCCCCGCAAAAACCGAGGCGAATGTGACCGGCTCTTTGGGTGGGATGGTGTGCACCAACTTCAGGGAAAATGTTCCTGAGAAAGCCACCGCGAACCCGATGGTCGAGAGGCCATAACAGACGACCGGCCCGATGCCGTAAAGCAGGCCACCAAGACTAGGGCCGACGATGGATGCGGTCATGAAGAGCGAGGAGAGCAGCGCCTGCGCGCGGGGCAGAAGGGATGGAGGTGCGATGGCAGGCAGAAATGCCTGCTGGCAGGGCATCTCAAAGCTGCGCAGAACGCCATAGAAGGCTGCGAATGCATAGATGCCCCCTGTTGTCAGGACGTGGCATGCGGCGGCAACCGCGAGGGCAGCCGTAGAAAGAATTTCGCAGATCTGACAGATGAGGACGATGGTGCGCCGGTTGAAACGGTCCGCGACGTGCCCCGCGACAAATGTCAGGGGGATCATGGGCAGGAACTGTGCCAGCCCCAGATAGCCCAGAGAGGCAACGTCATGCGTCAGCGCATAGATCTGCCATCCGATGGCGATCGTCATGGTGGTCGCGGAAAGCTGGGAGAAAATTCTTCCGACTATAAGTGCCGGAAGGCCGGGAAGGGTGCGCAGGGCCGGATCGATCATTGCGGCACTTTAGGCACTTCCGGCTCTCAAGTTTATTGCAAAATTGCGAGACGGAAGGCAGAGGAAGATCATGACAGCCAATCAGACTCCCCAAACCGTTCATTATGCGACCGTCACCTGGGATCAGCTCCATCGTGATGCGCGCCTTCTGGCCTCAACCCTCATGCAGAAACATGGGCCTTTCCGTGGAATCGTTGCCATTACCCGTGGCGGCCTGATCCCCGCTGCCATTCTTGGCCGCGAAATGGGCTGCCGCCTGATCGAGAGTGTTTCAGTTATCAGCTATGCGGGCGAAGAAGGCACGCAGCACGAGCCGAAGGTCGTCAAACCGCCTGTTGCCGCAGGGGATGGCGATGGTTTCCTGATTGTGGACGATCTCGTGGATTCGGGTGTTACGGCCCGCATTGTGCGCGAACTGCTTCCAAAGGCAGTCTTTGCCTGCCTCTACGCAAAGCCGGAAGGCAAGCCCTTCACGGACCACTATGTCACCGAAGTCGCGCAGGACACATGGGTCCTGTTTCCGTGGGATACTGCGCCGCTTTTCGTACCGCCGCTTGTACGAAGCGAAGGCGAATAAAAAAACCCTCTTGCCTCGACCGGCCAGACATCCTAGGTTCCGGCCGGTTCGGGGCGTGGCGCAGCCTGGTAGCGCGCTTGTTTTGGGTACAAGAGGCCCCCGGTTCGAGTCCGGGCGCCCCGACCAGTTAATGGCCTCATTGATGCGCCCTTAGCTCAGATGGATAGAGCAACAGCCTTCTAAGCTGTGGGTCGATGGTTCGAATCCATCAGGGCGCACCAGCCATTCCAAAAAAACGGCTGGCGCTCCATTCTCCTTTAAATTCAGTCTGCTGGATTATTATCCTGATAGGCTTTGAGAAGAACCCTCTGCATCTCGGCATCGGGTGCGCCTAAGAAATCCTGTTTCAATGGCCCATTCCGTTTGATGCTCAACAGCCCCCAGGCTGCTGAATGGTCTTTCGCGAAAACAACCTCAAGCTGCTCTGCCGCGCAGTCATGCTGACGGCACATATGTCCCAGAAGATAGGGCTTGCCTCCAATGCTGAGATCGCTGACCGGCACGGATGTCGCATGTGCCGTCATCACCCATGATGGCAGTGTCACCATAGCCTGATAGGCCTGTCGAAACCCCTGCATGTTAGCCAGATCCGCCGTTGTCGGAGGTGTCGCCGCCGAGGCGGCCTGGAATGCTGCACATGCAAGTAGGGCAGGAATCAGTCTGGTTATGTTCATGATCGTGACCTTCAGAAGGCATTCACGCTTTTCAACCGAACGCCCTGTTTTTCAAGTGTTTCCAGAGTAGCTTTTGGATCAGCGGCAATCCCCCGGCAGGCTTCGGGAATAACGTCCGTCTGATAGCCGCAACACACCGCATCCAGCGCCGTGGCCATGACGCAGTAATCCAGCGCCAGCCCGCAGATGACCACATGGTCTATGCCAAGGCCTTTCAGTAACCCGTCGAGCCCCGTTGAAGTTGCACGATCATTGTCGAGAAACCCGGAATAGCTGTCCCGCTCCTGCAGAACACCCTTGCGTATGATGTGCGTTATGGGCCCGGATCTGAGTGTCTTGGGAAAATCAGCCCCATTGCCGCCTGCAACACAGTGAGCCGGCCAGGGGCCACCCTGAGCATCGAAGGAACAGTGATGGAGTGGGTGCCAGTCCTGTGTGGCGATCACAGCCCTGAATGGATGCCTGGCAAGGGCATTGACGGCTTCCAGGATCCTGTCCCCGTCCGGGACGGCCAGTGCGCCGCCCGGCAGGAAGTCATTCTGGATATCGACGAGGATAAGAGCGGAGTGGCTGAGATCGATCATGCGATGATCTAAGCAGCCTGCGTCCGGGAGAGGAAGTCAGTTCAGGCGTGTCACCAGCAACTGGTTGATTCTGAAGCCTTCCACGTCAACCACTTCAAACCGGAAGCCTGAGGATTGCACGCTGTCCGCCTTGCGCGCCATGCGGCGCAGGCGGTTCATGACAAAGCCCCCGACCGTATCGAAGTTCTGGGCATCGTCGAACATGGGGATGTCCAGTTCGCGGATGACATCGCCGATGGGAGCTGCGCCATCGATCAGCCAGGATTTGTCATCGCGGCGGACGATGGCCTGTTCTTCGAACGGGCTCACCAGACCGTCCATCAGGGCGCCCATGATGTCCTTGTAGGTGATGAGACCGACAACGAGGCCGTATTCGTTGACGATCAGTGCAAAGCCTGCCGAATGAGCCTCGAACTGGGCCAGGGTTTCCCACAGGTTCAGTGTGTCAGGCAGCGACAAAACGTCGCGCCGCATGCGGAAGATCTGGCTGGCGATGGGAGCTAAGCCGGTGCTTTTGGGCTGGGGTTCGTCAACCACGGCAACCAGAACGTCTTCCGCGCGGATGGAGCCTATGACCTTGTCGAGGCCGCCGTCGCAGAGCGGGTAGCGCGAATAGGGACGAACCCGCACCTTGTCGCGCTGGCTTTCCGGGCTTTCCTGCACGTCCAGAAAAACGATTTCGTCGCGCGGCGTCATGGCGGACGTGACCGCGCGGTCCTGAAGGCCGAGCACGTTCTGGATCATTTGGTGCTCTTCTTCCAGCAGCACACCGGAGGCTGTTCCGGCCGCAAGAATGGCCCGCAGGTCTTCAGGCGTTACGGGCTCGACGGTTGCGGCGGCCGGGATCTTGAGGAGCTTGAGCAGCCAGTCGGATATCTTCGAGAAGACGAGGACGGCCGGATAGAGAATTTTCAGGGCGACGGCAGGAAACCAGCCAACCTTGAGCGCGATCCGGTCTGGCGCGTTCATGGCGATCCGCTTGGGCAGAAGATCCGCAAACAGGACGAAAAGGCCCGTGATCAGGATAAAGGAACAGGCCGAACCCAGCTTGCTGGCTAACGCCGGGCCTGTTCCCATGGCGAGAAAGCCCGCCGCGATCGGGTCGCTCAGCATGGATTCGCTGATGATACCGCCCAGAACACCCACAGCATTCAGACAGATCTGAAGGACCGTAATGACCTGACCACTGTTGCGCCGCAGCTTGAGAAACGCGACAGCGCGAGGGTCTCCCGCTTCGGCTCGGGAACGAAGACGCACATCGCGGGCCGCGGCAAAGGAGATCTCGGAGAGTGAGATCAGGACGGAGACGCCAATCAGCGCGACCGTGGCGGCGAAGCCCAGCAGGAGGAGAACGATCTGATGCTGGGAAGAAGGGGAGACTGACATGCGGGAGGCGTTATACCCTGGAAAAGTGAAATATTACCAACTTTCTCACGGTTTTGATTTTGCAGTTCTATTACAGTCCTGCGAGTACGCGCCAGCCGCTCTCATCCGTGGTTTCGATCCCGAGTTCGGCGGCTTTCTTCGCTTTTGAACCCGCTTTTTCACCCAGAACAACCAGTGATGTCTTTTTTGAAACGCTGTCTGTCACCTGTGCGCCCAGTCGCTCGGCGATGGCTTTGGCTTCCGGTCGGCTCATGGTCGTCATTGTTCCTGTGAACACGATGACCTTGCCTGAGAGGTGACCCTCCACAGGCGCATCTTCGGGAGTGATCTCCGTCAGTTCCGTTGTCAGATCATCAAGGGTCTCGACATTATGGCTTTCGGCAAAAAAGGCGGACAGTTCATCGGCAATCGCATCGCCCACCCCCATGATCGCGCCAAGAGCGGCCCGCTCTTCAGAGTCCGGCCGGGAAGCCAGCATGGCGTCGCGCCAGTTTTCGAAAGTCTGGTAGTGCCGCGCCAGAAGCTGGGCATTGCGTTCGCCGATGCGCCGGATGCCGAGGCCGAAAATAAGCCGCGTCAGCGGGATTGTCCGCCGCTCGTCAATCGCGCGGAGCAGGTTGTCCACGGATAGTCGCCCCCAGCCGTCGCGCTGAAGCAGGGCCTCTTCATGGGTCCGCAGGCGGAAAATATCGCCCGGTGTCCGGATATAGCCTGCATCATGGAATTCGCGGATGCTGCGTTCGCCAAGGCCGTCAATGTCGAAGGCATTGCGCGAGACCATGTGGATCAGACGTTCCACAACCTGGGCTTCACAGGTCAGGCCGCCCGTGCAGCGGCGGACAGCTTCTCCGTGAACACGCTCGGCGAGGGATCCGCAGACCGGGCAGTGATCGGGATAGACGAACGGTTCTGAGCGCGGGTCCTCGCCTGATACTGGGCCGAGAATCTGCGGAATGACGTCTCCGGCACGCTGGAGACGGACCAGATCACCGACGCGTACGTCCTTACGTGCGATTTCGTCTTCGTTATGCAGTGTTGCGCGCGAGACGATGACGCCGCCGACATTCACAGGCTCCAGATGGGCCACAGGCGTCAGGGCGCCTGTGCGGCCGACTTGGATTTCGATGTCCACAAGGCGGGTGATGGCCTGCTCGGCCGGGAATTTCCAGGCGATGGCCCAGCGCGGTGCGCGGCCGACGAAACCCAGACGCTCCTGCAGACTAATATCGTCCAGTTTGAAGACGATACCGTCGATATCGTAGTCCAGCCCAGAGCGCTCACGGGCCAGCTTGTCGACATAGGCGGGAATGTCGCGGGCATGGGCGATCATCTCGGAGAGTGGATTAACCCTGAAGCCCCAGCTCCGCAGTTTTTCGAGATAGCCCCAGTGCGTCGTGGCAACGGGCGAGGACGTGTAGCCCTGAGCATAAGCAAAGAGCGAGAGCGGTCGGCTGCGCGTGATTTCGGCATCCAGCTGTCGCAAAGACCCTGCGGCCGCGTTACGGGGGTTGGCGAAGGGACGTGCGCCGCGAGCGACCTGCTGTTCATTAAGGGTCAGAAAGCTGTTTTTGGAGAGAAAGACCTCCCCGCGGATTTCGAGACGCTCGGGTGCCGTGCCAGGGAGTTCATGAGGAATATCGTGCAGGGTCAGGAGGTTGGCGGTGACATCCTCGCCTTCAATACCGTCTCCGCGCGTGGTGCCGCGCACGAAACGTCCGTGCTCGTAGGTCAGGCTGATGGAGAGACCGTCGATTTTCGGTTCCGCCACGAACTGGAGGGCCTGAAGCTGCTGTTCGTCCAGACCGAGAAAACGCCCGACTTTTGAAACAAAGCCGTCGAAGCCTTCCGGGTCGAAAACGTTGTCGAGGGACAGCATCGGGACGAGGTGACGGTATTTCCCGAAAGCGGAATCAGGAGCCGATCCGATCCGCTGGCTGAAGCCGTTTTCCGAGCGGAGGTCCGGGTGTGCGTCTTCCAGCGCCAGAAGTTCGCGTCTGGCCGCATCATAGGCGGCGTCAGAGACTTCAGGCTCGTCGCGCCCGTGATAGGCCTCATCCCACCGTGCGAGGTCCGCTTCGAGTTCAGCGTGACGCTCGGCGGCGGAGACTGGGGCAGTGGTCATGAAAGCTGATGTCCAAGAAGGCTGTCGGCAGCCCCACGGGCTGCGTCGGTAATGATGTCGCCTGCGAGCATCCGGGCGATTTCTTCACGCCGGGCGTCATGGGGTAACGGTTCCGCCAAGGTCTCGGTCCGGTCGTTGCGGACACGTTTGGCGATTCGCAGGTGATGATCGCCACGCGCCGCGACCTGCGGGCTATGAGTGACGACGAGAACCTGCACGTCCTGAGCAACCTTGTGCAGCCGGTCGCCAATCGAGGATGCCGTAGCGCCGCCCACGCCGGAATCGACCTCATCGAACACCAGCGTGCCGATGTCGGAGCGTTCCGCCAGAACCACTTTCAATGCCAGCATAAGGCGCGACAGTTCACCCCCTGATGCCACTTTGGCGAGCGGTCCGGGAGACTGTCCGGGGTTGGCTGCGATCAGGAACGAGGCCTGTTCCATGCCCTGACTGTTCCAGTGATCGGGGTCCAGAGGCAGAAGCGAGACGATGAAGCGCGCGCGTTCGAGCTTGACGGGGCGCAGTTCCGTGCTGACTGCTTTTTCGAGCTTTTCGGCAGCCTTCTGGCGAGCGGCAGAGAGGGTGCGCGCGGCGTCTTCGTAAGCCAGACGGGCTTCGGTCAGGGCTGTCTGAAGACGGGCCAGTTCGGCGTTTCCGGAGTTCAGTGCGCTCAGCCGTGTTTTCAGAGCGGCGAGAAAGGCTGGCAGTTCGGCCACGGAAATATTGTGTTTGCGGGCCTCGGCCCGGAGTGCAAACAGCCGCTCTTCCGTTTCTTCCAGAAGACGGGGATCGCCTTCCGTATCTGCGGCGAGGCGGCTCAGCAGCATCTCCGCTTCGGCAAGGGCCTCTTCGGCTTTTCCAAGAGCGTCGAGTGCGTCCTGTGCCTGTGTCTGGTGGCTGTCTGAAAGGGTTTCCGTCTCCGTCGGTGCCGGCAGCAGTCTTGCGAGTGCACGGCTGGCTGCACGCAGGGCAGCGGCCGGAGCGGACGAGCGGCGGTCACGGGGGGTCAGTTCTGACAGGGCGGCGGCAACGGCTTCACCACGGCGTTCATCACGCTGGAGGCTGACGCGCGTGGCGGCGAGCGCGTCTTCCTCACCTTCCTGTGGGGCCAGACGTTCCAGATCGTCCACTGTCTGACGCAGCCATTCTTCCTCCCGGGCTGCGGCTTCCATATCGGTGCGCGCGGCTTTGAGGGCATTGCGGGCTGCAGCCCATTGCCGGAAGGTGCTGGCTGTCTTTTCCCGGAGTGGCGGGGTGATTCCGAAAGCGTCCAGCAGATCGAGATGGGTGCTCTGGTCGGCAAGGCCCATCTGTTCGTGCTGGCCCTGAATCTCCACGAGGTGGGCGCCCACGCGACGCAGCAGACCAACACCGACCGGCTGGTCGCAGACATAGGCGCGGGAGCGGGCATCGGGCGTCACGATGCGTCGCAGGACGATCGGGTCCGACGGATCTTCGCGGACGATGCCGTGCTCGTCGAGCAGGGCAAGAACCGGATGACGGGCGTCTATTTCAAAAATAGCCGATACGCTGGCCTGCGTGGCGCCTGAGCGCACGAGGCCACCGCTGGCACGCTCTCCGAGGGCCAGGCCCAGACTGTCGAGCAGGATGGATTTCCCCGCCCCGGTCTCGCCGGTCAGGACGGTCAGACCGGGGGAAAGGCCGAGATCGAGCTTTTCGATCAGAACGACGTCGCGGATCGAGAGATGGGTCAGCATGACAGCAATGTTGGGAGTGTAGTGCCCTTTTTCAAAGGGCTGGTATCAGAAGACGCTGTGCCACATCCGGGAGAAAAATCCGCGATGGTCAGGCTGGCCCGGACGGACGACCGGTTTTTTGAGGTCGCCATTGAGCAGCTTGTTGTCCCGAAGATCATTATAGGCATAACGATACCACTGGCTGTCGGGATAGTTGTAGCCGAGAACGGCGGCTGTCTGGCGGGCCTGATCCTTGAGCCCGAGAGACAGATAGACTTCCACGAGACGCTCGAGAGCTTCGGCGACGTGGTTGGTTGTCTGATAATCCTGCACGACGCGCTGATAACGTGTCATGGCGGCTTCGTAGTTGCGCTGCTGCTGATACCACCGGCCCACCAGCATTTCCTTGCCTGCCAGATGGTCACGGCACAGGTCGATCTTCAGCTGGGCGTCGCGGGCGTAGGAGGTCTGGGGGAAGCGGGTGATGACTTCTTCCAGCGCGTCCAGTGCTTCAACCGTACCCTGCTGGTCACGTTCGACATTGGCGATCTGTTCGTAATAGCAGAGTGCCCGCAGATAGAAGGCGTAGGCAGCGTCCGGACTGGTCGGGTGCAGCTGGAGGTAACGTTCGAGCTGCTGGACCGAAAGTGCGTATTCGCCCTGAAGGTAATAGGAATATCCCTCCATCAGCTCCGCATTTCCTGTGAAGCCGGAATAGGGATAATTCTGCTGAAGCAGTTCGAATTCGCCGCCAGCCAGTTCGTAATGGCCGGTATGCAGCGCGTCGATTCCGTAATTGTACAGGGTCTCGGCGTCAGCGGTTTTTGGAATCGCGGGTTTTTCGTGCTGATGCGAAAACATGGAGCAGCCGGACAGCAGCAGAAGCCCGCTGACAGCCGCAGCTCTCAGAATGAAACCACCATTCGTGACCGATGCTTCAAAATGACGCTGAGTGCTGCTTGTCATACCTGCTCTTCCCGTGGAAGCCCGTCTTATATCACGGGAATGCGCTGACGAAAGACCTGCCATGTGTCTCAGGCGGCAACGCGTGTGCGCAGGGCTTTTGTAACGGATCGGGCAGGGGCCGTGGAGACGAAGCGCCAGTTGGCAGCGTCCGAAAAAACGGTGCGCAGGAGTCGGTTGTTGAGTGTATGGCCGGATTTATGGCCAATAAAACCCGCCTGCATCCGGTGTCCGGCACAATAGAGGTCGCCAATAGCGTCGAGTAATTTGTGACGGGCGAACTCTCGCTCAATTTTCAGTCCTGCGGGGTTGAGAATGTTTTCTCCATCCACGACGACGGCATTCTCCAGTGATCCCCCGCGCGCCAGACCGATACTCTGAAGATATTCGATATCCTGACGATTGACGAATGTCCGGCAGAAAGCGACCTCTTCCATGAAGCGTTGCTGGTTAAGCTGCATGGCATAACGCTGGTTTCCAATGGCCTGAGCCGCAAAACTCAGGGAGATGGCCAGTGAGAGTCCACGCTGTGCGGGACGCAGTTCGGCAAAAGCGCCGTCTTCGCCTTCGACGCGGACATTGCGCAGGATTTCGATGACCTGGCGGGGTGTATCGAGGATTTTGCGGCCAGCGCACTGGATCAGGAACGCGAAGGCGTCAGAAGCCCCGTCGAGAACTGGCAGTTCCGGTCCGCTGACCGTGATCAGGATATTGTCGATCTCGCAGGCATTGAGGGCTGCCATCAGGTGTTCGATCGTGGCGACGCGGAGGGACGGGTCGTTTTGACACGCGACAACCGTTGAAAGGCGTGTATCCACAATATGGTCATAGGTCGCGGGGAAAGAGGGTGAGCCCTCCTTATCCGAACGCTGGAACCTGATCCCCGTATTGGCGGAAGCAGGAGAAAGAAGAAGGTTGACCGTGACACCACTGTGCAGGGCGATCCCCTGACAGTGAATCGGGTGTGCGAGAGTGGTCTGCAGGTTTTTTGAACTGGTGCGCTCCAGGCGGGAAGACGAAGCATCAGAACCTGACGCCATTTCAGGGCGCGCTGTATCAACGCCACTCGCCGTTCTTATACCTTGCTTGGGCGTCACCTGCATAAAGCCTCCGAAAAATCTTGTTCCGGAGACTAGAAAACAGATACCGGACTTTGGTTCCAGTCAACGATTGTTGCCGGATATTACCCCTCTTGTGTTGCCCACAAGAGGGGTGTGCTGATCAGCGACGCAGATAGGTTGGGATATCCAGGTTGGAATCATCGCCGCCGCTGGAGGGCTGTTCGGGATGCTGCGGAGCCTGGTGCTGATACCCGTCGCGTGTGTTCGGCTCGGCACGCTGGGCTGGCTGCTGGCCCTGTTGCGGCTGGGTCGGACGGCTGCGGAAGGCGCCTGTGACCATGCCGAACAGGCTGCGGGGTGCTTCGGCCTGTTGCTGGGGAGCATGGCGGGACGGGTCGGAAAACAGACCGGCCCGGGGAGAGGGCTGATGGACGCTGTCCTGCCGGGGTGACTGGTTTTCAGGGGCGGCTTGCTCGGGAGCAGGCGGTTCCTGCGCAGACAGGGGTGCTGTGTTGTGAGCTGGTGCCTGTTGAGCGTCGAGCGCGAAATTCGGCCGCGGCGGACCGCCGGCATAGGTTGAACCGGGCTGGAAGGACGGTGCGCTGGCCCGGGAAGAAGATGTCTCCCGGGGGGCCGCCTGCGAGGCTGCGTTTGCGTGCGGCGTGGATGTCTGAAGGTGCTCGGGAGGCGCGGACGGGTCTTGGGAGGGCTGCGTGTCGATGCCGGTTGCGACGACCGAGACGCGGACGCGACCATTCAGCTTTTCGTCGATCAGCGCGCCGAAGATGATGTTTGCATCGTCGGCCACTTCCTCACGGATGCGGTCAGCGGCGGCGTTGACTTCATAAAGCGTCAGGTCTTCACCGCCCGTGATGTTGATGAGAAGACCGCGTGCGCCCGCCATGGAGGCGTCTTCCAGCAGCGGATTGGAAATCGCACGTTCGGCTGCGAGGACGGCACGGTCTTCTGCGTCTTCTTCACTGGACGCTTCGCCCGTACCCATCATGGCCTTGCCCATCTCTTCCATCACGGCCTTGACGTCCGCGAAATCGAGATTGATCAGGCCGGGGGAAACCATAAGGTCCGTAATGCCGCGAACGCCCATGTTCAGGACATTGTCGGCCATCCGGAAGGCTTCGCGGAATGTCGTGTTCTGCGTTGCGGAATTGAAAAGGTTCTGGTTCGGGATGACGATCAGCGTATCGACGTGCTTCTGAAGTTCGGCAATGCCCTTTTCAGCAGCTGTCGTGCGGCGACGCCCCTCGAAATTGAAAGGTTTCGAGACGACGCCGACCGTCAGGACGCCGCGTTCGCGTGCCATGCGCGCGATGACCGGCGCCGCACCCGTCCCTGTGCCACCACCCATGCCAGCGGTGATGAAGACCAGATTCGCGCCTTCAAGCTGCCGGTCGATTTCCTGAGCGGCTTCTTCGGCGGCTTCACGACCGATTTCCGGCTTCGCGCCTGCACCCAGGCCGCGGGTCAGATGCGGGCCAAGCTGGACGCGGCGTTCAGCCTTGGAGTGGGCAAGCTGCTGGGCGTCGGTGTTGGCAACGACGAATTCCACGCCCTTGAGATCAGACGCAATCATGTTGTCGACGGCGTTCGTCCCGCCGCCGCCAACGCCGATCACGGTAATCCGTGGCGCCAGCTCAACGTGGGAATTGGGAGTAGGGGTAAGGTTCAGCGTCATGATCTGGTCCGGAACTTCATGAAAGCGACATGTGAGGGCGTTATGATCTGTAATAGCTTATACATTATTGCGTATGAAGCCTACGAGACGTTTAACAAGTCCGCGAGGTCTTGGTTCGGGTGCGGAAATATCTCCGAAATCCCGATCCGCACCCGCTGCCCAGGCCAGGAGCCCCGCAGCGGTTGAAAAGCCTGCCGAAGCCGCGGCCGTCTCGGGCAGGCCATAGATGTTCTGGGGTTTCCCCATCCGTACGGGGCGTCCGAGGATGCGGGTTGCAACGGGAACGATCCCTTCCAGCAGGGAGGCTCCGCCTGTAAGGACGACCCTGCCATTGGCCAGCCGGCCCAGTCCCGCATTATCGAGCGACTGCCGGACGAGTTCCAGTGTTTCCTCGATCCGGGGCTGGATGACAGAAATGACCTTGGAACGCTGCAAACGTACCAGCCGGTCGCTGTTTTCCCCGATCAGGGGAACGGACAGGATTTCCCGCTGGTCGTCCGAACCCATCTGGGCTGCGCCATACATCGTCTTGAGGCGTTCGGCCGTTTCCAGGGACGTCGACAGGACGCCTGCAATGTCGCGCGTGACATGCAGTCCGCCGACGCGGATTTGGGCGGTGTGCAGCAGTTTTCCTTCGCAGAAAACCGCCAGAGATGTGGTGCCGCCGCCCATTTCCACAACCGTGACACCAAGCTCCCGCTCTTCGGCCGCAAGAACCGAAATGCCCGAGGCAAAGGGGCTTGCCACCAGCCCGTCCAGCTTGAGTTCCGCATGTTGCAGAACGGCATCCAGAGTGCGCAGGGCGCTGGAGTTCATGTCTACGACATGCATCCGGGTCGCCAGTTCTTCGCACTGGTGGCCGACGGGATCGGCAATGCCGGGAATGGAATCCACGACATACCCGATGGGAAGGGTGTGGATGACCTCGCGGCCTTCCATCCAGGCGCGGGCCTGTCCTTCCGCAATAAGACGCTGCACGTCTCCGGCCGTTACCTCCCGTCCACCGATCGGGATCTGGGCGTCCACCAGCCGACTCAGCGGCCTGCCGCAGGACAGGTTGACGACCAGGGAGTCCATGCGCCGTTCGGCGGCTTCCTCGGCCTGGCCGACCGTGGCCCGGATTGCGGCTTCGGCTTCGCGGATGTCGACGATTGATCCTGAGCGGATGCCGTGGGAGCGGCGCCAGCCGTGACCCAGAACCTGAATGGAGCCGTCAGCCTCGCCCTTGCCGATCAGGCAGGTCATTTTCGTTGTGCCGATATCCAGCGCGCCGAAAATGCCCGGACGCCATGCGATACTGCGATGCGTCTCTTCCGGTGGAAGCGGCAGGATGTCGCGCGGGACACGGTTGACGCTCACATCACGCTCGCCGCCGACGGGGATGAGGGACCGGCCCCTCAGACCGCCCCGGCGACGGAATGCCGGAAGATCTGACATGGAGGTAAGGTCATTCATGGCTGCTTCGCGCTGTCTGCTGGGGGTGGAGGAGAGGACGGAGACGGATCGGTTTTCGCTCCTTCGGCAGGTGGGATGGCCTGCGGGGGCTGATGGACGACCATTCTGTCCGGAAGACGAAGATCAATCGACTGCACCGGACGTTCCAGAAGGCGCATACTCTGCTGATAACGCGCCAGACGCGCAAAAGCTGCGGCTTCTTCACCTTCAGGCAGCAGAACGGTGGTGCCGTCCTTGAGGGTCGCATTCCAGCGGCGGCCTCCGACGCGGATCAGCGCCGTGACCTGAGCCTTGACCAGCGGTTCGTGGTTGAGGGCATCAATGACGCCTGCGGCGGCGGTATTGGCGCCTTCGCCCACCACCAGCGGGAGCTGGAGGAAGGCCTGTGCATTTTTTCCCGTCAGTCCCTGATCGGGAACTTCTTCACCGGCGCGGTTGATGAGCATGAAATGCCCGCGGTCCTGCCAGACGGCGATCGGGGTGCGCTCGACAAGCGTGATGATGACGGTATCGGGCATGTGCCGTTCAACCGTCGCATGGTCGATGAAGGGAAGCTCGTCCAGTCGCTGGCGGGCAGCCTCGACGGAGAAGCCGAAAATCGGATGCCCGATGGACGTGCCCAGTGCGTCCTGGATCGAGGCCTCGCTGGTCATGCCGCGGCCGTTGATGACGATATGGCGGATGGGCAATGGCTCCATTGCAACCAGCCGTTCGCGCAGAGGGGCAAAGCGTTCTTCCGAGGCAGCGTCATACAGCAGGCGCATACCGGCCCCTGCCAGACCCATCACGACCAGAAATACGATCGCAGGCCGGACCAGCCGCCGTTGCCGGCGCCAGAACAGCTTTGCCCGGGAAGGACGGTCTTCCTGAGGCGGCATGCCCCCGGAATAACGCTCCCGGACAAAATCGTTTTTCTGAAAGGACGGGTCTTCCCGCATCAGCGCGTCAGTGCCTCCCGGACCATCCAGTCACACAGGTCCGGATAGGGAATGCCGCAATAGGCAGCTTGTTCCGGCAGCAGGGAAGTTGGCGTCATGCCCGGCTGTGTGTTGACCTCGAGAATGACGAGCGTGTCGGTATCCTCGTTATAACGGAAATCGGTACGGCTCGCACCTTGACAGCCCAGCGTCCGATGGGCGCGCAGGGCGTAGTCGAGCGCGCGATCGGTCACGGTCTGCGGAATATCTGCAGGAACGACATGACGCGAGCCGCCAGCCTTGTATTTGGCTTCGAAATCGTAGAACGCGGCTGTTTCGCAGGGCAGGATATCCGTGACGGCGAGGGCACGGTCTCCCATGACGCTGGCGGTCAGTTCGCGGCCGGGGATGAAGCTTTCGACCAGTGCGTCCTTTCCGAAGCGCCATGTCTGCGCGATTTCCGCACGGCGATTGTCGCCCGTCCGCACGATCTCGACCCCCACGGATGACCCTTCGGCGACCGGTTTGATGACATAGGGTGCGGGAAGGGGATCGGCTTCGGCCAGTTCCTCGACCGTGACCACACGCCCCTGTGCCACGGGCAGACCTGCGGCGGCCAGAAGGATCCGCGTGGCGCCTTTGTCCATCGCGACGGCAGAGGCCCGGATTCCGGAATGCGTGTAAGGCAGGCCGAGCCATTCCAGAACGCCCTGAATGGCTCCATCCTCGCCGCGCGGGCCGTGCAGCGCATTGAAGACGACGTCCGGTGCTGTGGATTTCAGGCTGGCGATTGTCGCGGCAATATCCGGGCCGACGTCGATCGGCGTGACGTCGTGACCCGTCTCGCGCAGGGCGTTGATCACGGCCTCGCCACTGACGAGGCTGACGGGGCGCTCGTTGGATGTTCCGCCCAGCAGGACTGCGACTTTCATGACGTCTGGTCTCCTTCGGAATGACGTCCGATCCGTTTGATTTCCCAGTGCAGGCTGACGCCGCTGCGTGCCAGAACTCTCTCTCGCACGCTCTCTCCCAACGTTTCCAGATCCGCGCTGCTGGCCTGTCCCAGATTGAGCAGAAAATTGCAGTGCTTTTCGCTGACCTGCGCATCTCCGATCTGAAGGCCGCGACATCCGGCTTCGTCAATCAGCTGCCAGGCCTTGTGACCTTCCGGGTTGCGAAACGTGGAGCCGCCGGTTCGTGCGCGTACGGGCTGCGAGGCTTCGCGGGAGGCCCGGATGTCCGCAATGCGGCTCCGGATGGCGTCTGCCTCGTCCGGTGTCCCACGCAGGCAGGCCCGGATCACCACGCTGCCTTCTGGAAGCTCCGAATGACGATACGCAAAGCCCAGTTCGTCATGTGAGAGGCGGCGCAGATCGCCTTTTTCTGTCAGGATTTCGGCCCATTCGAGAATGGCATCAAGATCCGATCCGTAAGCCCCTGCATTCATGCGGACAGCGCCGCCGATCGAACCCGGAATGCCGGCCAGAAACTCCAGACCGGCAAGACCGGCTGCGGCGGCATGTTCGGCTACGGTGACGTCGAGGGCAGCAGCCCCGACGATCAGGCTGCTGCCCTGTACGTCGATATCTGCGAAGCCACGCGCAAGGCGGATGACTGTGCCTGCGATGCCGCCATCGCGGATGATGACGTTCGAGCATGCCCCCAGAACCGTGACCGGCATGGTCGCAGGTTTTTCACGCAGGAAACGGGCCAGGTCATCCTGATCCTCAGGGATAAACATCCAGTCCGCCGGGCCGCCGACGCGAAACCATGCGCGGGGCCCCAGAGGTGCGTTCGCGGTCAGTCTTCCCCGGAGGCTCTTGACTGGAAAATCGCTGCTACCCGTCATGCTGCGCCTTCGGTTGCAGGCTGCCGGTTCAGCGCTTCGAGCTGGGCAGGGAGCGCCTGCGCCCACTGGGTGATGGTCCCGGCACCGAGGCAGACAACATAGTCGCCCGGCTTGGCGATGGCGTTGATCATTTCCGGCAGATGCGCGGGATCGGGGAGTGGCACGACGGAACGGTGACCACGATCGCGCAGGCCTTCGACGAGTGCATCACGACCCGCACCTTCGATCGGGGCTTCACCCGCAGCGTACACGTCCGCCACGATGACCGTATCGGCATCATTCATGCAGGTGCAGAATTCGTTGAACAGGACTTTCAGGCGCGAATAGCGGTGCGGCTGTACGACGGCGATGACGTTCTTTGCGCCGGCCTGACGCGCGGCTTTTAGAACGGCGGCGATTTCAACGGGGTGATGACCGTAATCGTCGATGATGGAGATGCCGTTATAGTCGCCGGTGCGCGTGAAGCGGCGCTTGACGCCCTTGAAGGTCGTCAGGGCGGACGCGATGACGGAATCGCTGATTTCCATTTCAAGGGCGACGGCGATGGCGGCCAGCGAATTCAGGACGTTATGGTGTCCGAGCATCGGTAAACGGAAGGGGCCCGCCCGGCGCGAGCGGTTGCGCTGACGGTTCGTGATCACGACCTCGAACGTGGCCCCCCGCTTGTCCATAACGACTTTTTCAGCGCGGATATCGGCCTGCGGGCTGAAGCCGTAAGTGATGACACGATGATCGGACAGGCGCGGGATCATCTGCTGGACCTGGGGATGGTCCACGCACAGGACCGCAAAGCCGTAGAACGGGATGTTGGACACAAACTGATCGTAGCCGGCCTGCATGGCCTCTTCTGTACCCCAGTGATCCAGATGTTCCGGGTCCATGTTCGTCACGACCGCGATCACAGCGGGCAGACGCAGGAACGAGCCGTCGCTTTCGTCGGCCTCGACAACCATCCAGTCGCCTGAACCCATGCGTGTGTTGGTGCCATAGGCTTCAATAATGCCGCCGTTGATGACAGTCGGATCCAGCTTGGCGTGTTCCAGAACGCAGGCGACGAGGCTGGTTGTCGTGGTCTTGCCGTGCGTGCCACCAATGGCGACGGACCAGCGCAGACGCATCAGTTCCGCGAGCATTTCCGCACGGCGGACAACCGGGATGAGCTTGGCGCGGGCGGCCACGACTTCCGGGTTGTCCTTTTTTACGGCCGTGGACGTTACGACAACCTGCGCATCGCCCAGATTGGCGGCGTCATGGCCGATATGAACGACAATTCCGGCCTGGCGCAGGCGTTGCACATTCGCACCTTCCGCGATGTCCGACCCCTGTACCTTGTAGCCCAGCATGTGCAGCACCTCGGCAATACCGGACATACCGATGCCGCCGATACCGACGAAGTGAATGGTTCCAATGTTCAGGGGCAGGGCGCGCATGGGGCAGGTACTCTTGGGTAGAAGCGGAGGATCAGGGACGAAGAGCGGATTCAATCAGATCCGCGACTTTTGCGGCAGCATGAGGGCGCGCGCAGGACTGAGCGGCTTTTGCTGCGTTTTCGAGCTTTTCAGGATGGGAAAACAGATCCGTCAGCAGAGCTGTCAGCGCTGTGGGCGTGAAATCCGGCTGGCGGATCATC
This sequence comes from Gluconobacter sp. DsW_056, assembly GCF_002153595.1. NCBI lineage: Bacteria > Pseudomonadati > Pseudomonadota > Alphaproteobacteria > Acetobacterales > Acetobacteraceae > Gluconobacter > Gluconobacter sp. DsW_056. The sequence goes on from NZ_JOPF01000011.1 coordinate 76,025, forward strand.
CAGGCGGCACCCGCATCCACGAGCGCCTGACCATTCGCACCCTGTTCATCGGAGGCCGCGATGGGAAGCGGAACGAGAATGGAGGGGCGGCCGGACATTGTCAGTTCCGCGACCGAAGAGCCGCCCGCGCGACCGATCACGAGATGTGCGTCGCGGAGACAGGTTGGCACATCGGTGAAGAACGGTGCGGCTTCGACCTCAATACCGGCGTCCGTATAGATGGCGCGGACGCGGTCCAGATCGTCAGCCTTGATCTGCTGCGTGACTTTGAGGCGCTTGCGGAGTTCTTCGGGCAGGGCAGCGAGGGCCTGTGGAACAACCTCGGAAAATACGCGTGCTCCCAGAGAGCCACCCCAGACCAGAAGGTTGATCCGTTCTTCGGGCGCCGCGTAAGTATTGCCAAAGAGCGCTTCGATGCCTGCGCGTACGGGCATACCGGTAAGCGTCGTCTGGGCGTTTTGCGGGAGGCGCGCGACCGTAGCGTAAGAGGTGGCAATCAGCGGAGAAAAGCGGGACAGGAAGGCATTGGCCTGTCCGAGAACCGCATTGCCCTCATGAATGACCATGCGGGGCCGCTTTGCGGAGGGCAGAAAACGGGATGCGGTCAGGGGGGGGATAGACGGATATCCGCCAAAACCCACCACAGCTGCCGCATCAAGGGATTTGAGGACGCGACGTGCTTCTCCAATACCGCGCAGCAGGGCGAGCACCCCACGGACTTTGCCGCCAAGGCCCTTGCCTGCCACACCGGCACCATCCAGCACATATTGGGGCAGGTCCCTGAACAGGCCTGTGTCCCGGCGGCCATGCCGGGCATCGGTCATGAGGACGAGGTCATGGCCCCGTTCCGCGAGCACAGTCGCGACGGCTTCAGCGGGGAAGAAGTGCCCTCCGGTGCCACCGGCGGCGATAACGATGGGGCGGCTCACGGCGCATTCCTCTCAAACGACGGGTTCTGGCCGTAAGACGCGGCGGCTCTTTGCCCGATTCTGCCCTGGCCTACATGATGGCGGGTCAAAGCCAGAACCATTCCCATGGTCAGGGCTACCGACATTGCTGAACTGCCACCATAGGAAATGAAGGGGAGCGTCATGCCCTTTGTCGGGATCAGATGCAACGTCGAACCCATGTTGACGAAGGCCTGAAGGCCAAAACCCGTCACCAGTCCCGCAGCAGAGACAATGACGAACGGATCGTCTTCATGCATTAGCTTGAGGAGGGTCCGCAAAACGATCGTTCCGAAAAGCAGGATGATCATCACGCACAGGATCAGGCCGTATTCTTCACCGGCAACCGCGAAGACGAAGTCGGCATGGGCGTCTGGCAGCAGGTCCTTTACCCGTCCTTCACCCGGGCCGCGTCCCAGAAGGCCGCCGTTTCCAAAGGCACGCAGTGCGGTGTCGATCTGGTAATGGTCACCGACATCGGGATGCAGGAAGCGCTGGACGCGGGACTGGACGTGCGGAAAGACGATATAGGCGACCGCAAAGGCTCCGGCCATGCCCGCCACGCACAGTCCGACCCAGTAGAGCTTGAGGCCATCCACGAAAAGCTGGGTCATGAAGACCATCGTGATGACGGAAAGCATTCCGATATCAGGCTGCGATTTCAGCAGGAGCAGGATGAAGCCGAAGCACAGGAACGCAATCAGCATCCCCGGAAACGCGATATTGCCCCACATGACGACAGAACGTCGTGCGGAAAGCAGCCAGCCGGTCACGACCGCAAAGCAGGGCTTGAGGAACTCGGAGGGCTGCACGGACATCATCGGGAGCGCGATCCAGCGGCGTGCGCCCTTGATTTCCATGCCATGCACCAGCGTCATGGCCGTTGCACCCAGTGCGATGATCCCGCCGATGATCGCCAGTCTCTTGATGGCCTTGCGCGACAGATAGGACGTACCGAGCACGATCCCGCCAGCCAGCGTCAGAAAGATCACCTGCTTGAGAATGAACATGTTGCGTGAAGCGCCGATACGCGACGCCACTGCAGGACTGGCGGCGAGCATCAGCACATAGCCAAGTCCGATCAGCAGGCCGACGCAGGCCAGCGTGACGCGATCAAGGTTTCGCCACCAGCGGGCAACAGCGGAGGTCTCGACGCGGGATAGTCCCGACATGGTGTCAATCCTCCAGCTTTGGGGTGAGCGTGGCGCCCGAATGGCCTGATTTCACAATATTATCGCAAATCTGAAGAAAGTGTGACCCACGATCCTCGAAACTGCGAAATTGATCAAAACTTGCACAGGCGGGGGACAGCAGGACAACCGGAACAGTCTGGGCGAGAGCCGCGCTGAAAGCCGCCGGAATGGCATTCTCCAGCGTCCCGCACTGCTGGAAGCGTACGCCGTGCATGGCCAGTGTCGCAGCGAGCGTGTCAGCATCCTGTCCGATCAGAAAAGCCTGTGCAATATGTCCGAAGAAGGGTGCAAGGCTTTCGATACCGCCCGCTTTTGCAACGCCACCCGCAATCCACATGACCTTATCATACGAGGCAAGGGCCTTGGAGGCGGCTTCGGCATTGGTGGCCTTGCTGTCATTGATGAAGGACACGCCATCGCATTCCGCCACTTTCTGCAGGCGATGTTCCAGGCCGGGGAAGGATTTCAGACCGGCGCGGAGGACCGCATCATCAAGGCCAAGATGACGCGCGATGGCGCAGGCTGCGCCGACATTCTGGGCGTTGTGCCGGCCCGGAAGCGCCGGACCGTCGAAGGGGGGCAGCGCATCGGCATCCAGTTCCGAGACCTGCACGCCGCGCGCTGCGACCTTTGAGGCAATGGCGCGGCACCAGTCATCATCGGTGCCGATCACAGCCAGATCGCCGGAGCCCATATTGTCGAAGACATGTGCCTTGGCTGCGGCATAGCCGGTCATGTCGCCGTGCCGGTCCAGATGGTCGGGCGTCAGGTTCAGCAGGCAAGCCGCGCTGGCATGGAAACTGTCCAGCCGTTCAAGCATGTAGGACGACATTTCGATCACATAAACGCCGTTATCGGGCAGGAGCGGGAGCGCCAGAGACGCTGTCCCGAGATTGCCGCCTGCAACACAGGGGCGTCCGGCCACCGTAAAAAGATGGGCGATCAGGGCTGTTGTCGTCGATTTGCCATTTGTGCCTGTGACGGCCACGAACGCGGCTTTTGAGCCGGATTTCCGGACCGCCCGATACAGGATTTCGGCATCGGACAGGATCTGGACGTCCTGTGCGCGGGCGAGGTCCGCGGCAGGATGTGCCTTCGGCAGCAGGTGCGGAATGCCCGGTGACAGGATGAGGGCCGTCATCCCTGACAGATCGGTCAGGGGACCGAGCGTCAGGTTCGGATGTGCGGGCAGATCGGCGTTGCGATCGTCCCAGGCCTGCACCTGTGCGCCCATTCCGAGCAGGGCATTGACGACAGCCGCGCCGTTGCGCCCCAGACCGCAGACGGCATAACGCTCGCCTGCAAGAAGGTTGGGCGGGAAGCCGTTCATCGCAGCTTCAGGGTGGCCAGGCCGCACAGGCCGAGCACGATGGAGACAATCCAGAAGCGGATGACGATTTTTGGCTCCTGCCAGCCCTTTTTCTCGAAATGGTGATGCAGCGGCGCCATGAGGAAGACGCGGCGTCCCGTTCGCTTGAACCAGAAGACCTGAATGACGACCGACAGGGTTTCGGCGACGAAAACGCCACCCACGATGCACAGGACAAGCTCATGCTTCGTGGCGACGGCAATGGCGCCAAGTGCTCCGCCGAGGGAGAGGGAGCCGGTATCGCCCATGAAAACGGCTGCTGGCGGGGCGTTGAACCACAGGAACCCTAGGCCTGCCCCAATCAGCGCCGCACAGAAAACTGCCAGTTCGCCCGTGCCTGGAACTGGGTGCAGTTGCAGGTAGTCTGCAAAAACGTGATTGCCGACCAGATAGGAAATCAGGGCGAAGACCAGTGCTGCGATCACGACCGGTACGATGGCCAGTCCGTCCAGACCGTCCGTGAAGTTCACGGCGTTGCCGAAGCCGGTGATGGCGATCATGGCGAAGATCGGAAACGCATAACCCAGCGGAAGCAGCACATCCTTGACGAAAGGGAAGGCGACCATGTTGCGCAGTTCTGGCGGCGTCAAATGTTGCAGCCAGATTCCGGCAATCAGCGATGTCAGGAATTCGCAGCCCAGTCGGGTACGTTTGGAGACGCCGGTCGTATTGCGCTTGGAGAGCTTCAGATAATCGTCGGCAAAGCCAACCGCGCCGAAGGCTGCCGTGGTCAGCATGACGGCCCAGACGAAGCCATTTGTCAGATCCGCCCAGAGCAGTGTTGCCGAAAAAAGCGCAATCAGGATCAGCATTCCGCCCATCGTTGGCGTGCCGGCTTTTTCCAGAATGTGTCGTTCAGGGCCGACAGAGCGGATCGGCTGGCCTTCGCGCTGGATGCGTTTGAGCTGTGCGATGAAGGGTTTGCCCAGAGCCAGCGAAATGACCAGTGCCGTCAGGCAGGCGCAGCCCGAGCGGAACGTCAGGTAATGGAACAGGTTGAAGAACCCGCCATGGGACGTGTCGTGGGCGGCAATAAGATTGAAGAGCATCAGGCAGAGACCGGGCTGGAGGCGTTGTCGAGGGCTGAGATCACGTCACGCATCCGGCTGCCGAAGCTGCCTTTCACGAGCAGGAGATCACCGGGGCGAAGGGCGTTAAGGAGCACAGAGGCAAGAGAGGCAGCATCGGCGGCGTATCCACCCTGAAGCCCGCACGGCAGCGCATCATAAAGTGCGCGCATATGGGGTCCGCAGCAGAATGCGAGGGCATTTGCATTCTGCACGGCATCTGCCAGAGAGCGGTGTTCGGCATCGGCGAATATGCCGAGTTCGCGGATGTCTCCGAGGGCCGCGACATGCCGCTGGGCCGGAAGCAGGGCGAGCGTGGCCAGAGCCGCGCGGACGCTGGGTGTGGAGGCGTTGTAGCTTTCGTCGAGCAGGCGTACGTCGTTCAGGATCGTGCGGATCTGTCCGCGTCCCGCGCCCGGCACGAAACCGTGCAAAGCGCGCGATGCTGCTGCGACGTCTTCGCCAAGAGCTACAACTGCGCCGAGGGCCAGGGCCGCGTTTCTGGCAAGATGCTCGCCAGGCGCAGTGAGCGTCACGTTCTGCTTTCCGCAGGGAGTGTGGAGCGAGAAATGACTGCCCTCCGCCGTGCACCTCACGTCTTCAAGGCGGAGTTCTGCTGCGGCGGAGAAGCCAGACCGCCAGAGAGTGCAGCCTTCAGGAAGAACGTCTGTAAAGACCGTCTGCCCGTGAGCATCATCAGGGACGATTGCGATCCCATGGCCGGGAAGGGCGCCGAACAGGGAGGCTTTTTCCCGCGCAATCGCTTCGATGCTGCCCATATGGCCGAGATGTGCCGTGCCGATCGTGGTGATGATGGCCACATCGGGACGGACCTGAGCAGCAAGGGGAGCGATTTCTCCCACATGGTTCATGCCGATCTCGCTGATGCAGAAGCGGGCATCCTGTGGCAGCCGGGCCAGCGTAAGGGGAACGCCCCAGTGATTGTTGTAGGACGCCACGGCGGCATGTGTCGGGCCGATTGCGGACAGGGCGACGGTCAGCATGTCCTTGGTCGTTGTCTTGCCGACGCTCCCGGTGATGGCCACGACTTTCCCGTGGAAACGGGAGCGGGCATAGCGGCCCAGATCCACTAATGCGGTCATGGTGTCGGGAACGATCAGGAGGCGCGGATCGTCCAGACCGGCAGTGTCATGCACGAGAACGCAGGCCGCGCCCCTGTCCAGAGCCTGCCGGATATGGGCGTGGCCATCGCTGGTTTCGCCGCGCAGGGCAATGAACAGGTCGCCGGGGGCGAGCGTCCGTGTGTCGATCGAAATGCCCGTGACGCTGACGTCCGCTTCAAGCCTACCACCCGTCGCGGCCCGCAGGTCGGCACTGGTCCACAGCACGCTCATGCGGCACCTGCCAGTTCGCGGATGACGAGACGATCATCGAAAGGCAGGATATCCGTGCCCACGATCTGTCCCTGTTCATGCCCCTTGCCGGCTACGACAAGAATATCGCCGGGATTCAGGGCTTCAAGCCCTGCTGCGATGGCGCTGCGACGGTCAGCGATTTCCAGGGCGTCCGGGCAGGCCGCGCGGATTTCGGAGCGGATCGCCATAGGATCTTCCGTGCGGGGGTTGTCGTCCGTGACGATGGCCAGATCCGCCATGTGTGCAGCGACCTCTCCCATCAGTGGACGTTTGCCACGGTCACGGTCGCCACCTGCGCCGAACACCACGACCAGACGGCCTGTCGTATGCGGGCGCAGACTGGACAGGACACAGTCGAGGGCATCGGGCGTGTGGGCGTAATCGACATAGGCCGCGGCACCGTTAGGCAGTTCGACCGCGCGTTCGCATCGCCCGTGGACGCCTTTCAGGCGCGGCAGAAGGTCGACAACCTGCCGGGCATCGGAATCGTCCGTCCAGCACATGGCGGCTGCCAGCATGACGTTGTCGGCCTGAAAGCGGCCTGGCAGAGAAAGGGACATTTCAGGCAGTTCTTCGTCATGCAGGGCCAGACGGAGGATCTGACCGGAGGGCGTGGGGCGGGCCTCGATCAATCGAAGAGCCGTGCCATTGCGCCCGACACTGCGAAGTTTCAGGTTTCGTCTGGCCGCAATCGCCTGAAGGGCTGCGAAAGTCTCGCCGTCCATATCGGCGTTGACCGCGGCAATGCCGCCCGTGGGCAGGACGTCGTCAAACAGGCGCAATTTAGCCGTGCGGTAGGCTTCCAGCGTCAGATGATAGTCGAGATGATCGCGTGTCAGGTTGGAGAAGCCGGCGGCTGTCAGGGAGACGCCATCCAGCCGGTGCTGTTCCAGCCCGTGCGAGGAAGCTTCAAGCGCGACGTGATCAACTCCGTTCCGGGCCAGAGCAGCAAGAGTCTGGGCCAGCGAGACGGGATCGGGGGTGGTGAGGCTCGGAGGAGCGGGGATGTCCGTATCCGACACGAGCCCCAGCGTTCCAAGACTGGCCGCGCGGTTTTCCTGAAGGATCCAGAGCTGGCGGAGGAAATCGGCCGTGCTGCTTTTTCCGTTTGTTCCGGTGATTGCCGCGATGCAGGAAGGCTGCGGGCCAGCAAGGGCGAAGGCCATGCTGGCCAGAAGATGTTTGGCATCCGGGCGTCTGATCACAGGAACCGGGCCTGCGGTTTCTGCGCCGTCATGATCAATGATCACCGCGGCGGCGCCTTGTGAGAGAGCCTGTGCGATAAAGGTGCTTCCGTCCTGTTTTGCGCCGCGCAAGGCAAAGAACAGCGCGCCCGGGCCAACTCTGCGGCTGTCGGCAGTGACGGCCAGAATGTCAGGGTCGCCCGTCAGGGACTGCGATTTGCCACAGAGGGCGAAGAGCTGGGAGAGGCGCATGGGACGGTTCAGTGCTGTGTCTTGGTCTTGGAGGAAGGGGTCTTGGGTTCGTGCGTCTGATTGCGCGGGTCTCCGGGATCATTTCCGGGACCGAGGGCATGATAGCCGGGGGGAACGACCGGGTTCATCGGAATGGCCAGAGAGGCATCAATGGCGTCTTTGTTTGCAAGATCGGGGAACTGGTTCAGGATCGGGCCGACGCGGGAAATGATCTTTTTCACGGTCGGAGCCGCGTTCCAGGCGGCCGTCGTCCATCCATGGGTCGCCGCAGTTCCCTGCGGACTGTCGAGCATGACATAGACGGCATAATGCGGATTGTTCATCGGGAAGACGCTGGTGAAGGCCGAGACGTTGACGTGTTTCAGATAGCCGCCATGGGCGCCGATCTTTTCCGCAGTACCGGTCTTGCCGCCGACATAATACCCCGGAACTTCGGCGGACTTGCCGCTTCCCATCGTAACGTCAAGGCGCAGCAGCTTGCGCAGGAGGGCTGACGTCTGTTCGGACAGAACCCTTGTGCCCACAGGTGTTTCAGCGCCGATTTCGTCGCTGTCGGTACCCGGCCGGTACGCGACCGGACGCAGTTGTGCTGCATCAGCATCGGGTGTCGGCTTGCTATCGTCTTCGGTATCGCGGGCTACGAGCGTTGGCTTGAGCAGGATGCCACCGTTTACGGTCGCGGCTGTTCCTCGCACGATCGCAAGCGGCGGCTCGGCCACGCCATGACCGAAGCCGACTGTCATGACGGTGGAAATGCCCCAGTTGCGCGAGGCCGGTACGAGCGGCCGTCCGGCTTCGGGCAGTTCAACGGGAACGCGGTTGAAAAAGCCCATGTTGCGCAACCAGTCCTGCTGCCGGGCGGCACCGACATCAAGTGCGATATGCGCGGCGGCGGGGTTGGACGAAAAGGCCAGAACGCCGGGCAGGGAGAGCCACGGGGCGAAATGGTCCGTCTTCATGTCCCGGATGGTAAAGCGGCCAACGCGGATGGGGATGGTCGAAAAGCGGTCCCACAGGTGGACGACGCCGAGTTGCAGGCCCATTGCGGCGGTCTGGAGCTTGAAGGTCGAACCGGGTTCATACATGCCGGTGACAGCGCGGTTGAAGCGCGCATCGTTGGGGGCGTGGCCGAAATCGTTGGCGTCATAATCGGGCAGACTGACCATGGCGAGGATTTCGCCGGTGCGGACATCCATGACGATCGCGCTGGCGCCGATGGCGGAGAATTCGTCTTTTGCAGCCTGAAGTTCATCATGCGCGACAGTCTGCACGCGCACGTCCAGCGACAGGCGCAGCGGAGATTTGTCGGAGTTCAGGCGCTTGTCGAAATATCGTTCCACACCGGCGATGCCATGATCGTCGATATCGACGCTACCCATGATCTGGGCAGCCGTCCGGCCCAGCGGATAGTGACGGCGTTCGCCTGCTTCGAAATAAATCCCCGGAATGCCCAGATTATTGATGGCGATTTCCTGAACGGGGGAAATATCGCGTGCGAGATAGACGAACTGCTTCTTCAGCGACAGGCGCCGGATCGTCTCGTCCCGGTCAAGCTGAGGGAGAACTTTCCGGAGTTTGTCCGCTGCGTCTGCCGGGTCGATCAGTTCCATTGGATTGGCATAGACCTGCGCCACGGGCAGCGAGAGCGCCAACGCCTGGCCCGTTCGGTCGGTGATGGTGGCGCGCTTGACGGTCGGCAGGACAAAATCGCCGGACATTTCCCCGCGCGGATCGCTTTTGGGAATTTCGGGGACCTGAGGGGCGATCTGACGCTTTTCAGGCTCCATTGGCATCAGGACAGTGGCAACGGTCGCCTTGAGGGCTACGGCACCATAAATTGCCAGAAACCCCATTCCTACGCCCAGCAGGCGTCCGTGCATCTGGTCAAGATTCAGCCGACGGAATCCCCGCGGGGACGCACCTTTCCGGGGACGTCCTGACGGGGCATCCTGATGCGCGGGGCGCTGCGAACCGGAAGAAGGTGGCACGTCCTGGGGCATCGTGCGGGGGTGCGTCCTGTGGAAGGGCTCGCCCTAAGCTATCCGAGAATGCTGAACGAGCGGTTAACGACGGAAGGGCTTTCAGTTAGCCAACGGCACCGGCGCGGGCAATGCGTCATTTGCATTTGCCAGAGCGGAAAGTTGAGTGTGATGTGCTCGCGGGCGTTCTTCCGCAAGGCGCGTCGTCACCGGAGCATGGCTGACATGAACAGCCTGGGGATGCCAGGCCGCAACCATCAGCGGAGCAGGGTGACTGTCACGATAGCTGACGAGATGGACGTTTGGCGCCATGTCCGCATGGCTGTGAACGGACGCTGTAACCGGCCGAGGCGTGACGGAGGCTAGCTGGACGTCGGCAGCGCGAGCATGGGAGGGGTGCGTCGGGATCGCCGCAGGTTTGGTAGCAAGCGGGGCAGGGTGGCTTGCCATGGCTACGACCACAGGCCGGGGCGCTGGTGTGCTCTGGGCGGGAGGCTGTGCATGCACAGCAGGCTGCTGCGGGGCGGGAAGGGGCAGATGTGCAGCTTCTGCGGCTCTGTTGACGACCTCGTGCAACCCTTCGCGAGGATCTGCTGCCTGTGATTTCGAGCCGGGAGCCGGCAGATGTGCCTCAAGAGACGCCATGCGGATAAACTGGTCCGGCTCCATCGGATGCAGGGTCGGAACGAAGCGGGCGGCGAGCGTGTTGAGGCGGTCCGGCTGGTTCAGGAGCGCCCATTCCGTCCGCAGCATGGCGGTCTGGCTCCGCACGCGCTGTGTGTCCTGCACGATTTTCGTGATCTGCTGGTCCAGAACCGTGGTCTCATGCTTCTTCGTATAGAGAAACAGGCCGGATCCTGCGGCAAGGACGGCACAGGCGACGGTGAAGGGCCGGATCATGAGGACATTCCTGAGACGGGCATCGGGGAGACGGGATTGCGGACCAGTGCACGCAGACGGGCGCTGCGGGCGCGCGGATTTTCCCGGGCTTCCTCGTCCGTAGCGGAGAGGGGGCGGGAATGGAGAAGGGAAAAGGCCGGCGCGTTCTGACGAAGCGGCGCCGGTTCGTGGCGGGAAGGATTTCCCGTCCGCCCTGCAAGAACGGCCATGGCGCGTTTTGCCAGACGGTCTTCGAGGGAATGGAAGGTCACAACCACGAAAATACCGCCCGGGGCAAGAAGGCGCGGTGCGGCTTCCAGCGCCCGTTCCAGTTCGCCAAGCTCGTCGTTCACGGCAATCCGCAGTCCCTGAAAGCTGCGGGTTGCGGGGTCGATATTGGCGCGATCACGGGGCACGCAGCAGCGGATGATATGGGCAAGCTGGCCGGTCGTGGTGATTGGAGCCTCGGCGCGGGCAGCTACGATGGCGCGTGCGATGCGGCGTGAGAGTTTTTCTTCACCATATCGGTAAAGGATGTCCGCAATTTCCGCTTCCTTGAGGTCATTGACCAGATCGGCGGCGGAAGGGCCGTCCGAGCCCATGCGCATGTCCAGCGGGCCATCGTTGCGGAACGAAAAACCGCGCTCGGCCTGGTCGATCTGGAAAGACGAAACGCCCAGATCCAGAACGATGCCGTCAAAAGGTCCTTCTGCGCCGACCAGGGCTTCCATGTCGCCGAATGTGCCCTGATGCATCCGCAGCCGCCCGTTGGCCTGTACAGCCATGGCGTTTCCACGTTCGATGGCTGTCGGGTCACGGTCGATGCCGTCGAGGGTGCAGTCAGCCGCGTTCAGAATGGCGCGGGCATAGCCACCGCCGCCGAACGTACCGTCCAGATACCGTCCGCCAGGACGGGGGGCGAGGGCTTCGAGCACCTCGTGCAGCATAACGGGGACGTGGCCCGAATGAACCAGGGTGATCGCGTTCATTCGGCTGCTCCCGCAGTGTTTGTGGTGGCGGGCGCGCTGATGGGATGACGTCTGGTTGCAAGCGTTTTTGCGCGGCTCCGGGCGGCCTGACGGCGCTCTTCAGCAGCCGCGGGATGCCAGATCTGGAACGTACGTCCCAGCCCCATGAAAGAGACTTCGTCCGTCAGCGAGGCGTGCGTGCGCAGGGTCTCGGGAAGGATGATGCGGCCTTCCTTGTCGCTGTCCAGCGGATAGGCATCCGCATAGAGGCTGGCGGCCAGATCTTCATGGTCTTCCGAAAACGGATCGTATTCGTCAAGCGGGGTGGCGAGGGAAGCGAAGGCGCCAACCGTCCAGCCCTCGATGCATGGGTGGAGGTGGGACGGCCGGAGAATAACCAGCGGGTCGCCCGGCTGGGCCTGGGATTTCAGGGCGGCGCGGAAGGATGCGGGAATAGAGACGCGTCCCTTGGCATCGAAACGGTTCTGATGCGTGCCGAGGAACATGCTCATGAACGATGTGCCTCCTTCCTGCATTCAGAACCGGGTATTCGGCTGCTGATTATTTGGCTTGGTCTTCATTGGGATATCATGGGATTTCATGGGACGTCAAACAGATATCGTCAGAAAACCGCAGAAAACTGCGACATTTTTGAAAGTTGAAATGTGACAAAAATTTTTGCTGTTTGTTAGGGTTTATCAGGGATAATCGCGGAGGCGGATCTATACCTGTCGTTATTTGTTCTGTTTTTGTTCTTCTTTGGTGAGGGGAACAATTACTGGAAGAACAGATTTTCAGAGGGTGCCAGACGGCCTGTAAGCCGGGTTCTGTCCGCCCGAAAGCGGGACGATCATTCCTCTGGGACCTGCATCGCTGCAGGCCTCACGCAACCAACCCGAACGACGGGGCGAGAAGCCCCCGGCTTCCTTGCGGAAACCTGCCGTTCCTATTCGGTCTTGCTCCCGGTAGGGTTTACCATGACCATCGCCGTTGCCGGAGATGCGGTGCGCTCTTGCCGCACCGTTTCGCCCTTACCCGCAACGTATTTTCCCGGCGATAAATCGCCGAAAAAACAGTCCGGCGGGCGGTCTGTTTTCTGTGGCACTGTCCCTGGGGTCGCCCCCGCCGGCAATTAACCGGTACCGTTTTCCCGTGGAGCCCGGACTTTCCTCCCTGTATGCGATCCTCATCGCATACACAGCGATCGTCCAGCCGTCTGGCGGCGCAGACACTGCTCCGGGACGCCTGCGGGGTCAAGGGCAGACTTTTTCTGATACCCGGGGCATAAGGGACGGATGCGCCCGACCCTGACATTGCGGATCTTCCTGTTCTGGCTGACCCGACAGAGCCGCAGACGTGGTATTACGCCACGCACAATCGTTCTTGATGAAATTCCGCCCATCCCTGCTCCACAGCCCTCTGTAGATGTTCTGCGGCAGATCCGCCGTGTGACGGGGCGTCCGAGTTTTCCCGTCAGGCTCTCGTCGCTGAGGATCCGGCGGTGGCGCGAGATCCGTGTTCCCGGAGGCGAGGGAGAGCGGACTGCGCGTCTGTATCGCCCACGGGGGAAAGTCAGGGGTGTTGTTCTGTTTCTGCACGGTGGCGGATTCGTGCATTGCGACCTCGTCTCGCATCACGGGATCTGCTGCCGTCTTGCCGCGTCTTCAGGGGCAATGGTGCTGTCGCTGGATTACCGTCTTGCGCCAGAGCACCGCTTTCCAGCCGCTCTGGATGACGCCAAAGCTGCGCTGGACTGGATTTTCAGGACTGTGCCAGCCGATCTGCCGGTGGCTGTGGCGGGTGACAGCGCGGGGGGCAATCTGTCCGCTGCACTCACTCAATGGGTTCGGGGGCGGGGATCACGCCCGCTTAGCGCCCAGCTTCTGTATTATCCGGCCCTCAGCGGTCCGTTCGTTCCGCCGTCCCGGCAGACTTATGCGAACGGTTACATGCTGAGTGCGGAGCTTCTGTACTGGTATTGCGGCCAGACACTGGCGAGGCCAGAGCAGTTGTTTGACCCGGCGTTTTCGCCGTTACTCGCGGATGAGTTCGACAGACTTCCACCTGCCATGATTGTCACGGCGGGGTTTGATCCGCTCAGGGGCGAGGGCGAGCTTTATGCCCGGCGTCTCGATGAGGCCGGAATACCAGTTCTGCTGAAAAACTTCCCGCGCATGATTCATGGGTTCCTGAACGGCTATGCGCTGTTTCGGAACGGCCGTCAGGCGTTGAGGGAGGGGGGGCTGTTCCTGCGCGAAGCTTTTGCACTGGAAAGAAACGGAGCGTCCTAGGAGGCTCCGCCTTTTTCAGAGCACGTCAGAGAGGCAGGTCGTGGAAGGAGCCGGGGGTTCCCGCATCGGTCTGTACGGTCCGGTCGGCCCGGTTGATTTTCAGGCTGAACAGCTTGTCGGCCGAAGGTTTCTCGCCGGGGCAGCCGTTACCGTGACGTCCGAGAACGTCCATCGTCGGCGTATTGTCGGACGCACTTCCGTTGACGACGAAGACGAGGCAGTTGCGTGGCAGATCCGTCAGGTTGTCTTTCACCACCGCAAGACGCAGATGCTCCACCAGCGCCGTGTTGTCGAACCAGCTCAGCTTGCTAAACGTGATCTTGTCATAGGACATGTCCAGCAGTCCGCTCCGGACTGCAATGAACATGAGCAGAAAAGCCGGGATGACCACCAGAAGCCGCCGCAGCAGAAGCTGCTTGAAGCTGCGGGGCTGGCGGCGTGTGTTTTTGCCCGGCGCGCGGCCCAGACGGGGCGTTGCGCTTTTATCGTCACTCAAATGTGGTCACTCCGAGGCTTCGTGCCAGGTGTCGCCATGCTCGGCGAGCAGACGGGTGGCCTGCTCCGGACCGTAGGAGCCGGCGCTGTAGGTCTGCATGGGTACCGTATTATGTTTCCACGCATCAAGGACCGGTTCTGCCCAGCGCCATGCCGCTTCGACCTCGTCGCGACGGATGAAGAGGACCGGATCGCCCCGGACCGCATCAAGCAGCAGTCGCTCGTAGGAGTCGGGGAAGGGCATGCCGCCTTCCATGCGAATGGAGGCGTCCAGATCCGCCGTATGGAGGTTGAACACGTCCAGCGCGGGGTTCTTGACGTTCAGCCGCAGTTCCACGCCTTCATTGGGCTGGATGCGCAGGACGAGCCTGTTGCTGGCAGGTGTGGCGCCGAATATCGTGGTCGCCGCCGGGCGGAACGTCACGACGATCTCGCTGACCTTGCGAGCCGAGCGCTTGGCCGTGCGGATATAGAAAGGCACGTTCTTCCAGCGCGGTGTATCGACCCAGGCGCGGACAGCGGCATAGGTTTCCGTGGTGCTGGGCTGGCCGAGTTCTTCAAGATAGCCCGGAACGTTTTCGCCGCCGATCACGCCGGCCGTGTACTGGGCACGGACGGTCTCGGTAGCTGCGCTGGCTTCCGTAATCGGGCGCAGCGCGTTCAGGACGGCCAGCTTGGCGTTGCGGACGGCATCGGCCTCAAGGGAGTCGGGCGCTTCCATGGCGACCAGACACAGAACCTGAAGCAGATGGTTCTGGATCATGTCGCGCAGTGCGCCTGACGTATCGTAATAGGCCGCGCGACCTTCCACGCCGACCGTCTCGGCGGCGGTGATCTGCACGCTCTCGATATGCTCTGCCGACCATGCCGCATTGATGAGCGGGTTGGCAAAGCGCAGGGCGAGAACGTTCTGGACCGTCTCTTTGCCAAGATAATGGTCGATCCGGTAGATCTGCTTTTCTGGAAAATACTGGCCCACACCGTCGTTGATGGCGGTTGCGGTCGCCATATCCGTTCCGATGGGCTTTTCAAGCACCACCCGCGAACTGGCTGTAATCAGCCCGTACCGGTGCAGGTTTTCGCAGATGCTGCCGTAAAGCTGCGGCGCAGTTGCGAAATAAAAGACCCGTACACGATCAGGCTGAGCCTTGGCGAACAGGGACGTCAGGCTGTCCCACTGTGTGCTCTCGCGGCTGCTGTCGAGGGTCACGTAGTCCAGGCGGGCCAGAAAGCGGTCCACCAGTCCAGGGCTCAGGACATCCGAAGGAAGGAAACGCTCGAGCGCCTCACGGGCACGCGCAACATAGGCCTCCCGGCTCAGCTCCGTCCGGGCGGCTCCGATGATGCAGGCATCATCCGGAATTTGCCCCAGCCGGAGGCGGTTATAGAGCGCGGGCAGCAGCTTGCGCATCGTGAGATCGCCAGTGGCGCCGAAGATGACATAGTCGAAGGGCTCGACCTGCTGGAAATGTTCCATGGAAGACTCTCTGACCTCTCGAACCCGCAGACCGGGAAAAAAGGGTTAGGGTTCAGGCCTTTTCAGGCACCGTCTAGATCCCTGCCGGGGCGCTTTCTGTCAAGGGACGAGCCGTGCACGACATCGGGAGAAAGGTTTCTTCAGACCCATGCGTTCATGAAACGTGCACATAATTCCGTTGACCGTCCCGCCCTCCTCACGATAAGCCGCGCGGCGGATGCTGTGTTTGCGCAGCGTCGGCGAAACATAGCCCAGACGACATAAGGAAACCGGACCATGGATGCAGAAACCAAGAACGAAGGCGCTGCCACGGGCGGGATCGCTGCGGACCGTCTGCGCTCCATCATCGAGCGTGTCGAGCGTCTGGAAGAGGAGCGCAAGGCTCTGGCCGGCGATATCAAGGATATTTTCTCAGAAGCCAAATCGGCCGGATTTGACGTAAAAGTCATCAAGCAGATCATCCGCCTGCGCAAGCAGGAGCCGGCGGAAATCGAGGAGCAGGAAACCCTGCTCGACATCTATCGTCGTGCCCTTGGAATGTAATTCCGGCTGCCGGACGATCGAACACGCTAATTTCAGACTGGACCGGGCCTCCTCATGATGTCTGATTTCTCATGGCTGCCAGGCTGGGCCTTTGGGTGCCTGGTCGTGGTGGCCGCACTGTTCGGACTGGCGCTGCTGTGCATGCCGTTCGCCGTGTTCGGCACCAAGCCCCGGTTGCAGGATCTGGAGTTCCAGATCGCCGAGATGCGCGCTGAACTCCGGGCCCTGAATCTGCGTCTGGCGGTTTCGACGCGTCCGGACGGTCCTTCTGCCGTTCCGGGCGGGCAGACCGTCATGGCGCCTCAGGAACGCATGGCGCAGATGGATGAGGACTATCTGATGCCGGCGCGGACCCTGCGCCCCGATCTGCCTTCGTATGAGGACGGTCCGGGGCAGATCGCTGCGGGGCGGGGAGACCCTGAAACCCTGCCGCGTCGAAACCTTAATGCTGCGTCCACGACCGGAAGGGACGACCTGTCCGGCGCGTCCGAGCGGGTCTGGTCACGTGCGCCATGGGAGCACGACGAAACCGAGGCCGGGCGTCAGCCTCTGGGTCGTGGTATCGACAGAAAGCAGGTCGTGAAAACGGTTGCGGAGAATGACGCCTACCGCTCGCGTTCGGAACCCAAATTGCGCTGGCCTCCGAAGGGCTGAAGACCAGCAGGGCAGGGAGTGTCAGGGATGATCGAGAGCCAGGTCATCCCGATGAATGAGGGCATCCCGTCCACGATATCCCAGAAGCTGCTCCATCTCTGCCGAACGATGTCCAATCAGCTTCAGGCTCTCGTCCGAGTCGTAACCGATCAGACCGCGTCCGATAATGATGCCTTTACTATCGCGAATAGCGACGAGATCGCCGCGTCCGAACGTCCCTTCAAGTCCCGTTACGCCTGCGGGAAGGAGTGAGGCGCCTTCCTGAAGGGCGCGACAGGCTCCCGCGTCGATCGTGAGGGATCCTCTGGGCTGGAGACCGCCACCAATCCAGCGCTTGCGGGCTGAACCCACATCGGTCTGGGCCAGAAACCAGGTGCAGGGAGCGCCATTTTGCAGTCTGCGCAGCGGGTGATGTTCCTGCCCGGCCGCGATGACCATGTTCGCACCTGCGCGCGTCGCAATCCTTGCGGCCAAAAGCTTCGTACGCATGCCGCCTGACGAATAGCCAGGTGGTGGCTCGCCTCCCATGGCCATGATGTCGTCAGTCATCTGTTCGACAACGGGAATATGTCGTGCGGACGGGTCCTGTCGGGGGTCGGCCGTATAGAGCCCGTCAATATCCGACAGCAGCACCAGGCAGTCCGCACCCGTCATCTGGGCGACGCGGGCGCCCAGACGGTCGTTGTCACCGAACCGGATTTCGCTGGTGGCGATAGCATCGTTTTCGTTGATGACCGGCACACAGCCCAGATCGAGCAGTGTCTGAAGCGTGGCGCGGGCGTTCAGATGACGCTCACGGTTTTCCGTATCATCCGGCGTCAGGAGAAGCTGTGCCGCGACCAGATCGTAGTCCGCCAGCGCCGCACTCCAGCCCTGCGCCAGCCCGATTTGCCCGACACTGGCCATGGCCTGTTTTTCGTCCAGACGCAGCCTGCGGGATGTGAGGCCAAGACGATGCCGTGCAAGGGAGATCGCTCCCGATGAGACGACAATCACCTCTGCGCCGTGTGCACGTAGATCGGCGATATCGGCGCAGACGCTCTGCAACCATTGCTGCCGCAGCGCGGCGTTGGCGGAATCGACCAGAAGTGCGCTTCCGATCTTGATGACGATCCGGCGGGCCTGCGCCAGATGAGGAGCACAAGCCGCCGCATTCATCCCTGCCGGTCCTTTTTGGCAGCCGTCACGCGATCCTGAAGCATCCGGAGCAGTTCCGGCAGGCCTTCCTGCGTCGCACCGGACAGCATCAGCACTTCGGCCCCGGACGCCTTGGCGAGGGCCCGCTTTTTAGCAGAGCGCTGTGTGGGCGTCAGGGAATCGCACTTGTTCAGAACGATGATCTCGGGTTTGGCTGCAAGCTCCGGGTCGTAGGCCTCGAGTTCCCTGCGGATCAGGCGCCAGTGCTTGACGACCTGACTTTCCGTCCCGTCGATCAGATGCAGGAGTGTTGCGCAGCGCTCTACATGGCCAAGGAAACGGTCCCCAAGACCCGCGCCTTCGCTGGCGCCTTCGATGAGACCGGGAATGTCGGCGATCACGAATTCTTCGGTATTGTTCAGCCGGACCACGCCAAGCTGTGGGTGCAGGGTCGTGAACGGGTAATCTGCAATTTTCGGACGCGCACGGGATGCGACGGAAAGAAGCGTGGATTTGCCCGCGTTTGGAAGGCCCACAAGACCAATATCGGCAATCAGCTTGAGGCGCAGCCACACCCAGCGCTCTTCGCCCGGCCAGCCTTTGTCGGCCCGGCGTGGCGCACGGTTGGTGCTGCTCTTGAAATGGGTGTTACCAAGGCCGCCATCACCGCCACGGCACAAAAGGACTTCCTTGCCCTCGGCGTCGAGATCGGCCAGCAGGGTTTCGCGGTCCTCGTCGAAGATCTGCGTGCCGACAGGGACATTGATGGTGACATTTGCGGCGGCAGCACCGGTCCGGTTGGAGCCTGCGCCATTACCGCCCTTGCGGGCCTTGAAATGCTGCGTGTAGCGGAAGTCGATCAGTGTGTTCAGGCCGGGAACCGCGCGGAAAAGGATATCACCGCCACGACCGCCATCACCGCCGTCCGGACCGCCATATTCAATGTATTTCTCGCGCCGGAATGCGATCACGCCGTCCCCGCCGTCCCCGGAACGCACATAGATCTTGGCCTGGTCGAGAAACTTCATTGTATTGTCCGAAAGAAAAGGTGAGGGGCGCTTTATACGCAAAAAGGCCGGTCCCGAACAGGACCGGCCCTTTCTGCTCGCGCTGGAACAGCGGGCTGCTTATTCAGCAGCTTCCGGCAGTGCCACGGAAACGTGGACGCGGCCTTCTGCGCGGCGCTGGAACTGAACGTGGCCGTCTACGAGCGCGAACAGCGTGTGGTCGCGACCGATACCGACATTGGCTCCAGCTTTCATCTTCGTGCCGCGCTGACGGACGATGATGTTGCCTGCGATGACGCTTTCGCCGCCGAACTTCTTCACACCCAGACGACGACCTGCACTGTCGCGTCCGTTACGGCTCGAGCCGCCTGCCTTTTTTTGTGCCATGACTGTTTGTCCTTACCTAAAGTGTCTGGCCAATCAGGCCGCGTTGATCGCGTTGATGCGCAGGACGGTCACCGGCTGACGGTGGCCATTCTTGCGGCGGCTGTTCTGACGGCGACGCTTCTTGAAGATGATCACCTTCGGCAGACGATCCTGAGCGACGACGGTTGCCGTCACGGTTGCGCCAGCAACCAGCGGGGCGCCAACGGTAAGCGTGCCTTCGCCGCCAACCATCAGAACGTCGGTGAAGGTGATGGTGCTGCCGGCTTCAGCTTCGAGCTTCTCGACCTTGAGGATGCTCTCGGGAGCAACGCGATACTGCTTACCGCCGGTGCGGATGACTGCGTACATTCTGGAAACTCTCTCTGTTCCGATCTCGTGGCCGCTTCTGCCGGGTGGTCCCGGTCTCGTGCGACCCAGTCGCTTTTTGTCGTTGGCTCCAAGGCGACCACATATAATGCGGCCGTATGGAACAGCCGCGGTCGATACAGATGTGAGGGCTTTCAGTCAATCAGAAACGACTAAAAAACCGCCCTGCAACCATATTTCTTGAAGGAAGGCGTTTCTACCCTCTTGCAATATTGGATAAAGCCCGTCATAAGCCCCTCCGTCGATCAGGTTCAGCCCAACAGCAGAGCCGTACGGAGAGGTGCCAGAGTGGTCGATCGGGGCGGTCTCGAAAACCGTTGTGCCTTCGCGGGTACCGTGGGTTCGAATCCCACCCTCTCCGCCAGAAATCTAAAGAACAGATAGTAAAATATCGCTTTAACGGTGCCGGATGTTCTGGTCTCCACATTGCGTCTCATCCGAGGGCAGTCTTCTACGTCGTTAGGCAGCGCCGCAACTGACGGCGGGGTCTCCTGTTGCTACGCCTAAAATACTGCCGCGCCACTAAATAAATGAATATCGCGTTCCAAAAACGACCTGCCAGAAATGGCCAGGGTTGCCCATGTGATCGACTTTGGCCTGGAACCTCTTCACCCCGCTGCGCGTAGTCTGGATGTCTAGTCGGTATCACCCAGCGGGTGCTGCCTGAAAAAACGCGGATCTATATCCAGAAAGACCGTTTGAAGGAAAATGTTATGACGAATGAGCAGGCGAAACCATTTCATACAACGGACTCCGGCATTCCTGTCTCCAGTGACGAGCATTCCCTAACGGTCGGCGCGGATGGACCAATCCTGTTGCATGATCATTATTTGATCGAACAGATGGCAGCTTTCAATCGCGAGATGATCCCCGACCGTCAGCCCCATGCCAAGGGAAGCGGGGCGTTCGGCCGGTTCGAAGTCACACATGACGTCAGTCGCTATACTTCGGCGAAATTCCTTCAGCCCGGTGCAGTAACCGAAGCTGTGGCGCGGTTCTCCACGGTTGCCGGTGAAGCCGGAAGCCCGGACACATGGCGCGATCCGCGTGGCTTTGCGCTGAAATTCTACACGGAGGAAGGCAATTTTGACATGGTCGGCAATAACACGCCGGTCTTCTTCGTGCGTGACCCACTGAAGTTCCAGCATTTTATCCATTCCCAGAAGCGTCGGGTGGATAATGGTCTGCGCGACAATGACATGCAGTGGGATTTCTGGACGCTGAGCCCCGAGAGCGCACATCAGGTAACGTGGCTGATGGGCGACCGCGGTATCCCGGCAAGCTGGCGTCACATGGACGGGTTCTCCAGCCATACCTATCTGTGGGTGAATGCGACCGGAGAGCGCTTCTGGGTGAAGTATCACTTCAAGACCGATCAGGGTATCAAGTGCCTGACGCAGGAGCAGGCGGGCCAGCTTGCAGGATCGGACGCCGATTATCATCGGCGCGATCTCCATATGGCGATCAAGCGCGGCGAGCATCCGAGCTGGACGCTCAAGATGCAGATCATGCCGTATGAAGATGCCAAGACCTATCACATCAACCCGTTCGATCTGACCAAGGTCTGGCCTCAGGGCGAATATCCGCTGATCGAAGTCGGCAGGCTGACACTCGACCGCAACCCGACGGATTTTCATTCCCAGATCGAGCAGCTCGCGTTCGAGCCGAACAATTTTGTACCGGGGACAGGACTGTCTCCTGACAAGATGCTGCTGGGACGTTCATTCGCCTATGCTGACGCCCATCGGGCGCGGCTGGGAGTGAATTACAAGCAAATTCCGGTCAACGCCCCGAAATGTCCGGTTCATGGCTACACGAAAGGAGGCGTCATGCGGATGCGTGATGCGCATGATCCTGTCTACGTTCCCAATTCCAAGGGCGGTCCGGTGGCCAACCCGCAGCGCTTTCCGGAAAACGCGGTCTGGGCAGCGGATGGTGACTTCGTGCGGGCGGCCTATACCTTGCGTCAGGACGATAACGATTTCAGTCAGGCCAATGTCTTGGTCAACCGGGTCATGGACGATGCCGCGCGCGACCGACTGGTGAACAATATTGTCGGGCATGTGTTGCAGGGTGTCGAGGAGCCCGTCCTGTCGCGGGTATTCGAATACTGGTCGAACGTTGACGCGACTATTGGGGCCCGGGTGAAAAAAGAGGTACTTTCCAAACGATCCGCGCATTAAATCTGATTGATGCTTGTTCCTGCGTCACACATGCGACTTGAGAAACAATCGTGCAGATGTCCGTTTTACGGACATCTGCCCTGACGACTTCAGGGTGTAAAAATCTTCAAGAATAATTTGCGACTTTGGTGCTCGTTGGAAAAAGTTCAGCTTTACCCTGAATTGAGCAGTCGGCTGTTTTTTTCGCCCCGGAAGGGTTTGCTTGCATCGAGAAAGTCTTCATTTGTCCGCATGGTATAGGCGATCACAACCAGATAGGTGATGGCTCGCGTGAGCTCGAGGCGGGTCACCAGATCGGTTTCCCGGGCATCGAGAACGCGTAGCCGCCGGACCGCAGCCTCTGCGATGCGGGCGGCTTTGTCGTGACGACGGGTGGATTCTTCAACGTAGTGCAGAACCAGCAGAATGGGGCGTCTTGCGCTTTCAGGCAGGTATTCCCGATCCAGCAATGCGCGGAGCCTGATGACATTCAGCCCAAGGGTGAGTGTTGCCAGCGTCCCGAGAATACAGGCCTCGATCAACGGGGCAGGGGTCGGGCCTGCATGACGGATCAGGCGGGCAAAGCGGTCCGTATTGCGTCCGATCCAGACGCTGATGCGTGGCGTAAAGCCCGGGTGGGCCAGATGCTGCAACTCTCCCAGCATGACCCGACGAAGGCGGAGACGTTCGGCGTCGCTGCTGAACGGCAGGACGCTCCGGAAAACGATTACACTGACGGCGACAGCAAGAACGGTCGCCATATTGCCATTATAAAAGGCCAGCTCATTCATGACATGATGGTTTTCCAGACCGAGCATGGCAGGGAGCAGAAGCCCATACGCCGCCGAGCCGCCGGCTGTGGCCGGATTTCCTTTGGCCAGTCCGCCCAGAAACATTGCGGGGCCCAGAAAGAGCGTCAGGGTCTCGAAGGTCGTGACCTTAGGCATCAGAACGAAGACCAGAAACCACGCGACAATATAGGCTGCCACGGCGCCTTTTAGGAATTCCGTGGTGCCAAGGACGGGATTTTCCTTCGTGGCGAAAAGCCCGCAGACCAGCGTCGTGATGGCAATGAAGCCAAGGCCGTTTGGCCAGGCCGTTACTTCATAAATATAGGCTGTAATCAGCACCGCGCAGGCACCACGCAGGCCGTTATGCACGGCTTCACGGGTGTCGCGATGGGTTTCGAGCTGGAAATGGAAGTGATCGCCTTTGATGCGATGCGTGCTGGCCTCGTATTCCTTGATGGCCTGTTCCAGATCGCCCAGAAGCTCTCCGAGCGAGACGAAAAGAACGCGCTCGTCCAGCCGGTCATCCAGCATCTCCGGGCTGGCATCGGCCGCGTCAAAGGGTTCATGCCCGGGGATGGGTTCAAGATCGGGGCGAATATCGGTTTCGCGATGCGGTGCAGCGTACAGGCGGCAGACATCGCGAAAATGCTGTAAATCCGCCAGGAGGGCAGGGACGGAATTCTGGTCGGGCAGGCGCTTTGGAAACTGCTTCAGAAAAGCGAGGATCTCGTCTGCGGTTCTGGTAAATGCCGGGTGATTATGGTTGAGCACCTGAAGGCGCATGGCCATGCCGAAGCCGCGTGACAAAAGGGCTGAGACAGCGGCGAGGGCAGCGCGCGCATGGTCGCCTTCATGACCGTGTGGCCCCATTTCAACTTCGGCAAATTCGATCTGGTCATTGATGGTGAGGATCGTGCCGAACTGACGGCGGGCTGCGTTCAGTGCGCCGCGTTCTTCGCCCAGAAGGCTGCACAGAGTGGTCGTGACGAGAACAAGTGCCGATTCAAGTTTCTGTCTGAGCTGTGCGCGGGCATGTCGTTCCTGACTCGTGGCAAAAATGAGCCCCATGAAGGCTTCACACAACACGCCGAGCACGATGTATGTGCCGCGCGACATCGCGACCATGAAGATGTTGTCGGGATTGGAGGCCGCGCCCATGCAGATGATGGAACAGGTATATCCTGCAAGAACAAGGGCATAGGAACGGAAGTTGCTAACGAATGTCGCAAACCCGCTGCACAGGCCGATCCAGAGCGCGATCATGGGAAAGAACAGCCATGGCGCCTGTGGGGCAATGGCCATGATGGTGATGGCCGCAACACCGCCACTGATAGTACCGACGATACGCCATTTGGCCTTGGACTGACTTTCGCCGCGGCTGGTTTGCGCGACGGCCCAGACGGTCATGGCGGCCCAGGCCGGGTCGTCCAGTTCCATCCAGAACGCAATTCCGATCGCCAGACAGGCTGCAATGGTGTTGCGCAGTGCAAACGTGACGGATGAAGGGCTGGGCGCATACAGCCACGAGAGAAAAGGACGCGCCCGCGGCCGCAGAGGTGCGGGCCGTGTGGTCGTATTATCCGGAGTCGGTTGTCCCGAGGAGATGGTGCTGCCACTCATTGCGAGGGTTTCTTAGCCCTAACGGCATTATCCGGCGAGGGCTGAAATTGCCATTCTGAGATCGGTTACGAATTTTGTATATTCGCGTGTCTTCGACTCCTCATCTGGCAGGCGGAGCAGATAAGACGGATGGACGGTTACCAGACCGATACTTCCGTCCTCCAGAGGAATATGTCTTGAGCGTTCGCGCGACACTGTCACCGGACGTCCAAGAACAGCACTGGCGGCTGTAACGCCCAGCATGACCGTAACTCCGGGAGCCAGAACCCGTCGTTCTGCGGCGAGCCACGGCGCGCAGGCGGCTACGTCGGAGACATCCGGTTTCTGATGAATGCGGCGGCTCCCTTTGAGAGTGAATTTGAAATGCTTGACGGCATTGGGGATCCACGCGTCTGCACGATGCCCGCCAGCATCGCGCAGGGCACGATCGAACAGTTGTCCTGCTGGTCCGACGAAGGGGCGTCCCTGAAGGTCTTCCTGATCTCCAGGCTGTTCGCCAACGAAGATGATGCGGGCCTTGGGGTTGCCTTCTCCGGAAACGGTCCGGGTCGCTGGCCCGCACAGTTCACACATCCGGCAGTCGATCGCCCCGGCGCGGAGGCTGGCAAGTGAAGGAGAAGACGCAATATCTTCGGGGGCAGGATGCAGGCGCACCGGCGCAATTCCGTTCCACCAGGCATTGCTGCTGCCAGCGGTGGCGAGACTGCGTGCAGACTCGACAAGCCCGGATGAGGGCAGATCATCGCCTGTAAAACCCGGTCCGAAGTGAGGATGTCGACCGTCCCAGTACAGCGTCCGCTCAGGCGATATCACGATCCAGGGTGCGGGACGCAGATTTGACAATGCCTCTGCCTGACTGTCGATCAGGGCCGCCGTATGAGACGTGCGAATAACCTGACATTCCGGATTGCGGGCATCGGGCATCTGACAGCGTAGGTCGAGCGCTTTTTCCCGACTTTCCCGTGCGAGCCCTTGCAGGCGCTGAGTCAGTTCATCAGGTAATGGCATGCCGTCACGTAAAGTCTCGAGTGTGAGATACAGAAGATGCAGCCTGTCAGGGGCTTCAGATACGAAGACAGCCGGAAACAGCGCAGCAAGCGCGCGCGGGAGGCTGGTCGTCGAGGGGGCCGCAGGAAGGTCCCGCATGGCAGAGGGGGCATAGAGGGACGGTGGGGCTTTTATGATCCATTGTATTGAATCGGCCGGAACCCTGTCATGGAGCAGTTTGCGCGCCCATGCACGCCAGCCGGAAAAATCACTTGTTGTTGAAAGCGTGACAGTTTCTCGGGTCATGTCGTCGTTCCAGTTGTAAGGCTCAACACAGGAGACTTTTGTAGGCGCATACGGCTATTTTTGTTTGCGGGTTATTTTGATATGGTGATAATCAAGGTTAGGAACAGGAATACGTCAAATATTTCCATGCCGCATTTACCTGACCCTTTGCAGGCGTTAAGGGACTGAAAAATCATTCGAACGGATAGGATGAGATATTATGTCTGAAAATACTTCCAATACAGGTCTTCTGGAACTTACGGCCAGAATCGTTGCTGCCCAGGCATCCCGCGGATCGCTCGAAGCGGAAGCGCTGCCAACCCTGATCCGGCAGGTGTATGACGCATTGTCAAAGGCTGGAGTTCCTGAAGAAGCGCCGCAGCCCGAGCGCCCGCAGCCGGCAGTGCCCGTCAAACGCTCTGTTTTCCCCGACTACATCATCTGCCTCGAAGACGGCAAAAAGCTGAAGATGCTCAAGCGCCATCTTCAGAGCGCCTATGATATGACGCCGGAACAGTATCGCGAACGCTGGGGTCTGCCCGCGGACTATCCTCTGGTGGCTCCGAACTACGCACAGCGCCGTTCTGCCCTGGCGCGTGAAATCGGTCTGGGACGGAAGATCAGTGCGGCAACCGGCGAGGGCAAGAAAGAGGCCGCTCGTGGACGCCGTGCCAAGAAAGAAGACTGATCTTTTTTGACCGCGTCCGGAAAGCAGGAGCAGAATTCCCGTCATGAGTGCTGAACTGAATCTTTTCCTGACCAATCAGGTGAAGCATCGTCAATTACTGTTCTGGCGGATCGGAGCGCTCATTGCCTTTTTCGGCGCGGTCGTCATTTCCATGATGGGTCATCGTGGTTCTGTCGGCCCGAATTTCAGCCACAAACCGCATATCGTCCGTCTTGCCATCAACGGTGTCGTCCAGAACGATGTGACGCAGATCGTCCGTGCCCTGAAACAGGCTCAGGGCGCACCCGATGTGACCGGACTGCTTCTGGTTGTGGACAGTCCGGGTGGAGGCGTAACAGGCGGTGAAAGGCTTCATGACGCGGTCAAGCGCTTTGCCGCAGTCAAGCCGGTATCTGTTTCGATGGGAGATATGGGGGCATCTGCGGCTTATATGCTCTCCGTGCCGGCGCAGCATATTGTTGCCTTGCCTTCAACACTGACCGGGTCGATCGGTGTTATTTTCCAGCGTCCTGATGTCTCGGCTGGTCTGGGGCGTCTGGGCATTGGCGTGGATGCGATTACATCCGGCGCCATGAAAGACCAGACAGATCCGACCAGCGCCCTGACTCCCGAAGGGCGTCAGATGCTTCAGGGCATCGTTAATGATCTGTTCGCCCAGTTCGTTTCGATGGTTGCGGATGGTCGTCATCTGACGGAAGAAAAAGTCCGCAGTATGGCGGACGGACGTGCCTATACGGGACAGCAGGCCATCTCTCTGGGACTTGTCGACGAGCTTGGAGATGAAGATGCGGCCCGGCTGTGGCTCAGAAAGCGGCTGAATATCGGGACGTCCTCCTACCCTGTGGTGCCGCTGATTCCTGAACGCTCGAAGCGCTGGTATCAGTGGCCGGGGAAAAAGGCGCTGCTGACAGGGTTGCTCGGGGGAAGTTTCTCCAGTGCTATTGACCGCGAGGGCCTTGACGGAGCCGTTGCGATTTTGCAACTCTGATGACCTGTTTCAGAAGGCGGAGTCAGGTGGAACAACTGTCATGACTCGATCCGAACTTATCGCCGAACTGGCGGAAGCTTATCCGCACCTTCTCACCCGCGATATAGAACGCATCGTTCACGCGGTCTTTGACGAAATCGGCTCCTCACTGGCTCGCGGAGATCGTGTGGAGCTGCGCGGATTTGGGGCATTTCTTCCCCGTGAACGGGCCGCCCGGACAGGGCGGAATCCCCGGACAGGCGATATCGTGCCTGTTGAGGAAAAGAGTGTTCCGTTCTTCAAGGTTGGCAAGGAACTCCGGGAGCGTGTCAACCAGCGCCTGTCCGCACCTAAATCCAGAAACTAATCCCATTGTGTCCAGGCAGCATCAGGTGCCTTGCAAGGTGATGGCTGGAACCGCTCAAGGCTGGTTTGGCAGACGGTTTCTGCGGTATGATGAGGTCATGAAGCCTTTTCCGCATTTTCTGGTGGTATCTGTCTGGGTTGTGGGTTTGTCTCTTGGGGTTTCGTTTCTGGCCCCCTCGGCGGCATGGGCTCATGGCTTGGTGAAGCCTGTCGGGAAATCCCTGTCCCACCATAGGGAAAAGACCCGTGCATCGCAGGCGGCTGTCTGTTACCGAATGGCCTCAGGCGTTATTGTACTCGAACAGATGCCCAACAACGCACGTCGCCTTGGGCGGGGCGGCGGATTTGCGCCAATTGGGGAAGCAGTTTTCCGATCCAGCAATCGGCCTCATGCCTGTACCCCGACCCATGGTCGCAGAGGATAGGAGGCACAAAAGCCTCCTGATTTCTTCCCCTTATTCCTGGCCTTTGAGATTGCTGATTTCGGCAAGAAGGAAATCGCGGAATACTGCGATCCGCTTTGAAGTCCGCAGTTCTTCCGGATAGACGAAATATGCCTCAACCAGGGGAACCTGCTGGTTCGGCAGGATCCTGACAAGGTCGGGATAGCCTGTCGCGGCATAAAGGGGCAGGGAGCCGATGCCGGTTCCGGCCGCAATGGCATTCGCGACGGCCGAGATGTTGTTGATCGCCAGACGACGGCTGCCCTGCCGCGCAACGCCTTCCTGGCGCAGAAGATCAAGCAGCCAGTTCACATTCGGTAAAGGCAGATGCCAGCCCGCAAAGCTGATGATCTGGTGGTTGGCGAGATCTTCGAGCGTCTGCGGGGTGCCGTGGCGCTCAAGATAGGCGGCGCTGGCATAGATCGGCATGGGAAAGTTGGCGAGATGACGCTGCACCAGATCGGGCTGTGTGGGCGGGTGCAGTCTGATGGCGACATCCGCTTCACGCATGCCCAGATCCAGATCCGCATCTTCGAGCAGAAGTGTGACCTCGATGTCGGGATGCAGTTCCAGAAAGCGGTTCAGACGTGGAGAAAGCCATGACAGGCCAAAGCCCGTTGTCGTGGTAATCTTGATCTTTCCAGCTGCCCGTTCCTTGCTCTCGCTCAGGAAAGCCTGGGTCAGAGCCAGTTTGGAGAAGACTTCGCGGACCGTACGGTTCAGGACATCACCCTGTTCCGTCAGAATCAGTCCGCGCGCGTGCCGATGGAACAACGGCACGCGCAGGACGTCTTCAAGCGCAGAAATCTGACGGGAAACCGCCGACTGGCTCAGTCCCAGCCGGTCACCGGCATGGGTAAAGGAACCGGCTTCAGCGACGGCATGAAAAATCCGCAGCTTGTCCCAGTCCATCTGGTTTTCTCCCCGTTCGCCAAGGCGACGGTCCTCGTCCTTTTTACCCATATGTCCCGGCGTTATCCGTCAAGATATGTCGTTGAATGGACGAAACTGTCTGAAGCACGCGCGAGGGTCAAGTTTTTGTCATGGCAGGTATGCCAGAAAGATATCGTTCGGCTTCCAGAGCGGCCATGCAGCCCGTTCCGGCCGCGGTGACAGCCTGTCGGAAAATGCGATCCTGAATGTCTCCTGCCGCAAACACGCCTTTGACGGATGTTTCGGTTCCGCTGCTTTCGGTCAGGATATATCCGTCGCTGTCACAGGCGACTTCATGCAGGAAAGGACCCGTGTTCGGCGTGTGACCGATGGCGACAAAAACTCCATCGACATCCAGTCGCGAAAGCGCGCCCGTCTGGGTGTCCTTCAGTGCAATCCCGCAGACCACTTCCGGTTCGCCTGAGCCCAGAACCTCTTCGACGGCCTGATTCCAGTGAACTTCGATTTTCGGGTTGGAAAACAGGCGTTCCTGGAGGATGCGCTCGGCGCGCAGGCTGTCCCGGCGATGGATCAGATGCACTTTGTCCGCGTGATGCGTCAGATACAGCGCCTCCTCGACGGCCGTGTTGCCGCCACCGATCACAGCCACCGTCTTGCCGCGATAGAAGAAGCCATCACAGGTCGCGCAGGCAGAGACACCGCCGCGCTGAAGGCGCTTTTCCGATTCGAGACCGAGCCACCTGGCCTGCGCGCCCGTCGCGATCACGACAGTGCGGGCCCGGAATTCGTCTCCCGAATCTCCGGTCAGCCGGAAGTATCCGTCCGGCCCCGGACCTTTTTTCAGGTCAGCCTGAACGATCAGGTCATAGATCAGGCGCGTTCCGACATGTTCGGCCTGAGCGCGCATCTGTTCCATCAGCCAGGGCCCCTGCACAGGAGTCGCAAAGCCAGGATAGTTTTCCACATCCGTCGTGATGGTCAGCTGGCCACCGGGCTGCATTCCGGTCACGAGAATCGGCTTAAGACTTGCGCGGGCCGCGTAGATTGCCGCCGTGTAGCCAGCAGGGCCAGCGCCCACAACCAGCAGATCCGTATGATGGATTTCGGGCATGATTGGTCCTCAAATGATATCAGGCCCCTTCATATAGGGACTTCGGACGCATGTGCCATCTTTGCGGATCATGTCGGCTGACATATACGTCAGATTGAAATGAACGCTTCTCCGCACTCCGCACCGATTGAACTGGATGCCATTGACCGGCAGATCATCGCCGAACTCCAGGCCGATGGACGCATGACCAATGTGGAACTCGCCCGCCGCACCGGGATTTCCGCGCCTCC
This sequence comes from Gluconobacter sp. DsW_056, assembly GCF_002153595.1. Classification (NCBI taxonomy): domain Bacteria; kingdom Pseudomonadati; phylum Pseudomonadota; class Alphaproteobacteria; order Acetobacterales; family Acetobacteraceae; genus Gluconobacter; species Gluconobacter sp. DsW_056. The sequence continues at coordinate 106,140 of NZ_JOPF01000011.1, forward strand.
CTGCCTGAGGCGGGTCCGCCGGCTCGAGGAGCTGGGAATCGTCAAGGGGTATCATGCCGAAGTCGATGCCGCCCTGCTGGGGTGGTCCCTGAATTTCTATGCCCTGATCGGCCTTGATAGCCAGAAGGGGAGTGTCCTTGAGGCCTTCGAAGCCCAGGTCGGCACATGGCCCGAAACGCGCGAATGTCACATGATCCGGGGGGGCGGCGATTTTCTCGTGCGTCTGGTCGCCCGTGACGCCGCCCATCAGAATGCCCTGACACGCCTGCTGACGGACAGCCCGCATGTCGTCCGCGTCCAGACCCTCCAGACCATCCATACGAGCCGTGATCTTGCCGGCGTGCCGATCTGACCGGCTGAACCCATGACCGCTTCCCGGTTGCTGTCTCTTCCGGCCGAACTGAGCGTCATCGTTCCCTGCTACAACGAGGTTTCCAATGTGGCACCGATGGTTGCCGCACTGGAAGGCGCGCTTGAGGGGAGGGCATGGGAAGTCATTTTTGTTGATGATAACTCACCGGATGGCACCGCGTCCGAAGTTGTCCGTCTTGCACGTCTGGACCCTCGGGTCCGGGTGTTGCGACGGGTTGGGCGCCGTGGGCTCTCTTCTGCTGTCATCGAAGGCATCCTTTCGTCCAGTGCACCCTGGGTGGCGGTCATGGACGGAGATCTGCAACACGATGAATCCGTTCTGCGAACCATGCTTGCTGAATTGCAGGGTGGCGCCGAGCTTGTGGTGGCAAGCCGACATGTGGATGGTGGCGATAGTGGAGGGCTGGCCGGCCGCTGGAGGCATATGCTCTCCGATACCGGGATCCGGGCTGCACAGGCCGTCATGCCGCACCCGCTGAGCGATCCGATGAGCGGCTTCTTCGCCATGCGACGGAATCTTTTTGAATCCCTGCTGCCACGCCTGTCCGGGACCGGGTTCAAGATCCTGCTCGATCTGGTGATGTCTGCCCCCAGAACTGTCCGGATCGTCGAAGTGCCGTTCGTGTTTCGCCCCCGGCTGGCGGGCGAGAGCAAGCTTGATGTCATGGTCCTGATCCAGTTTGCGACCATGGTGCTGGACAAGCTGGCCCATGGCTGGCTGCCAACCCGCTTCATGGCCTTTGCGCTGGTCGGTCTTATGGGTGTGGTCGTAAATGTGAGCGTCATGAATTTTGCGGGGGCGTGTGGCCTGAGCTTTTCCTGGGCACAGCTCGCCGGAACCGCGGTTGCCATTCTGACGAATTTTCTGCTCAACAATCGCTTCACCTACCATGATCGCCGCCTTAAAGGGCAAAAACTCTGGAGGGGGCTGGCCATCTTCGTCGCAGTCTGTTCGCTGGGGGCGGTCGCCAATATCGGCATTGCCCGGATGATGCTAGACAGCGCGGGTCATGGTCACTGGGACCGCTCGTCTGCTGCGGGAGCTGTCGTTGGTGTGGTCTGGAATTACGCGGTGTCCTCCACACTTGTCTGGCGCTGAAACCGTGAGTGAAAATATGCGGAATATCCGGCTGTTCTGGGGGCTTCTTGCGGGACTGACGATCATCCGTCTGTGTCTTGCCGCCAGCGTTCCGCTGACGCCGGACGAGGCGTATTACTGGGTCTGGTCGCGCAATCTTCAGCCCGGTTATCTGGACCATCCGTTCATGGTGGCCCTGTGGATCCGTATTGGAACGTGGATCGCCGGGGATACGGCGCTGGGAGTCCGTCTGCTGGGTCCCCTGTCTGTCCTGCCGGGAAGCTGGGCGCTGTATCAGGCGGCGCGGCGGCTTCTCCCCGGCTGTCCGTGGCCACAGTCGGGACTTAGTGCCGCGCTTTTGCTGAATGCCACCCTGATGCTCGGACTGGGTGCCGCGACGATGACGCCCGATACGCCACTGCTGTTCTTCATTACGCTGTTTCTCTACACACTCAGCCGCGCGATTGATCCGGAACTGACATCGCGCGCGGCTCTTCCGTGGTGGATTGGCTCGGGCCTTTTGTTGGGTCTGGCTTTTGATTCAAAATATACCGCTGTCCTGATCGGTCTGGGGTTGGGGGGGGCGGTCCTGACGACGAAGCGCCTGCGTCAGCAGCCCGGTCCCTGGCTGGCTCTTCCTGGACTGTGTCTGGCGATGTCCCCTGTCATCGTGTGGAATGCGAGGCATCACTGGGCCAGTTTTCTCAGGCAGGGCGGACGGACAGGAGACTGGCATCCAGCGCGGGCGCTCCAGTTCTTGGGGGAACTGTTGGGCGGGCAGATCGGGCTTGCCACGCCGCTGGTTTTCATTCTGTTTGCGGCCGGTCTTTGGGCCTGTCTCAGGCGTAACAGGCTTCTGGCGTGGCTGGCTCTAGTGCCGACGGTCGTGTTCGTGACCCATGCTTTCGGGGATCGCGTACAGCCCAACTGGCCTGCCGTCATCTATCCGGTTCTTGCCCTCGCAGCACTCGAGGCCGAATGGCACATCCGCTGGCCTGTTGTCAGCGGATTGGTCATCACCATGATTGTTTGCATCCAGGCAATGTTTTCGCCGCTTCATCTCGTCCCGCATCGTGACCCTGTACTTCGCCTGACGGGAGGATGGGATGAGTTTTCCCGTAAGGTTGCCATGCAGGCAAAAGCGCAGGGCGCGACGGCTCTGGCCGCGGAGGATTACGGTCTGGCATCCCGTCTGGCATTCACGCAGAATATTCTTCCCGTTACCGGAACGGATCAGCGCTGGCATCTTTTCCGCCTTCCTGCGGTAACGGCGGCCAAAACGGTCATGGTTGAAGAGCAGAGGCATGGTGGGGAGGCGCAGGAGGCCGCAACATTCTGCCGTAAAGTCCGGGGGCAGGCCATCCGCTGTTACATTGTACACCGGCCGGATTTTGTCGCTGGCGTGCAGCTTCCGGGGCGTTCTTAAACCTCTCCTTAAGAACTCGCCTGTCATACTGAGACCACTCAGGAGGCGGGATGTCCAACCAGAACGGCAAAGAAGCACGAAAGATCATCATCAAACGTTTTGACGTTGTTGAAGGTGGTCATCACGGCGGGGCCTGGAAGATCGCCTACGCCGATTTCGTAACGGCCATGATGGCGTTCTTTCTGGTTATGTGGCTCATCAACGCCACGACGGAAGAGCAGCGGAAGGGTATCGCCAACTTCTTCAATCCGATGGCCGTCTGGAAAGATATGCCTCCCCCCGTCGATAATGTCCTGCCTGCGGCTCCGGAGCCCGTTTCCCTGGAAACAAAGGCCGTGGCCCTGAAACCGGGCAAAGACCAGTACGGGAAACCGGTTCAGGGAGGCGCTTCGGGTACACAGACGGCCAGGGACCAGAGCGCCTCCAGCACTCATACGGCCCAGATCGTTGTTCTGCATGACAGCCAGATCCAGCCAGGCGAACCGCCTGTTACGTCCTCTCCTCCGAGCCCGGATCAGAAGGCCGAACAGGCTGCCAGAGTGGCTGCGGCCCAGAAAATTCAGGCTCTGATCGGCACAACGCCGGAACTCGCCGACGTCCGCTCGCAGGTTTCGGTTACGGCGGGTGATGACGGTCTTCATATCCAGATTGCAGATTCCGAACATCAGCCGATGTTCGCGCTCGGTAAGTCTTCTCCTGATGCCCATGCGGTTCAGTTGATCAAGGCAATTGTGCCCTATCTCGAGAAACTGCACGGCAAGCTGTCCATCGCCGGTTACACGGACGCCGCGCCTTATCGTCCCGGACAGATGAGCAACTGGAGCCTGTCGAGTGCAAGGGCAGTCGCCGTGCGGGATCTGGTGGTTCAGAACGGCTTTCCGGATGGACGCCTGAAATCCGTCAGCGGATATGCCGACCGGAACCTGTTTGACCCCACTCAGCCTCTCAATCCCCGGAACCGTCGCATCGTGCTGGTTCTGTCGCCCGATATTTCTCAATAAATTCAGGTCAGTCAGGAAGTTTTCGGATGTTCATCATTATCGGTCTGGTTGTTGTTCTGGGCTGTGTTTTCGGATCGTTCGTAGCATCCGGCGGGGCCATTGGCCCTCTCGTCTCCTCAATGCCTTTCGAGCTTCTGACCATTCTGGGGGCTGCTGTCGGAACCTTTCTGATGGCCAACTCCATAGCCGCCGTGAAGCACCTGCCGGGTGGCCTGAAGAAGGCCATGAAGGGCTCGCAGTATGTCCGGTCAGACTATGTCGATCTTCTGAGTCTGTTGTTCCATATTTCGAAACTGGCCTCTTCCAAGGGGTTCATGGCGCTTGAATCCCATATCGAAGATCCACAGGGCAGCACGGTTTTTGGCGCTTTTCCGAAAATCCGGGACAATTCCCATGTCTGTTCGTTCATCTGTGACTATCTGCGTATGGCAGGCATGAATGCCACCGATCCGTATCAGATGGATGAGGTGATGGGGAATGAACTCAAAAAAAACATGCGGGAGGAAATGCACCTCTCCCACGCACTCCAGTCTATCGCTGATGCGCTGCCGGCACTTGGGATCGTGGCGGCGGTTCTTGGCGTGATCAAGACAATGGCCTCCATCAGCAAGCCTCCAATCATTCTGGGTGAAATGATTGCGGGCGCTCTGGTCGGAACATTCCTTGGTATTCTTCTAGCCTACGGAATTGTCGCGCCGATTGCCAGCCGACTGGGGGGCGTGGTGGAGGAAGAATCCTCTTATCTCGATCTCGTGCGATCCGTGATTGTGGCGCATCTTCAGGGGAATGCCCCTCAGGTCAGTGTCGAAATCGGTCGTAAAAGCATTCCCTCCGATCTGATGCCGAGCTTTCAGGAAGTAGAGGAAGCTGTCAGCGCAGCAGCTGTGGCCTGATTGTCCGGATGTCTTTACGATGCCGATATTGTCGGTATCGTAAAGGCGTTCCATGTCTCCTGTTCTTGCGAGAGTACTCTGTCTGTCTCTCTCCATCCTGCCGCTGGCAGCGTATGCGGGTCCATCTTCTCTTCCATCGCCTGCCGAGCTGAGTCAGACGGACGGTGCCACGGCGCTGAAATGGGTGAGGGCACAGAACGCCCACACAGAAGCGACGCTCACTTCTGATCCCCGCTACAAGCCTCTCTACCAGAAAATTCTGACGGCCCAGCAATCTCCGGCACGTCTTGCGCTCCCTACACAGCAGGGCGGGGAAATCTGGAACTTCTGGCAGGATGATCGTCATACACGCGGGATATGGCGCAGCACTTCGACATCCTCCTTCCAGTCCGGCCATCCGGAATGGAAGATGCGTTTCGACCTTGATGCGCTGGCACAGAATGAGCATGCCAACTGGGTCATGGAAGGTTTGTACTGTCTCAGCCCTCAGGAGCGGTTCTGTCTCATGTCGCTGTCACAGGCGGGGGAAGATGCTCATGTGGTCCGGGAATACGACACGCAGACAGATACTTTTGTAAAAGACGGCTTTGATCTGCCGTCTGGAAAACAGACAGCTATCTGGATTGACGCCAATACACTTCTGGTCTCGCGAGACTGGGGAGCGGGCAATGCCGGACTGACGCGTTCGGGCTATCCCTATTCGGTTCGGCTTCTGCGTCGTGGGCAGACACTGGATCAGGCTGCCGAAGTCTATCGTGGTCAGATCACGGATATGGATGTGGCGCCAGAGCGCCTGCGTGATGAAAAGGGCCGTGAACTCTTCCTGATCAGCCGTCATCGGGATTTCTTCCACACGGAAGTCAGTCTGTTCAATCCTGCAACGCAGACGCTGACCCGGCTGCCTCTGCCGGAAAAATATGACAGCCTGTCCTATCTGGATGGCCAACTGGTTCTGCATCTGTTGCAGGACTGGACACTGGCCGGTCAGACATTTCATGCAGACAGCATTGTTGCGCTCGACCTGAAAAATCCTGCGGCTCCCCGGACCATCCTCTCGCCGACATCCCGTCAGACGATCGGGGATGGCATGGGGGACGCGCTTGCGGTGACAAAAGATGGTCTGGTGGTTGTTGTGTACGACAACGTCCAGCCTGTCCTGAAGCTCTATCGTCATGGCGCGACCGGAGCATGGACCTCGCGGTCGATTTCCTTACCTGGGAATATGGCGGCTGAAATCGTTTCGTCAGATCCCGGACTGTCGCAGGCCTATCTCCAGCTTGAAGGCTTCATTCAGGCGCCACAGATCTGGAGCCTGAATACGACGGCCCAGACCGCTCAGCCTCTGTATCGCCAGCCCAATCTGTTCGATGCATCCAATCTGGCTGTCGAGCAGATGTCGGCCACCAGCGCGGATGGTACGGCCATTCCTTATTTCATTGTGCATGCCAAAGACTGGCGGAAGGATGGCGCCCGTCCGACGTTGATGACGGCTTATGGTGGGTTCGGGCTGTCCTATCTGCCGGTCTATCATCCCGATCTCGGGATTACATGGTTTGACCGGGGTGGCGTTTACGTCATGGCCAATATCCGTGGTGGCGGAGAATTCGGACCCGCATGGCATGATGTCGCGCGTCGGGAAGGGCGGCAGAAAGCCTATGACGATTTTGCGGCCGTTGCCCGGGATCTGACGGCACGCCATATCACATCGCCACGGCATCTGGGGCTGCGGGGACGGTCCAATGGCGGTCTGCTGGCGGGTGTGGAGTTCACCCAGCATCCGGAGCTGTGGAATGCTGCCATTATCGGCGTGCCGCTTCTGGACATGATGAATTACGAGCAGATGGCAGCGGGAGCGTCTTGGGCCGCCGAGTATGGCAGCGTCTCGGAGCCGGGGCCGCGTGCGTTCTGGGAGAAAATGTCGCCTTTGCAGAACCTGAAGGCGGGCGTGTCCTATCCGGAGCCGTTTATTTTCACCTCAACGCGTGATGACCGGGTCGGTCCGATCCATGCGCGTCGCTTCGCGGCCCGGCTGGAAAGCCTGAAACAACCCTTCCTGTATTATGAGGATGTGGAAGGCGGCCATGCCGGTACGGTCAATGCGGCCGAGGTCGCGCATGAGCGGGCTCTGGAAGCCATCTATCTCAGCCATCGACTGATGGACGCGCAGTAAGCCGTACTCATTCCCTGTCCGCAGATGGCGGGCAGGGGAGCAGGAGAACTTCGAGCACAAAAAAAGCCGCGCTCCCGAGTGAGGCGGCTTTTTTTCCGTTCGGAGGACGGGAAGGTTTAGAAGCCTTCACGCTCCAGACGCTTACGCTCCATCTTGCGGGCGCGACGAACAGCTTCAGCTGCTTCGCGGGCACGCTTTTCGGAGGGCTTTTCGAAGTGGCGACGCAGCTTCATTTCACGAAACACGCCTTCGCGCTGCATCTTCTTCTTGAGCGCCTTAAGCGCCTGGTCAACATTGTTGTCACGAACGAGAACCTGCACGGTGCCGTCAACTCCTTATGGGCCCGCTCTTCAGCGCCACCCGTGATATGGCAATCCAACTAAGGATGGTGCCCTTAACACATCTTTTGCGGGGAACGCAATTCATTCGGCCATGCTTGAATGGATTCTTCGCAAAGCGCACTCTGCGGCGTGCATTTGCGTTCCCCCGGATGCACAGCCCGTTGGAAGGAAGATGATTTCATGGCCCTGCTCAAGATTGCCCGGATGGGCAACCCCGTCCTGCATCAGGTGGCACGGGCCGTTTCTGACCCGAAAGCCCCGGAAATCCAGTCTCTCATCGCAGACATGATGGAAACGATGGCCGATGCGCGCGGGGCAGGACTGGCAGCGCCTCAGGTCCATCAGCCGCTGCGGATGTTCGTCTATCACGTTCCTGCAAGCCGTGTGGCGAATCCCAAGGAGGCATTGCTGCCCCGCGTTCTCATCAACCCCGAAATTGTGCCTCTTGGGGAAGAGATGATGATCTGCACCGAAGGGTGCCTGTCGATTCCGGGGCTGCGGGCGGACGTGCCGCGTTATGCAGCGGTGCGCTATTCCGGGCTGGATCAGGACGGGGTGCTCGTCGAAGGCGAGGCGACGGGGTTTCATGCCAATGTCCTGCAACATGAAAACGACCATCTGGACGGCATTCTCTATCCGCAGCGGATTACCGACTTCGATCGCTTTGGATATGTGGAGGAAGCTCTCCGGTGACAGCCAGGTCCATGGACATTCCATCCTCTGCGACGGCGCATCTTTATCTGCGGGAAGACCGTATCCGGCAGTCCTATGAGGCTATGATGCTGGCCTGGCGGACCCTGAATGCCGACTGCGAAATTCTTCTGCGCGAGAGAGGGCTGGGGCCGGCGCATCACCGCATTCTTTTTCTGACAGCCGCGCATCCGGGAATTACCCCGGGCGCGCTTCTGAACAGCCTCGGTATCACCAAACAGTCTCTTGGCCGCGCTCTGGGGGATCTTCGGGAGCGCAGGCTGCTTGTGCAGGAAGAAGACCGTCACGACCGCCGCAAACGTCCCCTGCGTCTGACGGAAACCGGGGAAGCCCTTGAACGCGAGCTTTTCCTTATGATCCGCGAAGTCATGACCAGAGCCTATCGTGAAGCAGGCATGACGGCCGTGGAAGGGTTTCGCCGTGTCCTCACGCCCCTGCAGGCACCAGTCGGAAATCCTGTCCCATGAGTGACGAGCATATTCTGGTCGTTGATGATGATCCGCGCCTTCTGCGGCTTCTCCAGCGTTATCTGTCCGAGAACGGCTATCGTGTGAGTACGGCCCTTGATGCTCTGGCGGCCCGCGACGTCCTGCAACGGATTCAGCCCGATGCACTCGTTCTCGACGTGACCATGCCGGGTGAGGACGGTCTGTCCCTGACCAACAGCCTGCGCAGGGATGGTCTGTCGCTTCCGATTCTGCTTCTGACGGCACGGGGAGAGCCTGCGGATCGGATCGGTGGCCTTGAAGCCGGTGCGGACGATTATCTGGGCAAGCCATTCGAACCGCGTGAGCTTCTGCTGCGTCTGCGGGCCCATCTTCGACGTGTGGTGCCCTCATTGCCAGTGGTGGACGAAGTTCCCGACATCCTGCGGCTGGGAGAGCTGGAATTCGATGTCAAACGCGGGCTCCTTAGTGGCCCTCAGGGAGCCGTGCATCTGACGGGAGGAGAATCCGCACTCTTGGGCGTTCTCACCAGCCAGCCCGGAACGGTTCTCTCGCGTGAAGCCATCGCCAGGGCGCTGGAGATGGACGAGATCGGCGAACGTGCCGTCGACGTTCAGGTCACGCGCCTGCGGCGGCGGATCGAGGTGGACCCCAAGGAACCCCGTTTCCTTCATACCGTGCGGGGCAAGGGCTATGTTCTCAAACCGGGACGCTGACCCGGCGCTCGAGCGGGACGATGCCTGGCAGAAGCTGGACCGTCCGTTAAGGCGTATCCTGCCGCGCTCCCTCATGGGGCGGTCGATGCTGATTGTGCTTATTCCCCTGCTGGTCACGCAGGCGATCGCGCTGGGCCTGTTTTACGGGACCTATCTGAACGTCGTCTCCCGCCGTCTGTCAGATGGCGTGACGGGGGAAATTTCGCTTGTCATTGCCATGATCGAGCACACTTCTTCCGGCGCGGAACGGGCGCTCATCCTTCAGGACGCGTCCTCACGGACCCAGCTGGGCTTTTCGTTCCATCCTGCCGAAACGCTCTCCCGGCACGGGACGAATCATGTTCTGGGTCCGATGGATGACGATTTCGCCCGTTCCATCCAGCAGACTCTCGGCAGCTCCTATGATGTGGACTGGTCTGGAGCGCCTCAGACCGTGCGCGCCTCGATCCAGTTGCCGCAGGGCGTGATGGTGGTCATGGTCCCGGCCAAACGCCTGAATATCGGGCCGATCTGGCTTTTCGTCGTCTGGGCTGTCAGCAGTTCCATTTTGCTGTTCCTGATCGCCGGGCTGTTCATGCGTAATCAGGTGCGCGCCATCCGTCGTCTGGGGCATGCTGCCGAACTGTTCGGGATGGGGCGGGATCAAGGACCGATCCGCCCTCAGGGCGCGCGGGAGGTACGGCAGGCCGCCGTTGCGTTCAATCGCATGCAGGCGCGGGTGAACCGCTTTGTGGCGCAACGTACGGCTGTTCTGGCCGGGGTCTCGCACGATCTGCGGACGCCCCTGACACGACTGCGTCTGACGGTTGCCATGATCCCCACCTTCGGCCCGATCCGTGCCGAAAGCCTCAAGCCAGATCTGGCGGATATGGTCACGGATATCGAGGACATGGAGCGCCTGATCGGCAGCTATCTGTCATTTGCGCGTGGAGAGGGGGCAGAAGATCCCGTCCTGACTGATCTGAGGGGGATGCTTGAGGATGTCGCGGCTGCCACGCTGCGGGCGGGCGGGCATGTGCTGGGGGTCGAAGGCCGGGAGGGCGTGGAAGCTGTGGTCCGGCCTGATGCTCTGCGGCGCGTTCTGACGAATCTGGCAGAAAATGCCCGCCGTCATGGAGGGGCGATGCGGTTTTCCCTGCGTGAAGGGACGCGGAATATCGAAATCGCTGTGGAGGATAACGGACCGGGCCTGTCCGCCAGCCGTCGTGCCGCCATTTCTGAACTCAATGGCACGAGTGGCAGCCAAGATGGACAAAGCGGGGGTCTGGGGCTGACGATCGTACGGGACATCATTCATGCCCATGGCGGGTCCATCCGCCTGATGGATAGCCCGCTGGGAGGTCTGGGCGTTCTGCTCAGCCTCCCGAAATAATCAGGCTTTCAGAAACTTAAGGCAGCGAGTTGCCGGCGCCGCCATTGCCGGTGCCCTGACCGCCCATCGGTCCGGTGCTTCCGCCGAACTGGCTGCTCATGCCGCTCATCGGGTTGTAGCGGCCGACATTGCCCAGCAGTTCCTGCAGGATGGACGAACTGGTGCCTGGCGTTGGTGTTTTCGCGCCCACCATGCCGACATACATCGCATTCTTCTTGTTGAGTGTGTCCACCTTGCGCAGGACGCCGCCATTATCGAAATTCAGGACGACAACCTCCTGTTTCTTGACGCTCGGGAAGGTCAGCGGCGTAGGCGACGTGATCATCGAGACGTAGATCCAGGTATTGTCGTCGAAGGTCGCATGCGCCGTCGGCGATCCCAGCAGATCGAGCACGTCCGTGCGTGTGCTCGTTCCGGGCACGAGCTGGGCATAGTCGGTCTTTTCGATCAGAGAGCCACGCGGCTCGGGAATCGGGGAAAAGAACGAGCATCCGCCGAGCAGCAGCGGAACGCATGCCACTCCGGCCTGTGCGAAACGGCGAAGGAAGCGTGTTCTGCTTTGGGGCGTCGGGGAAGATGCGTTATTCATGGATCCGGAAACTATCCTGTGCAAGAGAACCGCTTCACTGAGCGCGTGCCCGAATGGCGCCTGCATGTCAACGATTTCCCCCATATTCCGGGGGCTGGAGTGTCTGAATGTCCCATTCTCCTGAATTTTCCCGACGCATCCCTTTCAACCGGCTGGGATCGGGGCTGGACGAGACGATCGAGGCCTCACCTGCCGAGCGTGCGGCCCTTGCAGTCCGTCTGGGACTCCCTGAAATCGAAGCGCTGACCTGTCGCTTTCGTCTGACGCCCGCAGACAACCGGAGCGTTCTGGCAGAAGGCCACCTTGCGGCGAAAGTCACGCAGACCTGCGTCATCACGTCCGAACCTTTCAAGGATGTTCTGGCCGAGACTTTTTTCCTGCGGTTCATCCCCCTGGAGGACATGCCCGAGGACGAATTCGACATTGATTCCATTGATCTGGATGGTCCTGACGAGGTTCCGCATGATGGAAAGGCCCTTGATATCGGTGAAGCCACAGCGGAACAGCTTGCCCTGATGCTGGACCCCTATCCGCGCAAACCCGGCGTCGGTCTGGAAAATGCGGTTGACGTGGCGCCCGCAGAAGGGGAAGAAGGGGCTGAGTTGTCTGGCGAAGGGCCGGATGGTCCACGCCGTCCCAATCCGTTTTCAGCACTTTCCGCGCTGAAAAGCGGGGACAGGAAAGAATAAAATCCCACGTCTGACTTGCGGGTTTCCTCAGGCTCTGCTAGAGCCGCCCGCCTGAACTCGACGTAAATACGAGACGACGAACAACAGGGCACCGGATGCCGCGGGGAGCGGAGCAGGGGTGCCGACACAGAAGCAGAAAGAGGCATAAAAGCCATGGCCGTCCCTAAAAGAAAGACTACGCCGTCCCGTCGTGGCATGCGTCGCAGCCACGATGCCCTGACCGTCGAGGCTCACGCAGAGTGCTCGAACTGTGGCGAACTGAAGCGTCCGCATCACGTCTGCAGCCACTGCGGTCACTATGACGGCCGTGAAGTGGTCGCTGCTGGAAACAGCGGCAAGGGCCTGAAGACCGCCGTCCGCGCCTGATCCCTACCTGCGGGTCCGTCATCTCTCAGGAGTGCGGCTCCGCATCTGTGATGCTGTCCGGGAAACTGTCTCAATGACCAAAGCGCCTGTCACGCCCGAACGTGACATCGCGGCCTCCGGGCCTTATGCCCTCGCCGTCGATGCAATGGGTGGTGACAGGGCCCCGGATATCGTCCTTGCCGGACTTGATCTGGCTGCCGACCGGCACCCGAAGGCCCGTATTCTCCTGATCGGAGATGAAACCCTTCTCAGGGCCGCTCTGGCCACACATCCCAAAGCTGCAGGCCTGTGTGATATCCGTCACTCAGAAGCCAGTATCCCTATGGATATGAAGCCGACGTCCGCTTTGCGCGTTCGGGGCTCTTCCATGCGCATGGCTATGGAAGCGGTCGCCGCAGGTGAAGCTCGCGGTGTTGTTTCTGCAGGCAACAGCGGTGCCATGCTGGCTCTTGCGAAAATCATCGTCAAAGCCCTGCCGGGGATTTCCCGGCCTGCCATGGCCGCGGTTCAGCCGTCGGCCCGTGGTGATGTCGTGATGCTTGATCTGGGTGCGAACATTGCCTGCGATGCGCGCAATCTGGTCGAATTTGCGATTATGGGCGAAGCTTTCGCTCAGGCCGCGCTCGGTCTTCCGTCTCCGACCATCGGCCTTCTGAATGTCGGTTCAGAAGAGCTGAAGGGAGACGATCGGCTGCGGCAGGCTTCTGAACGTCTGAGAGAAAGCCCTCTGGCGCCACAGTTTCATGGCTTTGTCGAAGGACATGACATTACAGCCGGAACAACCGACGTGATCGTGACGGACGGTTTTACCGGCAATATTGCGCTGAAAACCGGCGAAGGTGCACTGAAACTTGCCTTCGGACTCCTGCGGCGCGTTTTTGAAACCAATCTGCTGACCCGCCTTGGATATCTTCTGGTCAAACCGGGACTGGAGCGGATGCGGGAATGGATTGACCCGCGTCGCTACAACGGGGCCCTGTTTGTCGGTCTGAACGGAATTGTCGTAAAATCACATGGTGGAGCGGACGGTGAAAGCTTTGCCGCAGCCGTAGATGTTGCCATGGATGCCGTCACGCACCACCTGAACGACAAGATCCGTGATCGTCTGGAGCAGCTTGGGATGGGAACGTCCGAGCCAACTGAGACCGTATCAACCAGGGCTGTTCCCGAACCTGTGAGCTGAAAAATTATGTCCGATCCCATTCGTGTCCGCCTGACGGGTGTTGGGGGCTATCTGCCGCGCGACGTCGTGACCAATGACGACCTTGCCCTGAAATACGGCATCGAGACTTCGGACGAATGGATCAGGACCCGAACTGGCATTGCCCAGCGGCATATCGCTTCCGGTGACGAAACCACGGCCAGCATGGCTGCCAAGGCTGCCCGGCAGGCTCTGGACTACGCAGGCGTCGATGCTTCCGAGGTCGATGCGGTTCTGGTCGCCACGGCTACTCCGGATCAGGTTTTCCCCGCCGTGGCAGTGCAGGTTCAGGCTCTCCTGGGCATGACGACAGGTTTTGGCTTCGACCTCAGCGCCGCGTGCTCGGGTTTTGTCTATGCTCTGGCGACAGCCCGGGCGTTGATGCAGGCTGGTCAGGCGCAAAAGATTCTTGTCATCGGAAGTGAGGTTTTCTCGCGCCTGTTGGACTGGACGGACCGCTCCACCTGCGTCCTTTTCGGGGATGGTGCGGGCGCGGTACTGCTGGAAGCCAGCAGTGAGGGCGAGGAGGGTATCCTCTCCACCCATCTGCACTCCGATGGCCGGACGGGCGATATTCTTTATGTGGACGGTGCTGCGGGATGTGCGTCAGCAACGCAGCAGTTGCGGATGCAAGGACGCGAGGTGTTCCGCCACGCCGTGGTCAAGCTCTCGCAGGCCGTGGATGAGGCGCTGGCGGCCAATGGTCTGACCGGTCAGGATATCCAGTGGATGGTACCGCATCAGGCCAATCTGCGGATTATCGAGGGTATGGCGAAGAAGCTGGCACTGCCGTCGGATCGGGTCGTGGTGACGGTGGACCGTCATGCCAACACCTCTGCGGCGTCCATTCCGCTGGCCCTGAATGAGGCTGTGCGGGACGGCCGGATTCGCAAGGGAGATCTGGTCCTGATGGAGGCGCTGGGTGGCGGACTGACATGGGGGTCCGCTCTCGTCCGGATGTAGGCCCGTGCCCCATTCGGGGCTGGTTAATGATTGATTCCTTTGACTGTTATGTGCGTCATGATACGCAAGTGACATGAGCACAGTCACGCGCGCGAATCTTGTTGAGCATCTCTATAGCCGTGTTGGTCTTTCCCGACACGACTCCTCCATGATTCTCGAGAGCCTTCTGGGCGTGATCTCCGATCGCCTCGAAGCAGGCGAGTCCGTGAAGCTGAGCGGATTCGGAACGTTCTCCGTCCGCCAGAAGGGAGAGCGCATCGGACGCAATCCCAAGACTGGTGTGGAGGTTCCTATCCTTCCCAGAGCCGTATTGGTGTTCAGACCTTCCCAATTGCTGAGGGATCGGATGAACGGTTCCGAGAATGCCGTTACCGAGGCATTGTTCCATGACAGATAAGTCCATATCCGAGGCCAATGCGTTGCCGCCGAATGACGATTTCCCGACAGGTCTGGAAAAGGTTAGAAAGGCCCCGGATGCCTATCGGACCATCAGCGAAGTTGCCGAGGAACTGCATATTCCCCAGCATCGCCTGCGGTCATGGGAGACCATCTATCCGGGCGTAAAGCCGTTTCGCGGGGAAAGTGGACGGCGCTATTACAGTCCCGAGCATATCGAGACGCTTCGGTTGATTTCGGACCTTCTTTATGTGCAGGGCTACAAGGGGCAGGGGGTTCTGCGCGTGTTGCGGGAACGTCGTGCTCAGAAGGCGCGGGCGGGTCAGAAAGCCATTGCAGAGATCGTTCCGGAAACGCTGCCTGAGATTTCAGCCGAGGTTGTGGAGCCGGTGTTTGCTCCGGCGGTGACTGCTGTTGCGCTGGTTGAGGAAGATCAGTCATTTGCGGAGACGCCGCTGGTTGCAGACATTGTCGGCGATGAAGACTTTAATGCTGCTCCCGCAATCCATCCTGACGACGAGGTTACTTTTCCGGAACGTCCAGCCGAAGCTCACGATGTTATCGTAGCCGAGGCGCTTGACCTCCCGGAAGAAAATGAGATCGCCGAAGCCGAAGCCGAAGCCGAAGCCGAAGCCGAAGCCGAAGCCGAAGCCGAAGCC
>NZ_JOPF01000012.1:0-92807 GCF_002153595.1 Gluconobacter sp. DsW_056
CAGGGCCGTCAGTTCCCGCGCCAGAAGATAACCCAGGCGGCGATAGCCAAAGCAGCGTCCTTGGTCCGTCCGTTCTCGTAGGCGCTGGCGCAGGGCAGCATCGTCCGCTCCGGTAGAAACATACCGCGCGACACGTCTGGCAACATCAACAAGCGCACAGGCTCGGCGTTCACTCAGGGCCAGGGCTTTCTGAATGTGTCGAACATGCCGCAAACAATCCGAAGGAAGTGAAGTGGCTAGTAGGATTTGTGCTCGCCCAGCATGAGCAACTTGAGGCACAGCTTTTGACTGAATTTAAGAATACGTGGTCATGGGTCGAAGTAAATCTCGCGCTTCGCGCAGAATACCCGGCATGAGCGGGCGAACTGACAAAGCCGTCAAAGTCATAGCCGCTAAAATTGGCATGATGTCGTTTGAATACCGGGCTGAAGTGATAGCGCGGTTGCGGGCAATCGAGGGATTTGCGCACTGCCAATCGCCCAAGCCGGCATGTCGATACGTCGAGATTATTTCTCGTGAAGCAGGGAAACGCCTTATGGAAGATTGTGCATCTGCAACTCGCAGTTTCAATATTCGCACCTTCTCAGGTGAAGCATGAGAGGGCGGACGGATGCGGAACTTTTCGTATGACTGCGGGACATTCCAGCCCATGAGGTGCGTCCCGAGCATCAGGACGCAGTCCGGGTAGCGGTGAATGCTGCGATGGATGATTGGGAGAAAGATCGCGCAGCCATGGACGCGGAGGAACGGGAATGAGTGAGATACTCGAAGAAACCCTGACCTTTCAGGATGTTCTGAACCGCCTCAAAGACCGCGTCGGACGCACGAAGCTCCGCGAGCGCCTGGACCGCGTGTGGGACTTTCATGGAGGCCCCACGCATCGTCGCTGGGGTCACCGCATCATCTGAGCCTGGAATGTCACTCAAACTCGTCAAACATGCCAGATTGGAAACTTACTACGTTCGCGGAACCGTCAAAGGACAGAGCATTTACGAAAGCTCAGGAACTTCTGACCCCCAGCAGGCGGAAGAATAAAGGGCGAAGCGCGAAGCCGAACTCTGGCAGGAAAGCATCTATGGCAAGCGGTCCGTTGTAACCTTTGCCCATGCGGTCTCTGCCTATGCTGAGGCAGAGCCGCGCTCCGAGGCAACCAAGGCCTATCTGCGTCGTCTGCTGGACCATTTCGGTACCACGCGTCTGGCAGACATCGACCAGATAGCGCTCGACCAAGCCTATCGGCATATTCTGCGTGATGGAGCCGAAGCCAGTCCTGCCACAAAGGTCAGGTCCGTTCTCACGCCTCTGCGATCCGTTCTGGAATTTGCCGCTGTTCGGAGATGGTGCGAGCGGCCGGCGTTCGACAAGCCGCGCATTCCGATAAGCCGGACGGTTTATCTCAGGCCCGAGCAGGTGACGAGCTTGATCGATAACGCGGCGCCACACCTGAAGCCGTTGCTGGTCTTTCTGTTCGGAACCGGTGCGCGCATGTCAGAGGCTCTCGAACTGGACTGGTCCTGCGTGGACCTAAGGGGAAGACGGGCTGTTGTCTGGCAGAAGCAAGGGAACGAGCGGCATATCGATCTGCCGCCCCGCGTCTGTGCATCGCTGGCGTCTCTGCCCAATCGAGACGGCCGCCTGTTCCGTCCGGTCCGTGCCCGAAAGTCGAGAAACGGGAAGGGGAGGGAAATCGGTCAGGCGTATTCGGAAAATGGACGCACTAGCGGTGGCCAGATCAAATCCGGATGGTCGGTGGCTTGTCGCAAAACGGGTCTGCCGGGGCACATGCGCGTCTGGATACCCAAGGGGCAGGAGAAACCGAAGAGCGTATTCGTTCCGGACGTCACTCCGCATGATGCCCGTCACACCTGGGCAAGTTGGCAATACTGCCTGCACAAGGATCTGATGCGCCTCAAGGCTGACGGTGGATGGGGTAACATCACGACAGTCACCCGTTACGCCAAGGTGATGCCGGAGGCTTACCGGGCCGAGATATTGGAATGGCTGGGCATCAGGGATTGAACTCACCGCCCCCGATTCGCAGGAGTACGCTGATCCAGAGAAGAGTGCACGGATTTTGCACGGATTTGCTCGGTCACAACCGGCTTTATGCGGCACGAAGAGGCTCTAAGCGACCCAGACTAATCAGTCCAATGCACTGAAAGGATCACTAGAAACTCTATATTTTCAAGGAGTTATCACCGGACCGAGTGGTGGGCGCAACAGGGATTGAACCTGTGACCTCTACCATGTCAAAACCGGCTGCCCCCAACGAAATCAGAGACTTACAGAGTCAAGCACGTTCAAAAACGGCACGCACGATCAAGGAAAAATCGTGCAATGCATGCGAATAGCGTACTAGAAACTGATTCTGTTGTCACGGATCTCCAGACCTTTCGGGCAAGTTTTTTTCACAGCGTTCTGGTTTCGAACGGGAGTGCGGAGCGATGAGTCGCTATGCTTCCGTTAAGGCAGCTTTCCGCAAGCAGGTTATGAGCCTCTTTTATGAATACAAACTAAAGCCGTCCGAAAAGTCAGTGCTCATGACGCTCGCTACCTTCCTGGGGGCGGATGGGCTCTATCCGAGCCATGATGCAATCGCTCGGGCTTGCCGGTATTCCGTGCGAACCGTCATCCGGGCGCTTGAAAGAGGCTATGAACTCGGACTGGTCGAGCGAGCTTATCGGCGCAAGCGGGTTGAGGGGCGATGGGTGAGAACCAGCAATACCTACAAGCTGCTTATCAAGGCCGCTGATCAGGTTCGCGCGGCTGGAAAACATATGGCTCGCGCCATTTTCCGTGGTGTGAGGGTTCTAAGTGACAAAATGGCGCAGAAGGCGTCTATAGATATACATATCAAAGAGAAAGGACTGCTTTCAGGGCGTCGATATCCGGAACCGCACGGTCCAAGCCAGCTTTCACCCAGCGAGTGGGTGGAAATCATCAAAAGTTGGGAAACCACCTGACACGCAATTCGGTCTGAACAGCACTGCTAAAGGGCTTTTGGGGCTTGTCACCTTTGACATGGCCCTGTTCCGTATTACGGAACAGGGCCATGGAAACTGTCGTCGTTCGCAAACAGGGTAATTCTGTTGGTGTTATCCTTCCGGCGGAAACACGTATCCGTCTTGGTCTGGAAGTCGGGCAGAAACTTACGCTGTTCGAAATGGCCGATGGCATCAAGCTCGTGAAGCGCAATCTCAAACTTGCGCGTCAGATGCAGATGGCGCGTGAGATACTGCGTGAGCAGGCAGACGTTTTGCAGGAACTGGCTAAGCGCTGATGGACGATGCGCCTGAGTTTCTGGAGCCTGATGTAGTGCTGTTCATGCGTGATCAGGCTCTGAGGGAATACGGCGGAACCCACGGCCTCAAAAGTGAAGATTTGCTGCATAGCGCGTTGGGCCGCGCAGAAAACCGCTGGTACTATGCCGAAGCGCCGAAGCCGGACATCGCGACTCTGGCGGTTGCCTACGCTTATGGCATTGCGCGTAATCATCCCTTCAATGATGCCAACAAGCAGACAGCTTGGAGTTGCTGCGTTCTTTTCCTTCGGCTGAATGGAACTCGTGTGCAGGTCAGTGCCCCGGACGCGGTCGCGGACATGGTGGCACTTGCCTCTGGCCCAATACAATGCAGGAAGAGGCGTTTGCGATATGGCTCCGGCGGCGTTCTCTGAACGAGTAGATAGAGAGTTCTTACGATTTCAGGAGGTCGATTAGGAACTATGAATAGACTTCATCATTCCCACTCGATTATAAATTACAGAAATTTCTATAGAAAAACCAGTTATTTATATTTCCAATTGACATCGATGCCATGAAAAATACCCCTTCCGGAAAAAATACTCGTTGGCACGGTACAGTCTTGATCCGGTAGCGCACTGCTGAGCTATTCCTCCGAAAAAAAGTCCTCATCGAGCCGCTTGAACTCAATCCTGCGGCTAACACGAACGCCCACGCCATATTCGATCATCAGGTCGGTCAGCCGCTCCCCATCGATCAGGATGACTCTCTGGGCGAGGTGCTTAACGTAGTCCCTCGCCTGACTGCTGAAGGTAGAGGTGGTGACAAACACGCCCTTCGTGGCACCGTGGCCGACCAAGCTGCCGACGAAGGCCTGCACATCAGGACGGCCGACCGTTGTTTCAGCGTAGCGCTTGGCCTGCACGTAGACCCGGTCCAGTCCCAGCCTGTCTTCGTTAATGACACCGTCCACGCCGCCGTCGCCCGAACGGCCGAGTTGGGTGGCCGCATTCTTGTGCGACCCGCCATAGCCCATGGCGATCAGCAGATCGACGATCAGTTGCTCGAAGAAGGCCGGTGTGTTCTGGACGATACGTTCCAGCAGGTCCGCGCGGAGGGCCGATTGCACGGCCTGATAGGCCGCCTCAATCTGTTCCTCCGGCGTGCCGGTTTCGACCGACGGAGCGATGGCAACAGGGGCGGCATTATCTTCAGAAAACTTCTGACCACTGTAAAATTCGCGGAAACCTTCATAGTTTTTCAACTCATCCACGCCGATGCGCTCTGGAGAGGCCGCCAGCAGTGCCCGCCCGGCATCCGTCGCGATGAAACGCCCCCGCTTTGGGGAGGCCAAGAGGCCCGCCTTGGACAAATAGAATTTTGCCCATTGGATACGGTTGTACAGCAGGCGTTGCCGTCCACTGGGTAGCATTTCTTCGCGTTCATCGGGGCTGAGGCCGAGATCATCCGCGATGCGCTCGGCGGCATCGGCCACGCGCTGCTCGCCACTGGTGGCGAGGCGCAGGACCGGCAGCATCAATGTCTGATAATCGGGAATGGCCATGGGGTCAGGCCGCTTTCTTGCGGCCGCGTTTGGCCTTTGGCGCGGCGCTGCGTTCTGCCCGGATGCGATCGAGCAAGGCGCTCGCGGGTTCGTCGGCGGGGTCTTGCGGCACGAGTTCGCCCTTGAAGGCTTTGGCCAACACCGATTGATCGAGGTGATCGATCAGCTTGCGGGCGCTGGTGGTATCGACCGTAATCCGATTGATCCAAGACAAAGCCCTCTCGATACGTCGAACAATTTCTTCCTGCTCTTGCACTGAAGGAAGATCGAAGCGGAAAGCAGCCAACTTCTTCGCATTGATGTTCGACTGACTCACGCCGTCGGTCTTCACTTCCCAGCTATAGGCGCGCCCGTTTGGTGCATTGAGGCAATATGTTAGGAATGCAGGCAACAGCTGCGGCTTACACCGCACCTTGATGAGATAACCGGCATAAATGGCTTCGCGTTTCCCTGTGAATAGCGCGGTTTTACCAACCAGCGCCGGGCTATTGGTGCGATTGAACAGAACATCGCCGTTCTTCAGTCGGTATTTTGCGATTTCCGCAGCGTCGTCCGTAAAAACGAGGTCCTCCCAGTCGAGTTTGCCGTCTTGAATGTTCCCCATGCGGAGAACCGGCACACGCCCCTGTTTTGCAGATTTCGCAGCGGAACCGTAGTTAAAGCCCTCAGCTACTTCGCCAAGTAAAACGCTGCGCGTTGCTGCTAAACTGCGACCTTCGCGCCACTCTCGCGTCAAATCGCCCCGGAAGGCGGCGGCGAGGATGGCCTGTTTGTATTTCTCGACGAGGCGGGGAATGTGGTCGAGATGGTCGCGGGCGCGTCTGGATTTGCCGGTGAGGCTGTCGATCTTCGCCACGATCCGCCGCTGTTCGGGGAGTGGCGGTACCGGTAAGGACAGACTCGAAAGAATGGAAGCATTTGCACCAGGCTGTGCCGTTCCCTTGGCAACGGTTTGTATCTGCGACCAATAATCGCGAGACTGCATGAACGACCATACGTAATCGGGACCAACCGCGGAGTTCAACCGCACACGGATTAGATACGAAGCAAACACGGCCTTTTCCGGGACCGAGCGTATCAAATAGCTTTTCCCGGTCGTCGCGCCGGTGCGCGCAATTACAATATCGCTTGCGACGAGCATTGTCCTCTCATCCGGCTTGTCAGTACAGCGCGGAACTGTTTCCCAGTTGACGCAGCCATTTTGTATATCCGTGATGCGGAGTAGTTTTGGTCTGCCGCCACCGACTGTGGATGCCGTTGTGAAACCGTAGCCTATGTCAGTTGCCAACTCCCCAAGACGAGAACGGCTCCACCCAATCGGCAAACTGCTCATGCTGCTGCCTCCGCCATCGCAACTTCTTCTTCAACGCTGTCCGGCTCTAACTCCTCCGAAAGCGTTTCAATTTCCTCCAGCGCTGCCCTCAAATGCCCGATGATCGCCGCAGCGATATCCTCCGGCTCGGTCAACGACTCTTCCGCCTCCGCTTCGGTATCGCGAAGCCAGCTTATGTCGAGGTTGTCGTTACGTCCCGTAATGGCAGCGCGGTCGAACTTACGCCAACGGCTGTCCTCCCCACCATCTGTCCGTTTGGCTCCGCCATTGGCATCCGCGCCATACGCCCTCTCAAAATCCGCGAAGTCAGCAACGGTCAGCGGTCGTGTCTTGCCATAGGCAGGAGCATTTGCCCTCATGTCATACACCCAGACGGCCTTGGTGTTGCCCTTGTCGCTCTTGCCACGTTGGAAGAACAGAACATTGGTCTTGACGCCCTGTGCGTAGAAAATGCCAGTCGGCAGGCGCAGGATGGTGTGCAGGTCGCACAGATCCATCAGCCAGGTGCGCAGGCGGCGGCCGGTGTTGTCCTCGAACAGGACGTTATCAGGGATAACCACTGCGGCGCGGCCACCGGGGACCAAGGCTCGCACGATATGTTCGACGAAGGCCAATTGCTTGTTCGACGTATCTGCCGTGATGGAGAAGTCGGAACGGGTCGGACGCCCACCACCCTTTTTGGTGCCAAAGGGCGGATTGGTCAGGATCAGATTGGCCTTGGGCAGCGCCTCACCATCGGGCGAAAGCGTGTCGATGTTCTCCATCCCGCCTTCGATGCCATGAAGCAGCAAATTCATCATGCTCAGGCGATGGGTGTCCGGCACGAGTTCCGCACCAGAAAAGGCGTTGTGCCGCTGGAAGAAGGCCTGTTGCTCCGTCAGGGTGTAGAGATCATCGGTATGATCCTTGATGTAGCGATCGGCGGCGACGAGGAAACCCGCCGTTCCGCCTGCCGGATCCTGGATCACTTCCCCCGACTGCGGCTGCATGAGGCGTACAATGCAATCGATCAGCGGACGAGGCGTGAAGTATTGCCCCGCGCCGGATTTCTTGTCGGCTGCGTTCTTTTCCAACAGGCCTTCATAGAGGTTGCCCAGCCCCTCTTCGCGCGCAGAGAACCAGTCGAGTTGATCGATATTGGAGGTCAGTGCTTTGAGGTTGGTTGGCTTGCGCAGACGGGTCTGGGCGTCGATGAAAATCGCGCTGACGAGCGCATCTTTCGCTTTGCCGAGTTCCAGCAACATCGCCTTGTAATAATCCAGCTGTTCCAAGCCTTCTCGTTTGGCAAGCAGGCCCCATCGCCAATCTTTCGGCAAACGCTCTTCCTTGCCTGTCTCCTCCAGCATCTTGAGGAACAGTAGGTAAGTCAGCTCTGTCACATATTCGTTGTAGGTGACGCCATCATCGCGCAAGACGTTGCACAGGCTCCAAAGCTTGGCGACGATGTCAGTGGTCGTGCTCATTTACGCGGTCTTCTTCCACAATTCTTCGTTAATCCCGGCGAGGATGCTTTCCAGCTCTCCGCCGAACACTTTATTAAGACGATTGAAACCGCCATCGGCGATGAATGGCTCCTTGTCGATCGCCACACGATCCACCACAATCTCTTTTTCGATCTGCTCGCCGATCCGCTTGAGCCAGCGTTTCTGTGGGTCTGTCCATGCACGGCTCGCCATGATGGCGCGCATCGCGTGCCGCACACGGTCTTCATAAGGGATCAGGGCATCGCCCAGGGCTGCCTGCCGGACGAAGCCGATGACAGACGCGGCAATTTCCTCATTGCGTGCATCCGCCCACGCACGGCGCAGATTAGCGTCGGAAAAGCCCTTGGAGTCTAGGGCAAGGCGCAATGCCTTCAGATCGGCGCGGGTCAGATCACGAGGGCGTTGCACGACGACTTTGAGTGCTGCGATCGTGTTGATATTGTCGCGCACGAAGGCGGCGAAGCTGTCCAGAAAATCCTCAGGCTTTGCGCCGCTGCCATAACCGCGCGACACTTCAACGATATGATCCGCGTGCTTGGAAATCGGAACATAACCGACATTATCACCATCAGCCTGCCAATCGAGGATAGGGCCGATCGCAGCATGATCCTTCAGCCATGCGGCAAGGCCCGGTGCATCACCGGACATGACCCGTTGCAGCATCGCCTCCGGCGTTTCGCCCGCTGAGGCCTCAAACTGCTGTCTTGCATCATCGGTCAGCTTTTTGATCCGACGACGCAGCTTCACGGCGAGCTGCTCGCGAATGGCCTCCCGCTGCTCATCGTTCTGCGCTGCTGTCATTTCGTGGACGAGCTGGGAAAA
Organism: Gluconobacter sp. DsW_056; assembly: GCF_002153595.1. Lineage (NCBI taxonomy): Bacteria > Pseudomonadati > Pseudomonadota > Alphaproteobacteria > Acetobacterales > Acetobacteraceae > Gluconobacter > Gluconobacter sp. DsW_056. The sequence goes on from NZ_JOPF01000012.1 coordinate 8,445, forward strand.
GCTGATCGAAGGGTTAACGACGACCGGCTTCATGTCGGTCATGTTCTGGAGGTGGGGATAGAGATCGACGGCGTCGAAAATCCGGAAGACTTCTTTGCCTATTTCCGGACACTGACGCGTGGCGCGACCAATCATCTGTTCATACAGGATGCGACTGTTCACCCGGCGCAGGAACACGAGGTTGGTGATTTTTGGCACATCAATGCCAGTGGTAAGGAGGTCGACGGTCACAACGATTTGCGGATTGGCATCGTTGCGGAACGAGCGAATCCAGCTCTTCACCTTGTCCACGCTACCCGTGATTTTTTTGACGGCTGCGTCGTCAATCTCGCCATAGTGCTCAGCAAATGCGGTTTTGATCGCGCTGACCACCATATCCGCATGGGCATCAGTGGCTGCGAAGATCAGCGTTTTACCGGGTAGCGCTGGATCGATGTGGCGCGCTAGTTCCTCCGCCACGACACTATTGAACTTGGGGGTGATAACCTGACGGTTGAATGCCTCTACCTCAAAACGGATTTCGTCCGGCGCATGAGCCAGATCGACTTCGCCGGTCCGGGTGTTGAGCAGTTCAAGCTCTTCATTCTTCTCGAATTTGATACCCGCGCGCGCTAGCGCTGTTTCGATGCGAATCGGCGGCTCATGGTCAATCAGGAATCCATCCACCACGGCTTCGCGATAGGAATAGGTGAAGACTGGATCACCGAAAATATCCGTGGTGTGAAGCGCAGGCGTGGCCGTCAGGCCGATCTTGACCGCGTCGAAATAGTCCAGCACGCGCCGATATTTGGAGATGTAGTCGTCCTGCCCCCTAAAGCTCAGTTCGGCATCCGACATTTCCCGGTCGAGCAGATAGCCCCGGTGACATTCGTCAATGACCATCAGGTCATATTGGTCCACAGGCGGCACGGATGCTGCATCGGCGGCGAACAGCACACGCTTCACCAAGCCCTGAATAGTGCAGATGTGGACCTTGGTTTCCACATCCGGGGTCACGTCTCCCAGACCCTTTAGGCCAAAGATTTCCGCGAATGTCTTGCCGGATACGACTTTGGTTGTCGAAAACTCTCCCTCAGTCTGATCGCCAAGGGCGCTGCGATCAACCACGAAGCATATGCGCCGGAACCGCTTCACTGAGAGCAAGCGGTACAACATGGCGATGGCCAGCTTGGTCTTTCCAGTTCCGGTTGCCATCGCGACCAGAACAGCCCGCTGTTCAGCCGACAGGGCGGCTTCCACGGACCGGATGGCGCTTTCCTGATAATGGCGAAGCGGAAAGCCGAATTCGAACGGCTGCGCCTGTAGCGCGGCATCAGCAGCATCTTGATCGACTTCAAGCAGGCCGGTCAGACCTTCCGGCGTCGGCCAGTCAACCAATGCGCGGCGATGGTTCGCGGCTCGCCGGGTGTCGCGAAACCAGATGCCGCTCTCTGTCTCGATTTGCCTGAGATAAGATCTGCCATTCGCGCTGAAAGCAAATGCCACTTTGTGCTCACCCCAAGGGCCACCGGCATAACTGAAATCGGCGCTATCCTTAATGCCGATCGAGTAACGCTCAGCCTGATCGATCGCAGCGGAAACATTCTTTCGGCGGCGCTTCGCTTCCACGACCCCGACCAGGGTGGTTCCGACAAACAAGGCGTAATCAGCCGGGCCATTTGCAGTAGGCCATTCAGCGATAGCGAGATTGCGACCTTTGACTGGGCGAACACCATTAGCGTATCGAAGCTCGCGGGTGTTCGCCTCCCATCCACGGTCGCGAAGTTGCTGGTCTATGAGCGCGCGTGTTTCCGCCTCGTCGAGGTCAATCTTTATCGCAGCCTTTTCGCCTCGCTCCACCAACTGAGCAGCTACAGCGCGAGGGGTGGCCTCCGCCTCAGCTTGGAGTGCAGCGAGCTTGGCAGTGACCTCGGCCTTCTCGGCATCGATGTCCTGAGCGATCTTCTCCCAGGCGGAACGCTCCTCAGCCTCGCGCGTCAACCTCTCTTCTACTGCTTCCCGCGCGTGAGCGTGCTCCTCAGCCTCAAGGCGAGCGCGCGCCGCATCACCTTCACTTTCCGCTACTTTTTGCCTAAGATTTTCGATCTCTTCGCGCAGCGCAACCGTCGCATCGACAGGCTTGCGCGGCGGAACAAAGGCACCGGACCGAAAGTCTGCTGCACGGCCATAAGTCCTATGAAACCAGATACCTAGCGACCAAGCGAATTTCAACGCCGTAAGGGCGGTAGAGTGGTCACCCGTTGCTTCATGCACCGCGCGGTTTCCAGCCTTCCGCAAGGCATGGAAAATATCAGCGGCTTCTTTCGGTATCAGGCGATCATAAGAAAGGCGTCGCAGGGTTTCTTCGAATGTTTCACGCTCATCACGATAAACCGCATGATGGGCAGCGACCAGCTTCGCCATCAATTCTGCGAACTGTCGCAGCTTCACGATCGCCGTGGAGGGATCGCTAGGGAAATAGCTTTCCGCGAGACCACCAAGAGTCACCAGTTGTTTGTTGTGCGGCGCTAAGAAATCGAAGTTCAACGAATTCATCGTACACCTCGGTTCTTGATCGAGTGTTTATGTCCCGCAAAAGTCATGAATGCCTCGGGGCAACGACGCCTACGTGCTTGTAGAGCGTGGTCCGGGAAACTCCATAACGTCGGGCCACGTCAGCAACCTGAATTTCTGGGTCGCGCAGGAGCGCCTTGATCTCGCGGACCTGCTTCTCCCCAAGCTTGGGTTTGCGGCCGCCGGAGCGGCCTCTAGCGCGAGCAGCGGCCAGGCCAGCATGGGTGCGCTCGCGGATCAGGCTACGCTCGAACTCCGCCAGGGCAGCAAACACGTGAAAAACGAGCTTTCCAGCAGCACTGCCGGTCTCAATTTTCTCGGTTAGGCTTTCGAAGCTGATGCCGCTGCGTTCAAGATCAGCCACAATCTGCACCAAGTCGGGTAGACTGCGACCGAGCCTGTCTAAGCGCCACACCACGAGCGTGTCGCCGTTACGGAGAGCCTTGCGGCACTGCTCAAGCTCAGGGCGTGTGGCGCTCTTACCGCTCGCGGCCTCTTCATAGATGACACCGCACCCGGCCTGCTGAAGCGCGTCGCGCTGTAGATCCAGATGCTGGTCTTCCGTGGAGACCCGCGCATATCCAATACGCTGATTCATTGACGAAACCGGAACATTGAAAACTTGACGGCAATGCTAACCCAGCGGATGCCGTTCGGCTAGTCCGGAATGCCCATTTTCAACCTGTCCAGAAAATGACCGTTTTATGAACAGTGATAATCATAAGGTTCGATAATGCTTGATCTTATGCCGTTTCTAAAGACGCTGCGCTGGCATACTCAAGCCATATCTTTTTCACATGGCTTGGACTGCAGTCTATCAAACGCGCTGTTTCCAAGATGCTGTTTCCTGCTTCGCGCAAAGTGATAATGCGCTCGTGCACTTCATGGTTTGGTTTTCGCCCGCGATAGCGCCCCGAGGCTTTCGCCTGCTCAATACCCTGTTTTTGACGTGCCCTCATTTCTTCGTAGTTTTCCCGCGCGGTTTGTAGGGCAAGTCGTAGAAGCATCTCTTGTTTGACTTCTAGGTCACCGTATATCACGGCATCAGTTTCGGATGGAACTTCAGATAGATCTACCAATCCGGGAATGACAAGCCGAACTCGATACTGCCGGATAGCCTGAACCAGCCTATCTGCTTCTCCCAACGGAAGGTGACTAAGACGGTTCATTTTTTCTGCGACTACTAGTTCTCCTGCTTGGAGATCAGAGATCATTCTTCCCAATTCAGGTCGATCGGGGGATGGGCCAGATGGCTTTTCTCTGTATATAGCAGAAATATAATATCCTGACATTCTAATATTCTCTATTATTTTATCCTGCCTTATTTGATCATGCTTGTTGTTACTAATTCGAAGATAAAATCGCGCTATATTTGGATAAATGTTACTAATTTTATTTTGTTTTATTTTTTCTGGGGTCATCGGGGAAGGTTCAATTTTACTACTCGGAGCTTTTTTAGATTTCAAACGAAAATCTCACTCTAAAAAATATTCTTATCTACAATGCTTTAAGAAGCATAGGGCTATGGAATGCTGCTGTAACTCCTCTCCTCGCTTGTCCACAAAGCACTTACGAGCATCGTGTAAATGGTGAGGTTCAGAGAGCTGGAGGCCTCCCTGAACCTCGTCGTGCAACCGTGTAGGAGGCATAAATAGCTTGGAGGAAAAATTGGAAGTTATGCAAGCCAAGCTTGGAGAGGGAGAAGCAAATTAATGCTTCTCCCTCGGACCTGTTGACCGGTCAGCCGTTCCCAAGGGGACAGCCGAAGGACTACCTGTGTAACGCCCAGGTCCCAGGAAAGGGGCATCCTCTTTTACCGCAGGTTTTGCCGGTTACCCGGCGTACAGAACTCGACATCCTCATAAGATTATCTCCTGATTGCTGCATGTGCATTGATTGCTGATTGTTGGAAAACTGCCAGTTTTAAGGGGAATGCGACCAACATTCCCTTTTCCCCCGGTCGATCGTGGTACCACCCACGAGGACCAGGAACATCGTCACCGGGTGCCGCCAGGCACCCTTCTGTATTGCTTCTCTGTCGCATGGACCTTTCGAGACTTTGACAGGACGAGGAACCACCCTCGAAATCCCTGCCTCTACCCAACGCTTCGGATAAACCGCGAAGGGGATTTTCACTCTACTAAGCCCGCTCCCGGTCATAGGCTGTCGCTCAGGAACCACCCCGAGCAGCCCTTAGACCTTCCCGCGTTATTCAGACGGATTTTAACGAGCAGTACGCGAGCATCTCACCATGATTGCTAGGCTCTTGGAGCCTTTCGACCGTGCCGGGGCACGGCCAATTTGGGGGGACCGAACATCCAAAGCGCCTCCCTTACTCACATCATGGTTTCCAATTTTACCCACCGGGACACTATAGGCCCCGGCACTCGCACTTTCTCTCCGCGCAGCGTCCTACTGAACGCCGTTACAGGCTTGAGCTATCCGACGATCCAGGTGGCTTGCGCCCCCTGGTACCGCCTCATCCAGGTTTCCCCTCTGAGGCCCATGACGGTTTCCCGCCATGCCGTCGCCCACCTGCGCGGCACACGTTCGACAATCCCTTGCCGCCCGTAGAACGGACTGGATACCGTTTCTCCCATCTGACAGGCTCACCCCTTGCCGAAACCGGCAGGGGTGGCCGTGTCCGCGTCGCCCATCTTCATCTTGAAATGTCAAAGATCGGATTGGATCGAACGGGGGAGTTTCACCCCCGAGCGCCCGTTGCAACCGGACGAGCCCGATTAAAGGCATCCGGCTACAGCAACAGATCGGGTGGGGCTGGTTAGGCCGCACCCTGCTTGCCGATGGTTAGACGGCAGGCGTGCCCCGACTGGGGCGGCAATACGAAGTGACGTGCTGAGGTGGTGGTTTGCAGCCTGGCCCTCTCCTTTCATGGGGCCGGATTGGTGGGGTGCTGTTGGCGCAGCACCGGAAGGATGGCGAGGGTCGGTCCTGATGCTTGGCGGGCATCGAAGATCGACCACGAGGGACACGATTTCGACGACCAGAATCAGGAACCGGGACGCCGGTTCTTTCGGTGTGCCAGCGACCGGCACGCATTACGGCTTTCTATGTGAGGATAGGGTGTCGGCATCCAGCCGCCCCGCGTATGTCAATCAACGCGCATGCAGGACGTGGAGGTCCTGCCAGGGCAGGATGCCTCACCCTGATTCTGCCCATCAAGTAATTTTTTATAGGATGTTCAATTAATTAAGTATTAGAGCAGCTTTCCGTTCGTATTCCGCTTATTTTATATGAAGTATACAACCCACCTCGCAATAGGTGAGTTTCCTTAAAAAATACCATTATAAATCAACAATCTATATAAAATTCGAACGTTATCGACGGTTATCGACGGAATCCGAACGAAATCGACGGTTATCGAACGTATTTGAACGAAAACGAACGTTTCTGAACGCCTGTCACGTCCTGGCCGCGCACTCACGTCAGGGTCTTGCTCGAATCAAGTATAGAATTATTAATGTATCGCGATACATTAATGTCAGGTGTTAAAATAGTGTATCTGTATTTTGACACTACCTTATTGTTTAATTTCTGTGTTACGGTTCGTGCGCGGATTTCTCAAAGTTAAAGTGTATTTAAGTGAGTATTTTATTGCCGCTTAAATATGCCGGTTGAACACAGAAAACGCGCCATGAACATGACTGAGGATATGCGCGGGAGTGCAAAAAATATGGCCGTAAATATGTTCAAAAGTGCTTTGGCAGTCACGATTTTTACGCTGTGCAGCATATCCGTTGATGCAAAAGCGCAGGTCATAGTGACCGATCCAAAGACCGAAGTTAGTACCGACCTGGGCTATCTCGAAGCTGCCAAGTCCTACCTGCAACAAGGTCAGCAGTACTACATACAGGGAGAGCAGTATTACGAACAGCTAGAGCAGGCGGCACAAGAAATACAGAATGCTAAAGGTCTGGATAATATCTCTTCATTGGGGGGTGGATCACTGGATTCTGATATTTCCCGCCTTGAGGGCCTCACGGATGACCTGAGTGATCTTTATTCACTGAACGGGTTTAGTGGGAATTTCTCTCAGGCAGCGAGAGAAGTTCTTTCCAGAACCTACAATCTACCGGGAAGCACCTGCGCCCAGGCAGGTGCGGCCAGCCTGATGGGCCTGGCCTCGGACAGCCCGACAGATGCCGGATACGATCGGGCGGCCCGTGATACCAACCAGTCCATGCGGGAGGCTGCATCTCTGGCGTCAGTGAACGAGTATCGTCAGGCATCGACCCGGGCGATGCAGCGACAGGACGAGGCTCTGGCCGACTTGGGGGATGATGATGTGGGGGCGTCCACGCAGCTCATCGCGGCCGAGCAGTCCACTGCGCTGCATCAGAACGACGCCAGCTTGCAGTTACAGCAGACCACGGCGGACATGGCTTTCCAACAGCATATTCGACAACTGGAAATCGAGAACGACATTGCTGAAAAGAACCTCAAGCATCTGCAAAAGGTGCAGGCTTTTGAAGCATCGAGTGACTGACATGAGACAGGCTCTATTGTTGGCTACAGTGGTGGCCGGGTTGGGTGTGGGCGAGCCCCACACGGCTCATGCACAAATCATAGACCCCGAATGGCGGGCGACGCAGGCCGCCATAAAAGCCGATGAGCAGAAGCAATGCCGGCACATGACGCTAACACGCAAGTTTCAGTGCCAAGAGCAGCTCCAGGAAACCTACACGGCAAAGGGACTTGTGCCAGGCACGATGCCCTATGTGCGTCGGCGATTTGGTGGAGAGAGCGTTCAGGGGCTTGACCAAGAGATACGATCTATCAACCGGACGTACAGCCAGGCACGCCGTTTGAACGGTTATGAGCATCCTCTGCCTGGTGAACTTACCGCAGACATGCAGCAAGGTAATGTCAGCTATCTGAGTAGGCTGATAGAGGAAAAGGGCGGGATGCCGCCGCTTCTACCATTCGGGAACAGATAGCGGTAGAAAAGAAGATAATTGTCTATCGCTACCTTTCGCAAGGAAGCGAATTTTTCAAGAAGGTAAGTGTTCGAGGATTGCATAATTGACGGCTGATTACGCCTCAAGGCAGACATCGAAGTGGTGATGATGGTTGCCCGAAAGCCGACATTGTTAGGCTAACTGCGATAGATCGAGTTTGGGACTAAGCCGCCATTTGCAAACCATCCGCTGAACGTCAAATTCTGCCAAATCTTGCCACACATAAGCCGGGCAAGAACGACACACGAACAACCCGGATAGCTAGCGTGTGCAAAGACGAAGGCAGGAACGCGACGCCGCAAATCGTTATCGAGCACTGGTCTCGAAATACTGATGGTTCCGAAATTCCCTCGAGCGCGGCGCTGGCATATGGCAATTGACCATGCTTTCAAGGCATCTTGCTGACAATCGGTATTGGTTCGAGCGTACTGTGTTGACATACTGACGGAAGTCCGTCCATTAGCTTAGGTTGGTCGTCAGCGGTGAACGCCGCGTAGGCACGTTTTGTGTAGTAGCTAATCGCGAGCTTCTGCCGGACCCCGCCAACAGTTTTTACGAATTCGTTCTCGACTAATTCGCCGATACCCTGCTCGATACGCTTCGAGGCTTCGATCGAAAGAATCGCTTTTGAGAATTCCTGTTGTTCGGTGGCGGGCCAACGCAAAACGCGTTGAATTTGCCTCGAAATCTTGCGACGGATCTTAGTCGCAAACGGGAGTGCCGATGAAGCGCGGTAGCCGTCGCCGACCGTAACGATGTCAGCGGCTGTTGGCGTCGTCAGCTCACTCGAAACCTCTTTATTATTCTTATTCCAGACAAGTTTACCGATCCAAGGATCGTTCGGTCCGGCCCACCCGAACAACACCATCTCCAAGTCCCGATGGGCTCCGAACTGGTGGTCTATGAGATAGCGTTCAGCGATCGTTTTCGCGAGGTTGAGCAGACCATCAGGTTCAGGCAGAGGGTTGCCAGGGTCCGGTGAACAAAGGAGGTTCATTGCTCGTTGAATATGTGAAATGACCGTCAGGGCTTCAAAGCAATGACCAGCGAAACCAATTCCGATGTTAGTTTCATAGTATGGGTTTACATGAGCGCCGAGCCCGTAAATCATGGAGTCCACCTTGAAGCAGCGTACCTCGATTGCGAATAACTTGATCGTCGCGTCGGAATGGACTTTCCAGATTCCGTTCACTTTCGAGGATGCTCGCGCGTCAGCGAGTGCCGAAAGCGACTTTACGCCGTAACTTTCGTCCAACCAGCAAGCTATAATCGTCAAACCATATCTCCAATCCGTCTCCGTGGTTCGGCCGCGAAAAACGATGTCAATATCGCCAGTTGTGACACGAGGCAAAGCGTGTCATCTCATGCCAGCTTCGATCGTCGCGTTCGTGAGCATTTTCAGCGCTCCTCCTTCACAGAGTAGGAGATTAGAATGGCAGAGGTAGTTAATTTCCGAGTGGTTAACGAAGAAAATGGCGCTTTACTCGGAATATCATCCTGTGATCACCCTCTCGAGGTTGGCACCTCCTTCAAGATGAAGGGGACGGATGTCGAATATACGATCAGATCGATTTCAATTGATCCAGATCCGGTGGAGTTTCCGATCACCCTTAAAGTTTGAGGTATGGGTGTACACGAGAACGCGGCCGCCCCATGATCACATAATTTAAGGCGAATGGTCTTTGGCAATCCAAGGGCATCTCGAGGTGACCCAATGAACCGTCCGCTGGTTATGCTGCATGGCATCCATCTCAATGACTATGGCGGCAGTCTGGATGGTTTCTATGCGGGCGGCTTCAAATGGTCTGCGGAGAATGAATGGGGTGGGGAGGTTCTGAATTTCAAGCCGACTTCCGGCCGCTGCTATGGCCACGTCGAAGTGCTTGTAACTCGATCCACATCGAGAAACTCGGGACCTCCTCCCCGAACGAGTCCATCGACAACGTTCTGGTCGTCTGGACCGCGCGGGATACATCGTCCCGTCGAGGGCCGATCGCGATCCGCGCTACGATCCCGCCCTGCTGGTCCAAGGTTCAGCTGCATCGTCGGCCATTTTTCCAAAGGTTCTTAGGCGGCGGGTGACCCTTCGCCTTTCGCCAGCGCTGCCTGATAAACGGCGAACTCGCCTTGAAGCGGGATTCCATAGGAATTGCCGAGCGCCGCCAACTGGAAGCCGATTGCCTTGCGCAGCGTCCGTAAGGCAGACTCGAAGGCAAGCCATTCGGGATCGTTGCCGTCGCAGCGAAGCGTATCCATGTCGAAGCGTGTGACCGTGCCGAAGAAGTGCCGGATCGTCCTGCCGAGTGCGACGAGGACCTGGTCAAGCGGCGAGCCCGCAACGCGCTCGCCGCGGAGCGCCGTCAGGTCCCGGCGAAGGCCATCCAGCGAGCGGCGCACCCGATCTGGGAACTCGGCATCGAACGCCGCCCAGAAAACACTCCGATCCTCGAACAGCGCGATGATCCGCTCAGCGAATGCGGGATCGGCCCGTCCATTCCGAAGGAGTTCGATGCTGCTGGACCAACCCTCGGTCCGGATCTCGCCGATCATGGCCTCGTGGTCAGCCTTCATCTGGCGCAGTTGGAGGACGGTGTAGGCGGCCGGATCGGTGTCGACGATCACCCCGCACTCGCGACACATCCAAACCCCGTTCGCGGCCGCACGGCGCTGTGCGGGCGTCTGATCCTTGTCGTAGCGCGGCCCGCCGGGTGCTGCCGCGCAAATATGGGCGGCATGGCCGGTCTGTAGGCCTTTTTCGCTGTCCGAATGCGGTCCTGCGGTCAGCTTCAGGCACCGCGGGTTGCTGCAATGGTGCGCGGCCCGGATCGCGAGCGCGCGCCGTGTGGATTCTGTGAAATTGTCGCGGGTCTTGGTCGTCATGATCATGCTGCTAACAACGCGGCACCTTAGCTGGCAAGAGCCCGGTCAGCAACCGGGGTTGCACCGGCAAAAGCGGCGGTCACAAGGCAGCGACGATCACCGGCCGTTTCTGGACTAGGCGGTCGGTCTGGGCGACCTCGTGTGGCGGGTTGCACCAAAAGCTGACGCCCCCAGCGATGACATTGAATGTCTAAAGTTGGTCGGCAGCTGTCATGAATGTGAACACTGCGAGTGGCGGCTTTCGGTCATCCCTTTCCGATAACCGACCTTCCGCCTCCCCCCCCCTGATCAGCCGCTGGAGCTGAAACCATGGCTGCTGCAGAAAGCTGCTTGCGTTAGCCTGCATTTGGCAAACAAGACGAGTAGCCTTTGCTAAACCTCTTTCCGGCGAATCATGACCCCCGATATCCATAATGGAGGCACGATTAAGTCATCTCCCAGGCAGGATCGCAGCGTATTATCTCCTGACGATGAGGGAAGAAGGGAAGAAGGGAAGTACTCTTTAAGTAAAGAAATAATATATACTTTACACGATTAAAAACTAAATATAACGTATTATCTCGTTATGCGGATTTCATCTTATAAGAAATAGAAACGAGATGTGTGTTCTTAAGAAAAATCCAGATCTACCTATTCCGAAAGGTGCACGTGCTTCCCGATCGCTTCTTGTGCGTCACGCCAATGAATTACGACGCTTGCGTGAAGAAGAATGGTCTTATGAGTCCATTCATGAGGCATTCTTGGAATGCTATGGTGAAGTCTTCTCTATGTCGCTGCAAGTTTTTCGCGAACGAGCAAGGCGCGTTCTTCAAAAAGAGCTGGGCAAAGAAGCAAAGCTTTTAGAGACGGTGTTACGAGTAAATCTCGAATGATGCCGAGTTATCTTTTGTTTACAGAAAGTGAGGCAGCATCTCGTCTAGGCGTCTCTACCATTACTCTGCGACGTGAGAGGCATGAAGGCCGGATCGGCTATCTAAAAATTCGCGCCCGTGTACGTTATTCTGAAGTTCATCTAACGGATTATCTTGCAAGGAATGAAAGATGCCCGAGGCCGATACCGTCTTCCGAATTGGGCAATTCTTTCTCGGAAAACGCCCTAACTCAAAGGCATGGTGTGCCTGCTGGTATGATTCGAAAACCAGACAAACAAAACGAGCATCTCTTGGCACAGATGTTTTTCAAGAAGCGCAGCTAAAGCTTGCAGAATATGTGACAGGAAACGCGAAGAGGAAGAATGAACCAACATCTGAGGTGAGTTTAACTTCAGTTTTTATGCGTTATTTCAAAAATCATAGTGAGAAAACGCGAAGTGCAGGCCCCAATAGACGGGCATTGGAGCTTATGCTCGACCATGTGGACCCAGGCGCGTCTGTTGCTAGCTATACCGTGGCTGAGCAGCGTAGGATTGCGACATGTTTGCGCAGAAAAGGGTATTCTGCTGGCTACACGCGACGTGTCATGGGTATCGCTGCTGCGGGGGTGAATTGGGCTTGGAAAAATGGCGAAATTGACCGTCAAATTCCGATTGTGTTGCCCCCCGAAGGTAGTGGACGCGAACGAATAATGACGATTGAAGAGATGGCTCGTCTTTGGGAGGTAGATATGCCACCGCATCTCCGCATGTTTCTCGCGCTTCTTATTGGAACTGCGTCTCGTCCGGAGGCTCTCTTACAGCTCACGCGTGAGCAGTGTGATTTGCGTCATGGTGTCATAGACCTCAATCCTACAGGACGTATGCGAACCAAGAAGAGACGCCCGCGCATTCCAATCCCTAATTTTTTGAAGCCATGGATTGAAGATGTGCCGATTGGTCATCTCGTAACATATAAGAGCAAACCGATACTTAAGATTAATGGCGCATGGCGAGCTGCGCGCGAAGCCGCATGCCTTTCGCAAGAGATTGTACCTTACACGGTTCGCCATACGATGGCGACCGAGCTTATCACCCGTGGTGTCCCTGAAATTGAGGTCGCTTCCCTAATGGGGCACGCCATGCCGAATCTCAGGACGACGGGTCGTTACGTACACGTACGTCCAGACTTTCTCGCGAATGCCAAACGGGCTATTGACGAGGTCGCAAGCACCATTGACCGGGTGGCAGCCCGATCAATGGTAAAATCTCAATTTGCGTGCTAGTAGCGTGTTAGAATCGACAGCAAAGGATGGCAGTCCAATGCATAAGCCTCAGAAAACCGTTGGTTTTCTGCCGGACCGAGTGGTGGGCGCAACAGGGATTGAACCTGTGACCCCTACCATGTCAAGGTAGTGCTCTACCGCTGAGCTATGCGCCCCCGGTCCGGTGAGGTGGCTTTTAGATGCGTCTGCAAAACCTTGCAACCCCCCTTGAGGCAGAATATGAAAAATTATGAAAATTTCTTCGCCTCTAACATCTTTCAAGGTAGATTATCCCCGGAATACCGCCATTCCTGTCATTGTGTCTTCACCACATTCCGGGCGGTTTTATCCTTCTGATTTCCTCAGCAGTGCGTCCCTGTCTCTTTTCGAACTTCAGCGGATTGAAGATCGGTTCATGGACCAATTGCTGGAGGATGCTCCCGATTTCGGGGCGACCTTGTTGAGCGCAAATTTTTCCCGCGCTTGGTGTGACGTGAATCGGGACTGGCGCGAAGTCGATGGAGAAATGTTTCACCCTGTGCCTCCCGAAGACGAGGTTATTTCGAGCGCCAAAGTACAGGCCGGGTTTGGAGTTATCCCGCGCTGCATTTCGCAAGGACGTCCGATCTACAGGCACCCTCTGGAACTTTCCGAATTAAGAAAAAGAATTTCTACAGTATGGTTGCCTTATCATGAAGCTCTTGATGCTCTTCTAGAGGAAACAAGCCAGCGTTTTGGCTATGCTATCCTTCTCGACCTGCATTCAATGCCGAAATTACCATATGCACGTTCATGCGACGTCGTACTTGGAGATCTGCATGGCAAAAGTTGCGATCAAAACATAATTGATAAAATAGAAAATATAATAAAGAATAAATATCACTCGGTTCGCAGGAATATTCCTTATTCTGGTGGGTATATTACGCAGCATTACGGAAGGCCGGAAAGGAAAATTCATACTGTTCAGATAGAAATATGCCGGTCTCTTTATCTGAACAGCGCGACCCTTCAGCCAGGGGGCGGTTTCATGGAAACAAAGCAGAATATGCGGCATTTTCTTGCCGCCATATCGGACTGGCTTTTATAAATACTCGAGGACTGTCCTGTATTGACGCATCATTTTTCTTGGTGCGCGCAGGTTCGCTTCGCTATCGCCAGACTGCCGCTTCCAGGCTGTTTCCGTCGATGAAGCAAAGTGCGTCTTTCCACTGGAAACACTAAGCGCTCCCTGTGCCGACAAGGCGGGTCGGTACAGGAAATTGTGGATTATCACCGGATCAAACTGGATGGAGGTGAAGAAAACAGCGCTGTGAGAGCGCTGTTTTTTTTGCCTCAGAACCCTCATGACATTGAGTAATGGAGACTTGTGATGGTCCAGAATTTTACGCCACTCTGGGAATCCGCAACAGATACGTCGGATATGATTGGTCTGGTCAAATCTCCTCAGATTGCCAGCGCGCTTGGTAACAAGGTCGATGCAGATGGCGGTCAGTCCATCCGACAATCAATCCAGTCCGGCGCGCTTGATGCGTCCAGTACGCTTGATGGTGTGACAGTTGCGGATGTGCTGGCGGCCAGCAGTCAGGCACAGATTTCTTCAGTGGCGCAGTTCAGGGCGCTGCAGAGCGCTCCCGTCGCGGTTACACTCACATCGTGGGACGGGACGGCACAGACGCGGGGTGCGGCCGGCATTTTCCTGCAGGCACCTGACGGGTTGGTGGCAGACGGGGGCGTGGTCATTGCAACGGCCGGGGCCGGAACCTATCGCCGTGTTTTTCAGGGCGGTGTGGACCCGGCCTGGTATGGTGCGATCGGAGATGGCACCTCACACCCGGCTTCAACGCTCTTTACCACGTTGGCAGATCTGCAATCCGTTTTCCCCAAGGCCTATAGCCTGTCGCAGGAAATGGACTGGCTGGCCGTGCAGGCTGCTTCGCTTTCAGGGTATGGGGTTTCCAGCCCAAAGCGGGCCTATATGATGTGCAACAGCGCGGTTGCGTCCGATGACAATCCGCTCGTCTGGATCCCGGGCATTACATTCGGGTCATTTGGCGGGTCGACCTTCGATTTCACCACGCTGAAAACTGCCGCGGATACACAGGATTTCGTGACGAACGGCACGTTCACCGATAGCAGCGGGGCAGGTTGGTCGAACGCCACGGTCTATCCGGCAATGCAGATCACGGATGCAACCTTTACGACGGGTGCCGCCATATTTACGGATCCTGCCGCTCACGGAGCATGGACGGGAACAGTCTCGGGTGGTGTCATGACCGTGACCGGGTTTTCCGGCAATCCCGCACTGGCCGTAGGGTCTGTCGTTTATGACGTTAATGACTCACTCGTTTCGGGGACGACCATTACGAAGCTTCTGACAGGTACGGGGGGCGATGGCACTTACCAGATATCCGATAGCACGGCGTCCATCGCCACTGCGGTCGCCATGTCGAATTCGACCGGTCATTATGGACAGTTCGGTCAGAAGCTCACCTTGCCAGCCGGAAACTACATGCTGGACGTCCAGTATGAGGTCACGCTTGGCGCATCATATGCGAACGGAAACGGGCAGCCGGGAAATGTTGGGGTTTCGTTCAGTGCAAACAGTCCGGGTTCTGGAGCAAATCCCTGGAACAATAGTGTTTCCAAGGATACCGGGTGGCCTGATCCTGCCGTGGAAGGTGAGATTTCGTTTGCCTTCAATGTCGCGGAAGCTGGTAGTGCCTGGCTGACGATTTCGGTCTCGGGGTATATCAACGTCCGGGTCAAGAGCGTCTCCGTGAAGGCCCTGCGCTGGAACTGCGCCGTTCTCTCCACCCGCGATGGTGCACTTGAACACTATCCGAACAATGTTCTGATTGAAGACGCGGCCATTCTTGGACCAACGGGTGACGTTGGGCTGACAGGCGTGTTTTACAATTCATTCCAGAATACGGATGGTACGATCCACAATTTCAAGGATTTGTCCATCCAGGGGTTCGGGGTCGGAATTGACTGGCGTAATGGGGCTTATCTTGCGGAGTACTGGAACTGCTCCGTAACTTCCTCTGCGCTGTACGCGCTCCAATTCCTCGCAGGCAGTGTCAACGCGGGTGAGAATTTCCGTTGGTATGGTGGCAGTCTGGGCAATTCGGCTGGGATTGTGTTCAATCCAGGCGGAGCTGAAATGACGTTTTATGGAACGTCTCTGGATTATTCGGACCAGATTTTCATCCAGAATACCGGCCGCATCGAGATGCATGGGGTGCATTGCGAAATGTGGGGACCGCAGGCCGAGAACAAGCCGCTGTTTCATTGTACCGGAAGCGGATATCTGGGGTGGTTCGGCGGGATGATCCTGTTGGCGGGAAATTCGGCGACCTATAAGACGCCACCGGTCTGGATGGAGCAGAACCTCTCGCAGATCTGCTTTTACGGGACACAGCTTTACAATCTGACAAGTGCGGATGGTCGGGCGGGTTACGGTTCCGGGTCGATCAAGACCTTTAACATGCTGAATACCGGCAATCCCAATGTCGGGACGTTCATCAACGGTACGTCCGATCGGCTGGGACTGGCAGGGAAGTTTATCCCGCAGTCCAAGTCCGTATTGTGTCGGGACGGAATTGGACTGGCGGGCGGTCTGTATTCCGATAACTCCGCTGCGGTCTCGCAGTGGGTGTCGGACGGTGCATCGGTTGCCATGACCACGGCCTATACCGTCAACGGCAATCCTGCTGCGCTTGCGGTCACGACCCAGGGTGGCGGCCGGAACGACCGTGTCGTGCTCTGTATCCCGATCGACCGTTATCAGTCCGGCTTTTTCAATATCCAGTGCCTGTTTCCCTACGACCTGACACAAAGTGGCAAGGTTCTATCGACGAATTCGCAGTCGGCAGCTTACTCGGATGATGTCTTTCCGCTCTATGCGCGGGCGTTTTACGTGTCGATCGTGGGCTATGACGCCTTCGGGAGACCGAATTTCGGGGCACGGGATCTGTTCGCGGGGGAAGCGGATTTCAGGATTCCAAAACAGGGCTGCACACAGTGGATGGAGGCCGGTTTCGCGTGTGCGTATCTCGGACTGCCATCGGCGGGGACAGGAGAGGATGACATTTCACTCGTCGGTGCGGGCGGGGCACCATCTTTTGCGACGCATATCGCGATTGTTCTCGATAGCGAAAGTCTGCCTGCCACCACCTATTATATCGGTGAATTTGGCGGCTCCGTCTTCTGACGGCACCGTCGTGAGTGTCTGATACAGGGATCGCCTGACACGCCACAAACAGGATGTCCGGCGATCCCTGAGCAGCCCTCAGGGGGAGAAAACTGCACTCTGGAAATCGAGATTGGCGATATCAGTTAACAATCTGGGTCCCATGGGCTGCCAGTTCAGGCGCATTTTTGTCTTCTCGCTGGAGGCCGTCATGTCTTTGGAGATGAACCCGTTCAGCCATCCAAAATGTGTGGCCGCCTCCTGTGCAGACAAAGCCACAACCGGCAAACCGAGGCGATGTCCGATTGCTTCCGCGATGGATCGGATAGAAACGCCTTCTTCATCTGTTGCGTGATAGCGTGCACCGGGATGCTGTCTTTCCAGCGCGAGGCGGAACACGCGCACCGTATCGGAGACATGGGCGGCGGACCAGCGGTTTGAGCTCCCTTCGACATAGGATGACCGACCGGTCCGGCGGGCAAGGTCGATCATGAAGGTTACAAGACCCTGTCGCTGGGTGTCGTGGATCTGGGACAGGCGCACCAGAGAGACATTGGCCCCTCGCTCCATCAGGGCTTCGGCGGTAATTTCGGACGTGACACGCGGGTTGCTGTGTTCGGTATTGAATGTATCTTCATCAGCCAGCTGACCAGCAATCGGTTCACCGAACAGAGTTGTGGAGGTGATGACGAAAGGGCGATCAGAGCCTTTCAGTGCGGCTCCTATGGTTTCGATGGCCCGTTGATCTTTCTGACAGTTGGCAAGATAATTTGAAAAATTGTGGTCAAAGGCCGTATGGATGACTCCATCGCAGCTTTCGGCGCCCACGCGCAGACTGTTGAGATCTTCAAGATCGCCCCGGTGGGCTTCAGCGCCCGCAGCAGCGAGATGTTGTGCTCCTGCGTCCGAACGTGTCAGTCCCACAACCTCATGGCCGGCACCAATCAATTCACGGACGAGTCTGGATCCGATAAAGCCGTTGGCCCCTGTGAGAAAAATTTTCATCAGCTAATTTCCATTGTTGTCTGCTGGGCACCGTGATCCTAATTTTTATCCTGTTACAGTAGTGACGTTATCGTAGTATAAGAATTAACGAGATGACCGTGATCGTTCCCACTTCGCTTGGCGCCTATCTGAAGGACAGGCGAACCCGCCTTGATCCCGCGGCGTTTGGTTTCTCCGGAACGCGGCGTCGCACACCCGGACTGCGTCGGGAAGAAGTCGCGCAACGCGCCAATATCAGCCCGACTTGGTATACTTGGCTGGAGCAGGGAAGAGGGGGCGCGCCCTCGACAGATGTGCTTGATCGTATCGCCAGGGGGCTGTTGCTGACGGAACCGGAACGCGAGCATCTGTTCATGCTTGCGCGCGGTCATGCTCCGGAAGTCCGCTATCGCGTTCCTGATGGAATTACTCCGCGTCTGCAACGTATCCTTGATGCTCTTCAGGACAGTCCCGCAATCGTCAAGACGCCGTTATGGGATGTCGTGGCCTGGAACAGGGCGGCTGCAGCCGTGCTGACTGATTACAGCAGACTGCCACCGGACCAGCGCAATATTCTGCGGATTGTCTTCTGTACGCCTCGGGTGCGTGAGATGCAGATGAACTGGCCCAGCCTGGCACGATCCGTTGTCGCGGCCTTTCGTGCCGATGCCATACGGGCCGGGGCGTCCTCCGAGGTCGATGAGCTTGTGAAAGAGTTGAGTGCGCGTAGTCCGGAATTTGCTGCACTATGGCAGGATAACGATGTGCAGAGCCACGGAGAAGGAACGAAGTGTCTTCTTCATCCGGATGTCGGACTGATTGAACTGGAATACTCGGGCTTTGCCGTGGATGGACGTCCTGATCTTGGTCTGATCATCTACAATCCGGCCACCCACGCGGACCTGCACCGTATCCGTACGCTGATTGCTAACAGTCAGGCTGACTTTCTCCCATGATGGAGGTCTATTCCGACAGATTGCGCCACAGGTCGACGTTGCCGTCTTTTGCGTAGCGATCAATTGTTGCCAGCTCTGCTGAAGTGAAGTCCAGATTTTTCAAGGAATCCAGAGACTCATCCAGTTGCTGGACATTCTTTGCGCCGATGAGCGCCGACGTCACACGTTCGTCGCGAAGAACCCAGGCGATTGCCATCTGGGCCAGACTCTGCCCCCGTTTGTGTGCAATGTCGTTCAACGCCCGCACATGAGTCAGATTTTCCTCTGTCAGCATTTCTTGCGAAAAGGAAGATCCTGCCGAGGCTCTTGAGCCTTCCGGAACGCCCTGGAGGTATTTTTCTGTCAACAGACCCTGCGCCAGAGGCGAAAAGGCAATACAGCCAACGCCCAGCTCTTCCAGTGTTTTCAGAAGTCTGACTTCTATCCAGCGGTTCAGAAGTGAGTACGAGGGCTGATGGATCAGGAGCGGCACGCCCTCGCGCTGGAGAATTTCCGCGGCCTGCTGCGTTCTCTCGGGGCCATAGGACGAGATCCCGATGTATAGCGCTTTGCCCTGACGGTGCATCTGCACAAGCGCGCTGATCGTTTCTTCCAAGGGAACATCGGGCGTCGGCCGATGCGAATAAAAGATGTCAACATAGTCGAGCCCCATCCGTCTGAGGCTCTGATCCAAAGAGGCCAGCAGATATTTGCGTGAGCCCCCACTGCCATAAGGACCGGGCCACATGTCCCAGCCGGCTTTGGACGAAATGATCATTTCATCGCGGTAAGGTCTGAAATCGCGTCGGAGGATTTCGCCGAAGTTTTCTTCGGCTGACCCGCAGGGTGGGCCGTAATTATTGGCCAGATCGAAATGCGTAACGCCTCGGTCGAACGCCCTGCGAATGGTTGCGCGCCCCGTTTCGAACACGTCAACGCCTCCGAAATTATGCCATAATCCCAAAGAGATAAGAGGAAGTTTCAGGCCCGAACAACCTGAACGGCGAAATGCAGCGCCATCATAGCGCGAAGGTGAAGGAAGCCATTCCATGGTGTGATGTCCTTTTCGATCGTGGAAGCAGGCTGGGTGGACATTACGTCCAGGAGGGAATGATGGCTCCGTGATAGGCTTCAAGCAGCTTGGCGCGGATATTGGGTTTCTGAAAGGCGCTTACCAGCCGCTGAACCCAGGCGGCATGGGCATCGGGTTCGTTTACGGCGATGAAATTGATGTACGGATTGTTGTCCATGCTCTCACGCGCAAGACGTTCCGATTTAAGATCAATTCCGGCTTTGTAGGCCCATTCCGTAATCACTACTCCGGCATCCAGATCCGGCAGGGAACGTGCCAGTACAGGGTCATCCAGTTCCCTGATCGTCAGATTTTTCGAGTTTTCGGAAATATCGAGCGCTGTTGGCATTTCGCCTGCTTCAGATGAGATCTTCAGCAGTCCGAGAGATTGCAGAAGCTTGAGCGCACGGCCTTCGTTCGTCGGATCAGCGGGAACGCCGATCGTAGCGCCATCTGGAATTGTGGAAAGTGTCTTCCATTTTTTCGAATAAAAGCCAATCGGCGCGAAATAAGTATTTCCAACCGGCACGATATGGGATCCAAGCGCAGCATTCTGAGCCTGAAGATAGGGGCCGTGCTGAAATGCATTGGCCTCCAGATCTCCTGCTGCAAGGGCCGCGTTGATTGGATTGCCTTCAGAAAAGGTAACGATTTCAATGGTCAATCCTGTTGCGCGGGCGTTTTCCTGCACAATGCGCCAGATATCCTCGTCTTCTCCTGACAGGATCCCGACCCGAACAGGCTTCGGTTGAGCTTTCGCGGATGCTCCCATCAGGGACGTGGCGGCAACCAGCGTGAGCAGTCGACGGCGGCCCAGAAGACCCTCCGAGGCGGACTGCGGCCGCGTTTTCAGGCGATTATGCATGATGCAGGGCTTTCGATGAAGCAGCAGACAAAAGATCGCTATGATGCCGTGCCGCGACATCGGGATGAGAGCGCAGCCGCCCTTTGAGCGTGTTCTGTCCGATCTGAGAGAAAAGAGGGTTTTCGGGATCCTGGGTAATACCGGTGCTGAAATTGACCAAGGCGTCCGGCAGGGGGAGGATCGGCATCGTGGCATCGAGTTGGGCCCCGAGGAAGAAAGCCGCAGAAAGCCTGTCTCGCCCTGAGTGCGGGCTTACGACACGATGGACTGCCGCCTTGAAATATCCGCTCGTGGCAACTTCCAGCAATTCGCCGATGTTCACGATAAACGTTCCCGGCTGGGGTGGCGCCTGAAGCCATTCACCGCTCGCCAGCTCTACCTCCAGGCCGCCTTCATTGTCCTGCAGGATCAGGGAGAGCAGGTCGCTGTCTTTGTGGGCGCCCACGCCCTGTCTTTCTCCGTCGCCAAGATGGCCAGGGTAATGAATAAGCTTCAAAAGCTGATAAGGCGTATTGCTGACGACGGAGTGAAAGGCGTTCGCCGCTTGACCCAGAGACAGGGCAAGCGCTTCAAGCAGGCGTCGTAAGACCTCCAGAACCTGATCCTGCCATGACAGAACGACCACTCTGAATTGTGGAAGTGTCTTTGGCCACTGGTTCGGACCCTGAAGGCGGAGATAAGCCGGCTTGTCCTTCAGATCTGTGACGATGGCTCTTTCGGGCCCGATATCGAGTTGCTCGCGCCAGTCCGCTTTGCCGCGTGTGATTTCTCGACCTGCATGATTATACCCTCTGAAATGTGGGGAATTAACCATGGAAATCTGTTCTTTCTGCTCCATAGATAGAGAGAAGAACCTGTTCGCCTGCACCATGAGATCGGTATTCAGGTCAGCCGAAACTCCATGCCCTTTCAGGTAGAAGAAGCCATATTCATGGGCAGCATTCCGCAGAGAGGCAAGGAAAGTGTCGTCAGGAGCTTGCCGGTCCTGCCACAGGGACAGGTCGATCGTCGGTAGAGAAAGAGTGTTCTGCGTCATACACGTAACCGCTTTCGGCTCTGAATTTTTGCCTCTGAGCCCCGCTTACAAGTAGGAGGCAGAAGCATTTGTCTTCATATACCCCTCCATAAAACGCGATATATATTAAATCCACATCAATATGTTGCTTGACTCGAAAAACACTATGAAACAATCAATAAAAGAAAAATCTCCTTGAAAGAACTTTTATGCGTAGTGGTTATATCCTGGCGCCACTTCTTGTTGGCCTTTCGTTTTCTACGGCCGTCGCGGCCGAGACCACATCGGGTCAGGATAGCTCTGGCGAGAAAAATCCCTCCGGGAACAAGACTGTTGTCAAAAAATCCGTGCCTGTCGTCAGGGCGGAACAGTCTGTAGCTGACGAACCGGAACAGGTCATTGTGACCGGAACGCGTGATCCATCCCAGACGGCAGCACGAAGCATCAGTCCCATCACCATCATCGGGGGCAACCAGCTTCGTTCAACAGGAATGACCGACATCCGGGAGGCGTTGGTCCAGCTTTCTCCTTCCATCAGCCGTGAGGTTAACGGGTCGGATCAGGGATCGGTCATAGATGCGCTGAGCCTGCGGGGATTGAATGCCGATCAGACCCTGGTGCTGGTGAATGGCAAAAGACGGCATACGACGGCCGCAATTGCGGTGGATGCTTCATCGCAGCAGGGAACCACTCCAGTTGATCTGGATATGATACCGATTTCTGCAGTCGATCATATCGAGATCCTGCAGGATGGAGCGGCTGCGCAGTACGGATCGGATGCGATTGCAGGCGTAATCAACGTCATTCTGAAATCCAACAATCACGGACTTCATCTTCAGGCTGTAAATGGTGGTTACGCTGCGGGAGATGGCTTCACGACCGGTGAGAACCTGAACGCAGGATTCAAGCTGGGTCATCGTGGGTTTCTGAACCTCAGTGCCGAATTCAAACATCAGGACCGCACACAGAGAACCGGTATTGACCCTCGGACCGGCAGAAACAATGATCTGGCCACGGGCCAGCCTCAGGTTACGCGTGAGTCCATCGAGACGAATTTTGGCTATCATTTAACGGATGCTATAGAGCTTTACGGTTTTGGGACATTCACGCACCGTGATGCCGAACGTTGGGCATTTTTACGGGCTCCAAGCACGACAGCGGCGGACGGGCTATCCGGGATGTATCCGAACGGCTTCGAACCTGTTGAGACGATGCCTGAGAATGATTATGGCTTTACTCTCGGGTTCCGGGGAAAACGGCTTTACGGCTTTGACTGGGATCTGAGCTCCACGATTGGTGGAGACCATGACACGCTGGGGGACTACAACTCTGCCAACGCGGATGCCTATAAGGAAACTGGTTATTCTCCTTCACGGTTTTATCTCGGGAATTATTCCAACCAGCAGTGGACGAACAATCTTGATATTCGACGGGGCGTAGATCTTCCGTTTCTTTATAGTCCTTTGAATATCGCGTTTGGTGGCGAATATCGCCGTGACACTTATTCCATTGGTTCGGGAGAACCGTTGTCATATTACCTGAGTGGTGCACAGGGATACCAGGGTGAAACGCCTCAGGATGCTGTTAACGCAGCTAGACACGTTGCAGCAGCCTATGTCGATTTCTCGACACAGATCGTCAAGCGCTGGCGTGTAGATCTTGCGGGAAGGTTTGAGCATTATGACGACGTCGGAAATGCCCGAACAGGCAAGATCTCCACGCGATATGATATCAACCGCTTCATTGGATTTCGTGGCACCGCCAGCACCGGCTTTCGTGCGCCGACCCTTGCGGAACAGAATTTTGCGGCCTTCATCTCCAGTCCGAACTACGCAACCGGGCAGATTGCGGCCAACTCGCCCGCCGCACGCGCTCTGGGCTCACCCGGCCTCAGACCAGAGACGTCTACCAACTTCAGTGCAGGCATGATCCTGAATCCGTTACCGCGGCTTCATATCAATGTTGATGGGTATACAATCTATATCAAGCACCGGATTGTTGACGGCGGTTATGCTTCAGGGGCCCGTGCTGTAGAATCTTATGCAGCAGCAGGCGTGGATACATCCGGTTTCTCGGGCGATGAATCTGCTGTCAGTACAAACTACTTTACGAATGGTGCCAGTACCCGGACAACCGGCCTCGATATCACGGCCCGTTATTCTTCAGATTTCGGTCGCTATGGGAAAGTAGACTGGGATGCAGCCGTCAATTTCAATCATACCAATGTGAAAAATATTGCACGGACAGGGGAAGGGGCCCCTGTTCTGAATGCCCAGCAGATCAGTTTGATGTCAACGGAGAACCCATCCAACAAGCTGATTTTCGGAGGGATCTGGCGTCAGGGAAAATGGACGGTAGCCGTTCATGAAATCCGTTACGGTCATACGACGTCCAACCTGACATTCGTCTCGGGAAGCCATGCTTTTTCGACAACGAATTTTTACCATCAGATCAATCGCCCGCGTTTTGTGACCAATCTTGAAGTCGGCTATCAGGTTCTTCCACTACTTCATCTGGCGCTGGGCGGTAATAACGTTGGGAACGCCCATCCCAGTCGCGTACCTTCCTTCACGGCAGATTATAACAACAATCTCTACGATACCCTCAGTCAACAGCTCTCCGAAGAAGGTGGTTTTTATTACCTTCGGGCTGATCTGGCTCTTTGAATATTATGATCATGCAGAATACCAGTCTGGCTGAAACAAACGAGACGTTGAAGATTGAAGGGCTGTCAAAGGCTTTTGATGGCCGCTATGCGCTGGAAAATATCAGCTTTTCTGTTTGTCGTGGCGAAATTGTCGGGCTCATTGGGCGCTCGGGTGCCGGGAAAACCACGCTGCTTCGGTGTCTCAATGGCGCAGAAAGTGTGGATTCAGGTCGTGTTCTCGTTGAAGGTCGCAACCTCAGCACTCTGAAGGAGCGGGAACTCCTTGTTCTTCGACAACGGATCGGGCTTGTTTTTCAGGGCTTCAATCTTCTTCAGTCCCGAACGGTAAGCGGAAATATTTCCCTTGCTCTGGAGATTTTGGGCGTTCCCAGAAAAGAGCGTCACCATCGCATTCAGCAACTGATCCATCTGGTCGGCCTGGAAGGGCACGAGGCAAAGTACCCCTCACAGCTTTCCGGAGGGCAGAAGCAGAGAGTTGGGATAGCAAGAGCACTGGCAGGTCATCCCGCTATTCTGTTGTGTGACGAAGCGACGTCAGCGCTGGACCCTGAAGCGACGACTTCAATTCTCACGCTTCTTGAAACAATAAACACAGAGCTTGGCGTCACGATTGTTCTTATTACACATGAAATGGATGTTATCCGCCGGCTAGCTCATCGGGTTCTTGTGCTTGATCAGGGGCGTATCGTTGAAGATATTTCAGGAGAGGCTCTGAGCAGGGGCGAAGCGGAACATTCCTTAACGCAATCCTTCATCAGCCGCTTGTCGAATAATGCAGAGGATATGGAGGTCGCGGGATATGCATCGTCAGGTTTTTGATCTGTTTTTGAGGGCTACACTGGCGACGCTCGAAATGGTTTTTGCGTCCGCAGCAATTGCCGTCTTCTTCGGATTGCCTCTCGCTATTCTCCTCACCATCACGAGGTCCGGGGGACTATGGCCAGTTCGTCCCATCGGTCGGTTTCTTGGGATTGCTGTTGATCTGACAAGGGCGGTGCCATTCATTATTCTTCTTGTGGTCCTGATCCCTTTTACGCGTTTCGTAATGGGGACGGCTCTGGGCACTGCTGCGGCCATCGTTCCTCTTTCCATCACCGCGATCCCATATTTTGCGCGGATTGCGGAAGTTTCGCTGAAAGAGGTGTCTCCGGAGCTGATTGACGCGGTTCGTGCTATGGGCGCAACCCGGGCAAAAGTCGTGCTCTCGGTTCTTGTTCCGGAGGCTTTGCCAGGGCTGGTGTCCGGACTGACAGTCACGCTGGTAACGCTGATCGGTGCATCTGCCATGGCGGGTGTTGTCGGTGCAGGCGGCTTGGGAGATCTTGCCATCCGCTATGGATATCAAAGATTTAATACTGCCATGATGTTGTGGGTGGTGAGTATTCTTGTTGTGCTGACAATTCTTGTTCAGCTCGGTGGGAACTGGATTTCGGCCCGATTGAGAAAAAATTTTATATAGTCCCCCTCGATTATGGATCGGCGCGTTCAAGCGGAGACTGGAGAACGCCAAGAAGGCGGTTGATAAGACGTCTTCCAGGAGCATTTCTCTGGGAAAAAAATCCGAGTTTTCTGCAAGGGGCGGGGTCAGGCAGGAAGACCTTTTTCAGATGGAACCCTTCCGGCCAGGGAAGAGCCCAGTCCGGGATCAGTGAGACGCCGGTTCCCTGATTGACGAGCGTCGTAATCGCATCAAGTGCATCCAGTTCCAGGCGTTCGTGCGGCCAGATACCGGTGCGTCTCAGATAGTCATCTGCCAGACGCCCGCCCCACTGATTGCGATCATAGCGGATGAAGGGGTAGGTCCGCAGGATTTCGTGAGGATCGGTTTGCGTAACATGCCCGGGAACAAGAACGATGAGAGGCTCGGAGCGCAGTGTTTCCCACACATGGCTGGCTGGAATGTCGAACGGGGGTTCGACGATAAACGCGGCGTCCAGCGTCCCATCGAGAACGGCGTTGTAGAGCGCGGAGGATGAGCCGGGCATGATGTGAAGTTCGATTTCAGGGAAACATTCGAAAAAACGTTTCAGATAGGGGGGAAGCAGACCATTTGCCGCGCTCGAAATCGCTCCCAGCCTCAGTTTTCCAACCGGTGTGTCGCTTGTGGCGATGGTACAGAGTTCACGGACAGACGTGATGATCCGGCGGCTCTGTTCGAGAATGGCGAGACCGTGTTCCGTGGGGCGGACATTCCGGCCGTCCCGCTGTACCAGAGAACAGCCGATTTCCTCTTCCAGTGTCCGAAGGCGCTGCGCCACGGTTGCGGGGGTCAGATGCTGCTGACGGGCGGCAGCGGCAATGGAGCCCTGTTCGATCACGATGAGCAGGCTCTCAAGGAAACGTGTGTCCATGAATGGTTTTTCCGAAAATGGTGGAATGGGAGCTTTCAGGCCCTTTGGGTGGCGAGAAATGGCTCCAGGGTCTTGATGAGATGGGTATGCGGAGACGAATGCAGCCAGTGCAGGCCGATATGACGTTGAGGGGGCGTGATGGAGACGGGGATTTTCCGCACTGCCAGTCCTTCCGGCCATGGCGGCAGCCAGTCCGGAAGCAGGGAAATTCCAATGCCCTGACTGACCATCAGGGCAATGGCTTCAAGAGAGTCCAGTTCAAGCTGTTCTTTGGGAAAAATCCTGTTGTCCTTGAGGAACGTATCCGCAACACGGCCGCCCCACTGATTGCGGTCGTAACGAAGGAAGACATTGTCCTTGAGGATCTGCAGCGGGTCTGTCTGGGTGCAGCTTTCGGGAACCAGAACAATCAGCGGCTCTGACAGGAGCCTTTTCCAGCCGCAGGTCTTGGGAATTGCGAAAGGGGGCTCCACGATGATCGCGCAATCCAGTTGTCCTTCCAGAACCTCATGATACAGCTTGATGGACTGTCCGGGAGTGATGTGCAGGTCGATCTGTGGGTATTCGGCGAAGAAATCTTTCAGCATGAAGGGAAGCATGCCGGTCAGTGCCGTGGAAATGGCGCCGATTTTCAGTTCACCGGCAAATTCCTCCTGAAAAGCCAGTGATCTCAGCTCTTCGACGCCCCTGATGAGCTGTCGGCTTTTCTCGATGATCGCCAGCCCGGCAGCAGTGGGTGTTACGGTCCTGCCGGCACGGATCAGCAATGGCTGCCGGATCTGGTCTTCAAGAGCCTTGATGCGTTGGGAAACGGCCGCAGGCGTGAGGGAGAGCTGACGCGCTGCATCGGCAATGGAACCCCGTTCCACGATGGCGATGAAGCTTTCCAGAAAGCGTGTATCCAAGATGCGCTGTCTCTCGTTTCTGATGCGGAGGCGATGTCCCCAGACATCATGATATGGCAATCACCGGAAATTCAGAACAGACGTTTCAGCAGTTCCCCTGAGGGGGCAAGGTGCTCTCGGGTATCGGGCAGATATACGGTGTGCGCAGCAGACGTTGTGTGTGATCGTCCTGCGCGGCTTTCAGGAGTTCGGGAGACTGGAAAAGGCGAATGGCGGTCATGGCCATTGCTTTTGCAACATGAACCATCCCTTTATGCGCCACATCCGAAGTACCCTGTGCCGTCATCTGCCATGAATGGAGAGGGGTGCCGATGGCGCAGGTCGCTCCGAGAGCCTGAACTGTCGGCACGGTCCAGCTGACATCCCCGACATCGGTAGAGCCGAGAGAAAACCGGCTTCCCACAGGCAGGATAAAGTCAGCCAAAGGCGCATCGCACGTATGCCGTCCTATCTGACGAAGAGCCGAAGCGATGTCTTCTGCCGAGAGGGTCTCCTGTATCTTTTCAGCGAAAGCCCGATCTTCCGCATCGAATGGAGGTGGCCCGAGCTGCTCGAAGCTCGCCTGCATCACTTCTTCAAGGGGCGGGCAGGGCAGCAGGTTTGCAACCCCTGAGGTTATGACGCCCTGAACCTGCGTCCCGCTCATCAGGGCTGCTCCCTGTGCAACCTGCTTCACACGTTCTGCCAGCGTCAGCATCTCCGAAAGGTCTTCCGCACGTACCGAATAACGAACCGTCGTTTCTGCCTGCACCACATTGGGAGCCACGCCCCCCGCATTGATGTAGGCATAATGGATGCGGGAGGTGGGAAGCATATGTTCACGCAGATAATTGACCCCGACGCTCATCAGTTCGACTGCATCCAGAGCTGACCGCCCAAGATGTGGCGCCGCAGCCGCATGTGCCGCCCGACCGGTGAATGTGAAGTCCATTCGTACATTTGCCAGAGAGGACGGCGGCAGCACCCCGCAGAACGGAGAGGGGTGCCAAGAAATGGCGGCATCTACGCCCTGAAATGCTCCGCCCCGGACCATAAAGCCCTTTCCTGCTCCGCCTTCCTCTGCGGGGCATCCGTAATACCGGACCCGTCCGGGAAGATGCATGACCGCAAGCCAGTCCCGGACGGCCAGGGCCGCGAGAAGAGACGCAGCTCCGAGCAGGTTATGCCCGCATCCATGGCCGTTTAGCGTGGTTGGAGTATGCACAAAGCTACCCGCTGCCGCTGCAAGGCCGGGGAGGGCATCATATTCCCCCAGAAAAGCAATGACCGGGCCGCTCTCCCCGCTTTCTCCCATCAGGGCTGTCGAAATTCCCGCAATATCAGGTGTTATGGCAAAACCGTGAGCCAACAGCATTCTGCGGTGCAGCGCGCAGGATTGCACTTCGTCGTAACAGAGCTCCGGAACAGCCCACACGCTATCGCTCAGGGCGATGGCCTCGTCCGCCAGTGCATCCACATGATCCTGCACATTCCCGGTGTTTCGTATCGACATGGTGATGTTCCTGATCTTTGGACATGGATCGTTTGAGTGGGGACTCGGAATATTGCGAAGAACGATCATCCTCTGGGAAAACCAGCATATTTCCCACATGGATAATCTGCAATAAAATGTTTTTCTCATCTTTTCGGATGATAAAATTGCTTCATTCCCCGAGGATATCCAAGATATTTTGTTGATATATCCTCCTATAAGATAGTTTTAATATCTTTTGAACCAAACAGGACCCTCTATGCCCTGAACGCTGAATATGTTCTGAATATGAAACATAAAGAGCGCCGGTCTGCGGGATGATCGGTTTATGAGCAGGAGTTCAGAATGATGATGGTTCGGGCTGAACGGCAGGGTTCTGTTATGAGAAACGCATTCCGCAGCGTCCTGATGCTGTCCGTCTGTACGGGGTGTCTTTCCATGACGGGGGCATCTGCCGCCACTTCAAAAAACGACAAACTCCGTCGGGTTGCTCCCTCCAGGCATACGGATGCGCACGCCCCCCCCGCACACCATGCGGTTGCCAGGCAGGATCATCCTGAAGTCATCAGCGTGACGACGACGCGCCGGGCGTTTGGTTTTGGTACGGATCAGCACAGGGCGGGCAACACCACCAATCTGACGGCCGAGGACCTCGTGACGCACCACGTCACGACTGTCGAGGATATCCAGAATCTGGTGCCTAACCTGACAATTCAGACTGAAGGCGGCTCGAACGTTCCGGATTATTACCTGCGCGGTATCGGCATGCAGGACTATACCCAGAACAACATGTCTTCGGTCATGACCTATTTCGACGATGTGCCGTATACCATCACGGCGATGAGCTCCGGTCAGATGTTTGATGTGGCATCCGTAGGGGTCGAGCCCGGTCCTGTGGGTTTTGAGCACGGACTTGCCGACACGGGTGGGGAAGTGCGGATTACGACCAACGATCCGACCAAGACCCTTCACTACGGTGCATCGGAAGACATCGCGAGTTACGCACGAAGCAAGACGAATTTCTATGTGTCCGCACCGATCACGGACCGGCTTCAGTTCCGGCTTGCCGGTCAGATGCTACAGGGGGGCGCCTTTCGCTATAATCGGGTGAATGGTGAGTCGATCGGACGGGCGAACGAAGGTGCGCTTCGTGGAAAACTGGCCTGGCAACCTGATGACAAGACGAACATCAAACTGACCGCCAACTGGTCACAGGATTCCTCGGAAGCGCAGGCAGGGTTCATTCTGTCCGACAGCAACAATATCCTTCCGCGCGATCAGGATATCTATGCGACCGGCTGGAGCCTTAACCCGCAATACGCCAAGATTCTGGGGATCTCTCCAGACAGCAAGCCGTCCTATAACGACATGCAGTGGAGCATCAATCTCAATGCCGACCGGGACCTCGGATGGGCCCATCTGGCAACGATTTCTTCATTCCAGCAACAGCAGCGCCATGAGTATATTGATCGTGACGCCGAAGCCTATCGCTCGGGAGACAGTTATCTGACAGGGAGCATGAATGTGTTCTCTCAGGAAATACGTCTCTCAGGACTGGCGCTTCACAACCGTCTCGAATGGGTGGCCGGCATGTATTACAACCGTGTACGGGCCTCGGGCGAAAACTGGTTTGATTATACGGATCGCCCCGGAAAATATTATTTTCAGGACAGTGCGCATGTTCAGCCGCAGCAGAACTTTTCGCAGTTCGCGACCCTGAAATATGCCCTGACACCCAAACTTCACCTGATTTTCGGTCTGGAGCATCAAAGCGACGATCGCCAGTTTCTCGATGACGCCGTTTATCGGTACAATCCTGTGACATTGGGGAAAACCTACACAAAGGTTTTCCCCGACCACGGTGCCCTGACAAACCAGTTTTCGGGCAAGGTCGGCATCAATTATCAGGTGATGCAGAACGCGATGCTCTATGCCGATATTCGGCGCGGTGTGAAGCCTGGTGGCTTCACCGCCAACACAACCCTGACCGAGCAGCAGGCTGCGGGCTTCAAGCCGGAATGGCTGATGGCGTATGAAGTCGGGTTCAAGAGCGAATTCTTCAATCACCGCCTCCGCATCAACGGCGCCGCGTTCTGGGATTCCTACCACGACCAGCAGTATTTCTCATATATTCTGGTGCCCGGATGGGGGACGGTGGGGTCTTACGTCAATGTACCACGGTCGCATATTTTCGGAACGGAGCTCTCCATCAGCGCGCATCCTTTCCGTGGGCTGACACTGACGCAGAACGTCGGATATCAGCGCGGGACATATGACGATTTCCAGGTTCTGAACGTGCAGGCTGTCACGGCCTATTACGCCAAAACCGGACAGTACAGATCCATTACGGACAACTATGATGGTGCGGATACAGGTATTCCCAAGCTGACGCTGAATGGCAGCGTATCCTACGAAACAAAACCTGTTTTCCGGAAATACACCATCACGCTTCAGGGAGATTATTCCTATCGCGGAGCCCAGAATACTGTGCCGCGGGGAACTGGAACCTACCTGCTGCCTGCATATTTCCTGATGAATGGCAGTGTAACCTTCAAGCCGGCCAAGGGGCGCTGGGCTGTTACGGCCTATGCCACGAACATCCTCAACCGCGACTATATCGTCAGCCGGACTCTCGCAACAACGGTCAACATGGGCATCTCCGGGCAGCCCCGGTTTGTTGGAGGACGTTTTTCCTATGATTTCTAAAGCCGGAATATTCCGGTTAAGGTTTAAATCATGCCCAGCGTGGGAGGAGAGACGGCATTGACGAACGAGTTACAGACCAGACTGTACCATCGCCTGAACTGGCGGATCATGTCATGGATTATCGTGATCTATTTGATGGACAGTATCGACCGGACTAATCTGGGCTTCGCACGCAGTCACATCTCGCAGGATGTGGGACTGACTGCGGCGCAGTTCGGGTTTGCTGCGGGAATTTTCTTTGTCGGTCTGGTGTTGTTCGAGATTCCCATCAGTCTCTGGTCCTCGCGTGTGGGCGCACCCAAGACATTCGCCAGAATCATGGTTTTGTGGGGCATGACATCAGCGGCGACAGGTTTCATTCACAGCCGTGACAGTTTTTATGTCCTGCGGTTTCTGCTGGGGGTTTTTGAAGCCGGGTTTGCTCCGACCTGCACTTACTATCTTGCCCGCTGGTATCCCGAAAACCGAATGTCCGCAGTTATTTTCTGGCACCAGCTCTCCTTGCCTCTGGCCGGGATCATCATTGGTCCGATATCGGGACTGATTCTGGTCCATTTTGATCAGGTCGCCGGTCTGGCGGGGTGGCGGTGGATGTTCCTTCTCGAAGGTCTTCCTTCCATCCTGCTGGGAATCATCGTTGCATTTGTATTGCCCAGGGCTCCAAAGGATGCGCGCTGGCTGTCCGCGCAGGAACGCGACATGATCGAGACATGGAGCGTGCGGCAGAACGTGCGTCATGTGAAGTTCTCCGCAGTCGTACGGGATCCGGCTATCTATTTTCTGGGCCTCGGCTTCTTTGCGCTTATGGCCGGAATGTACATGCTCAACTTCTGGCTGCCGTCCATCATTCATGAGTCCGGTGTCCATTCTTCCGTGGCGGTCGGACTATACTCTTCCTTCCCGTATGTGGTGTCTGTCGCTTCGATGGCGTACTGGAGCGCGCGTTCGGACAGGCTGAAAGAGCGGATCTTTCACTGCTATGCCCCCGCAGTTCTGGCCAGTCTGTGCTTTCTGCTGACAACTGTAATTCCGGACATCTTCGTTCTGAAGATGATCGTTCTCGCAGGCGCTACGGCCGGGATCTACGCTTCTTACGTGGTGTTCTGGGCCATGGCTGCTAACGTATTTCAGGGAAGTGCCGCAACTGGTGGCTTTGCTCTGATCAATGCCATCGGTCTGTGGGGCGGAGTGATCAGCCCCATGGTTGTCGGAAAGCTGACCTCCATGACAGGAACACTGTCAGCTGGAATGCTGTGCATGGCCGTAACAGTCGCCGTCGGCGCGCTCATCCTGTGGTCCGTGACGCGCAGGATCACGGCACCTTCCGTTTCTCCTGTTCCTTCTGAAATTCTGTAACTGTAATTGAAAGATTTGACTATGAAAGTCTGCCTCACGGGTGACAGTATTGTTCTGCGTCGACTGAATACAGGTGTTGATCCGGTCTGTGCTCCGCTGTTTGACATGATCCGGGACTGTGATGCGTCCTTCACGAACCTTGAAATCATGCCAAGCGACTTTCAGGGCGATCCAGCCCTGGACCACGGTGGCTCCCATTTCAGCGCACATCCCTGGATTTTGGACGAACTTTGCGATGCCGGTTTCGACCTGTTCGCCGCAGCCACCAACCACTGCCTTGATTATGGAATTTCCGGTCTGCGTATTGCGATCGAGGAGCTGAAAAAGCGGGAAATCCTGTATTCCGGCGTCGGTTTGACCCTTGAGGAAGCGCGTCGGCCAGCCTATTTCAGCCATCCCAAAGGCACGGTTTCAATGCTGTCCTGCTGTTCAACGTTTGCGCGTGGGCAGGAAGCCGCCGATCAGACCCGCAGCATGCAGGGGCGCCCCGGCCTCAATCCGCTGCATTTCAGCACGACCTATCAGGTCAGACCAGAAGAGCTTTCCGTGCTGCAGCAGATTTCCGCAGGCCTTGGACTGGAAAAAATCAAGCAGGAACAGATCAAGCTCGGCTTTGGCTATCCCGCTCCGAAAGGGACGCTGACACTGGATGGAACACGTTTCGTCGAAGGCAGCGCAACCCGTATCCTTACCACTCCGAATGCGCGGGATCTTGAAGAGATCGGGCGCTGGGTCCGGGAAGCCCGGGTCGTTTCTGATGTGGTGATCGTCAGTGTTCATACCCATGAAGTCGGATATGACGCGGATGGCACAATCAGTTGGGAAAAACCGGGAGAATTTCTGGAAGCGTTTGCTCGTGACGCTATCGATCAGGGCGCCGATATCGTGGTCTGCCACGGTCAGCATCTGCTGAAAGGCATGGAGCTCTATAAAGGCAAACCGATCTTCTACAGCCTTGGAAATTTCATCGGGCAGAATGAACTCGTCGATATGCTGCCCGAGGATTCCTATACCTTCTATAAAGTCAGCACCGATGTAACGCCCCATCAGGTCTACAAGACCCGGACCCTGAACGACAAGAAGGGCTTCCCTGCTGACCGCCGTTTCTGGGAAACCCTGCTGCCGATCTGCGAATTCGCGGAAGACGGGACATTGTCATCCATGGAAATCCATCCCGTTTCGCTCGGACTGGGCAAAAGCGCTCATACGCGCGGCCTGCCTTTCCTGGCGGAAGGCGAAGAAGGCGAGAGTATTCTGTCACGCTTTGAATCCCTCTGTGCGCCCTATGGTGTCAGCTTTACGCGGGACAAAGGAAAGCTGATCCTGAAACAGGAGTGATACAGCATATTGTTTGCAGGGGGTTCCAAAGTGAAACGCCCTGCAAAGACAATATTTTCTTTCATTAGAAGCCATATAATCGTTCTGTAGTGCGCTGTTTTTGCGTGTTATTTCTGTATTTCTTCTTAATTTCCGGTGTAGAGATGCCTAATCCGTTTCATATTGCCTTCCCGGTCGACGATCTTGATGCTGCCCGTGCCTTTTACGGTGAAATTCTGGGATGCCCGGAAGGGCGCAGCACGAACAGCTGGATTGATTTCGATCTGTATGGCCACCAGATCGTCACACATCTTATTCCTGGCGCATGTCGTAAAGGAGATGCCGAAGGCGGAGCAGTGGACGGACACAATGTTCCCATTCCCCATTTCGGTGTCGTTCTGGATATGGACGACTGGAAAGATCTTGCTCAACGCGCCAAACGCCACGGAATTACTTTCGGGCTGGAACCACAGATCCGTTTTGAAGGCCTGCCCGGGGAACAGGCTACGATGTTCTTTTGTGATCCGGCAGGTAATGCGCTGGAGTTCAAGGCATTCGCTGACATGAAACAGCTTTTTGTGAAGCAGTAAGTCTCCATTACCCCGGTCCAGAGAGGAGTTTCCGTGTCCAGTTCCCTGATATCTTCCAATACCGCCGCTGTCGGTCCGGTTCCTGATCCCGAACTGGCGAAGCTGATATTCGATCGCCTGTATGATATCGGTTTTGACGGGAGGGGAATGACCCGTCCGTCCTACGGTGAAGGTGAGAACCGGGCACATGCCCTGTTTGAGGAGATCGCCAGGGAACACGGACTGGAAATCCGCAGAGACTGGGCATCGAACCTGTTCATCACGCTTCCGGGGCGTAATCGTAATCTGCCTGTGGTCATGACCGGTTCGCATCTGGATACGGTGCCATGCGGTGGCAACTTTGACGGTGCGGCCGGAGCGGCGGCCGGACTCCTGATCCTTTGTGCATGGTCCACGGCAGGCTTTCAGCCGGAACGGGACACAACGCTGATCGTAACCCGTGCGGAAGAGAGCGTGTGGTTTCCGGTTTCTTATCTGGGAAGTCGGACGGCTTTCGGTCTGCTGGATGCGGATGCTCTTGAAACACCGCGCAGTGATGACGGTGTGACGTTACGCGAGCATATGCAGGCCTGCGGCGCAAAACCGGAAGAATGTGGCACGGCGCCTGTTCTGGACCCGACGAAAATCGACTGTTTCGTGGAGCTTCATATCGAGCAGGGACCGGTTCTGCTGGAGGCCGACGTTCCCGTGGGAATCGTAACAGGCATCTGCGGCAGCACACGATACCGTTCAGCCGTCATTCACGGTCAGTACGCCCATTCCGGCGCAACGCCGCGCCGTTTCCGTTCGGATGCTGTCATGGCGGGTGCCAGCATGATGATGGCCCTTCACACGGACTGGAAAACGGTTGAAGCCGCAGGCGAAGACATGACGCTGACATTCGGTGTGTGCCAGACGGACCCTGCACAGGCCAATTTTGCCGCCGTTCCTGGAAAGCTCGACCTGGTCATCGACATCCGTTCGCGTGATGAGGCGTTGCTGGAACGCATGAACGCACGGGTCATCGAACAGGCGCGTCGGGTGGAAGCCGAGTTCTCGGTTCGTGTCGAACTGGGGCCACGCACGCAGAGCACGCCTGCATTCATGGATGAGACGATTCAGAAGCAGGCGAAAGATCTGGCTGCGGAAATGGGCATCGCGGTCGTTTCCATGGCCAGCGGAGCCGGACATGATGCGGCAACATTCGCAGGGCAGGGCGTTCCTACGGAAATGCTCTTTGTGCGCAATGAGAACGGAAGCCATAACCCTGATGAAAGCATGGAAATGCCGGACTTCCTTGTAGGCGTCGTTCTGCTGGAACGGCTTCTGCGTCAGAGGGCTTCCTGAAACTCACAGGGATTGAAAATCCTTCTTCTGCTGGCGGCTCCTGCTTCAAAAACGTGGGCAGCAGCCGCTTTTACGCCTTTACAAGGCGGCTCCACGGTCGCAGGGATACGACGTATTTTTCACGAACTCTTGGCAACAGGGTTTTGAATCTGCGTCTGATGGACAGCCCCAATCCTGCTTCGCTGAAGGCACAGCACGCGACCCGGTTGGCATTTTTCAGTGCCGGGTTTTCGGGTGCGGCATGGGCCCCGATCATTCCCTACGTCAAGTCCCGGTGTGAACTGACGGACGCTCATCTCGGCCTGCTCCTTCTGTGTCTGGGGATGGGATCGATTGTTGCCATGCCGATTGCTGGCAGTCTGGCCGGGCGTTTCGGTTGCCGGTGGATCATTGCGTTTGCCACTCTGGCGGTCTGTTGCAGTCTGCCGGTTCTGGCGTCTTCAGCCTTCCTGCCCGGTCTGGTCATCGCGCTGACAGTCTTTGGGGCCGGTGTCGGGTCAATTGACTGTGTCGTCAGTGTGCAGGCCATCATCGTCGAGCGTGCCAGCCAGAAAACGATGATGTCCGGCTTTCATGGCCTGTTCAGCGTGGGCGGTCTGCTCGGGGCCATGGGCGTAAGCACTCTGCTGGGTCTTGGCCTGTCACCTGTTCAGGCCTCTCTTGCGGTCGTTCTTCTGTTGCTTCTGGGCGGCGGGCTGGCGCTGCCCGGACTGCTGACCGGACGAAGCAGTTCAGGCAAGGGGCCTGCATTTGCTGTGCCGCACGGCATCGTTCTGATCATCGGGATCATGTGTTTTATCGTTTTTCTGGCCGAAGGCAGCGCCATAGACTGGAGTGCCGTATTCCTGGCCACGGTGCGGCATGTCGATATGCGCTATACCGGCCTGGGATATGTGGCGTTTGCCAGTACCATGACGATCGGCCGACTATTGGGAGACTGGCTGGTGCGGCGTGTTCCCGGTCGTATGCTGATCACGGGCGGAAGCCTGCTGGCCGCATCAGGGATGCTTCTGGTGGCCGCTATCCCGCTCTGGCAGGTCGCATTGCTGGGCTATGCTCTGGTGGGCGCAGGGTGCGCCAATGTGGTGCCAGTTCTGTACTCAGCCGTCGGACGACAGACTTTCATGCCTGAACATCTCGCCGTGTCGGCCATAACGACGCTGGGATACTCTGGCATTCTGGTCGGGCCGGCCGCGCTCGGCTTCGTCGCTCAGGCTGCAAGCCTTCCGTTCGCTCTCGGAATTGTGGGCGTGTTTCTCGGTGGGGTGGCAGCAGGAGGAATGGTTCTGCCGAAAGCTCTCATCAATGGTGATCCCACGTCATGACTCTGTTCATATTGAGCAGCGTCATGACGGGCATCTGCGTCGAGATTATCCGCTGATCGACTGTGCCGCTTTCCGCAGAGCCGGGAGCATATCTTCCGGTTCCGGCCGGCGGGTATAATCCGGATTGACCTCGGCATAGAGAATTACGCCGTCCTGACCGATGACGAACCGTCCAGGCATTGGAAGAGTCCAGCTATCGTCGCCATTGAAGGACGGCAGGTCGTTTTTCAGGCTTGTGTAGAGTTGCACAAGATAGTCCGGCAGTACAAAACGCAGACCAAAAGCGGCTGCAACGTCGTTGTGCACGTCCGACAGGATTGGGAAATCCAGATTATTCTGGCGGACCGATTTACGGCTGTTCACGGCTGTCTGGGGTGAAATGGCGATCAGGTTTGCGCCCAGCTTCCGGAATGCAGGTAAGGCGGCCTCAAGGGCCTGAAGCTCCATGTTGCAGTACGGGCACCACACGCCGCGATAAAAACTGAGGACCAGCGGACCTTTCGCCAGAAGTTCGGACGAAGACACTGGAGCGCCGTCAGGGGTGTTCAGGATGAAAGACGGAGCCGTGTCGCCCGCTTTGAGCGCATTCCCCGCTGCGCCCGAGGCGATCAGCTCCGCAGTTGCACGATGCATGATTTCAATGACCGAGGCCGGAACATTGTAAGGCGGCTTTCCGGCTTCAAAATCGGCTTTGAAGGCATCAAGTTTTGCCTGAAGAGACATGGGTATTTCCTTCCAAAGAGGATGCGGCGTCTGATGTCAGGGCCGCTGACAGGCCGGAGAACATATGTCCCAGCAGGGTGGAAGCGACGTGCAGCAGGCTGCCCGTCAGATGAAAAGCCACAAGACCATCCGTTATGGCGGAGCCAGACGTGATGCGTATGAGTGAACCGAACATCTCTGAACCCTTCCTTCACAACCCGGCCTGTTGGGGTGACGAATGAAAAATGCCTCTTCCATGCTCGACAGGGCAGAGAGCCTAAGGCGATAAGGATCATTCCCTGGAGGAATATTATGGATCGTTATCAGGCAATGGCCACCTTCATACGGGTGGTGGACACGGGATCGTTTTCGGCAGCCGCACGACAGCTTGGTGTAGGACAGCCGGCGGTTTCCAAAACCATTGCGCAGCTTGAAGCCCGACTTCAGGTCAGTCTTCTCATCCGCTCCACCCATGGTCTGACACCGACAGAGGCAGGGCAGAATTTTTATGAGCGGGCACGGAATGCGATTCAGGAAGCCGACGAGGCTGAACTTGCTG
The DNA here is from genome assembly GCF_002153595.1 of Gluconobacter sp. DsW_056. Classification (NCBI taxonomy): domain Bacteria; kingdom Pseudomonadati; phylum Pseudomonadota; class Alphaproteobacteria; order Acetobacterales; family Acetobacteraceae; genus Gluconobacter; species Gluconobacter sp. DsW_056. The sequence continues at coordinate 47,311 of NZ_JOPF01000012.1, forward strand.
CAAAAGGCGCGGGGGCGGGTCTTTCAGGCCGGTTAAGGGTGTCAGCTGCGACAACGTTCGCAAGGCTGCACATCATCCCGAAACTGCCGCTGTTTCTGGCGCAGAATCCTCATCTGACAGTTGAGATCATTCTCGATGACCGGATGATCGACCTTGTGGCGGAAGGCGTGGATATTTCGCTGCGTATGGGAACGCTTGCGGACTCCACGGCCGTTGCCCGGAGGGTGGCGACCGGGGGACGCTCGGTCCTCGCCACCCCCGCCTATCTCAAACGCGCAGGCATACCCCAGTCTCCTGCGGATCTGGCGACCCATGAGGCAATTATCTACAGCCAGTTGCCAAGTTTGTGGTCATTCCTGCGAGATGGAGCCGCCGTGTCAGTCTCTGTCAGCGGACGCCTCAAAGTCAGTGCTGCGGAGGGTATCAGAGCCGCCGTTCTGGCCGACATGGGACTGACCATCGCATCCGACTGGATGTTCGCGCCCGAGCTTGAAGACGGCGCCGTCGTTCGTGTTCTCGAAGCATGGTCTCTGGCTTCGATTGATCTGTGGGCGGTATTCCCGGCCGGACGGATGATGACGGCCAAAGCCCGGCAGTTTGCGGATTTCGTGGAAAGCATCATGAAACCCGCGAATACTCCCTGTTCTGTTTCCAGGGCTTGATTTCGCTACAGGGAAAGCCATCGGATGCCACGGTGCTCTGCTTCGTCGTGGGCGTCTTCATAGCCCGCATCGGCGTAGCGCATGACACCCAGACTGGTATCGTTGGTCAGCGCAATCCGCAGTCGCTCATCCGCTTCGCTGGAGCCGTCGGCGACGATTGTGACACCTGCGCTGGTCATGTATCCCGCATAACCGCCGCCTCCGGAATGAATGGCGACCAGATCGGCCTGTGATGAACAGGCCAGCATGGCATTCAGGAGCGGCCAGTCTGCAATGGCGTCTGATCCGTCCTTCATGTTTTCCGTCATGATGTTTGGATGCGCCATTGCGCCGGCATCCAGATGATCGCGCGTGAAAGCGACCGGTCCGGCCAGTATGCCATCACGAACCATTCCGTTCACGGCCAGGCCGACCTGCGTACGGGCGTCGTGGCCAAGCCAGGCAATCCGCGCCGGAAGTCCTTCAAACGGCACATGCGCCCGGGCCAGCGTGATCCAGTTCACAACGGATGGGTTGTCCGAGAATGTTTCCAGAAGATAGTCGTCGATCCTGCGGATATCGTTCTCGTCGTTCGACAGCGCAATCCAGCGGAAAGGTCCGATCGCCCGCGCAAAAAGAGGCCGCAGATAGGCTTCCGTAAAGATCGGAATATCGAACGCATTCCCGATCCCCGCCTTCTTTGCCTGCGTGCGGATAAGGTTGCCATTATCGAAAACGATGGACCCGGCAGACTGGAAATCCAGCATGGCCTGCACATGACGGGCGATGGATTTCAGGGAAAGCGCGGCGAGTTTTTCGGGCTCGCTTTCTCGCAATGCCTGAATCTCGGCAGCGGACAGTCCGGCAGGAAGATAGCCGTAGACCAGATCATGGGCGGATGTCTGGTCTGTGACGATGGCGGGAACGATGCCGCGGGCATGGATTTCAGGGAGAATGTCCGCTGAATTTCCCAGAAGACCAATCGAACAGCCATCGCCCGCGCGCTGCGCATCCGCCACGAGTTTGAGGGCTTCGTCCAGCGTCTCTGCCCGATGCTGGAGATAGCCTGCTTCCATCCGCTTGTTGATGCGTGCGCCATCCATTTCCACACACAAAATTACGGCGCCAGCCAGACGTCCGGCGAGGGGCTGTGCGCCCCCCATGCCGCCAAGACCGGAGGTCAGGATCAGCTTTCCGGACAGGTTCGAGCTGAAATGACGCTCCGCGATACAGCGGAAGATCTCATACGTTCCCTGTATGACGCCCTGAGAGCCGATATACTGCCAGTCGCCGGCTGTCAGGCCACCCCAGCAGATCAGGCCTTTCTTTTCGAGCTGGTAGAATTCCTCAGCCTTGGCCCACTGTCCGATCATGTTGCAATTGGCCATGACGACAATTGGCGCACGCTCATGTGTGCGTACTACACCGATGGGCTTTCCGGACTGAACGATGAGCGTTTCGTCATCGCGCATGGTCTTCAGCGTCTGGACGATGACATCATGTGACGGCCAGTCCCGTGCAGCCTTGCCCAGAGCAGCATAGACCACGAGATTTTCGGGATCTTCAGCCACAGACAGGACGTTTTCCAAAAGACGCAGAAGCCCTTCCTGTCGCCATCCCCGACAGCGCAGCGTGTTGTCTGACGTGACGTCGAAATGCCGTTTGGTCATATTTCAGATGTCCTTGCCAAAAGGAGAGGGCGCAAGCGCATAGCTCGCCAGATCAATACCCAGAGCACGCTCGACGGGCGGATAGACGGCCGGATCTACAACACTTGAGGAAAGCGGAAACTTGGTTTTCTCGACATGAAGGACAAGGATTTCCATACCTTCCTCGATTTCCCCGACGCTCAGCGGATAGCCGTCCGGAGCAAGCGTGGTAATGATATCGGGGAACGAGGCCAGACGCTGACCGTCCGCACCATCAACTGCCATGTATTCGTTCATAACATGCAGGGTCACGGCAGAAGTGCCCTGTCCGACCGTAATGGTCCCCACATCGAAGGCCTCGGGCGTATAGGTGACCGACTTCCGGCTGACTATACCTTGCGCGAGAATGGCCCCGTCGAGCGTTTTCAGAATGGCGTCGACGACGGCATTTCCGTTTTTGCCCGAGGCTTCGAGGATGGCTTCTCCCAATGCGAGGGCACGGGAAATTCCGCCCCATGCGGCATGGCGTTTGACGTAAGACGCGGGAAGCGGGTTGCGGCAGGATGCGATGAAGCCGCCCGACATATCGGAGGCGGTCCGCAGAATGGGCGAAATCCGTGCAGTCGCGCCTTTTGCGACCATCTCGATATAGGAATGGCGGGAGCGGTTGCCGCCGACAACGGCCTGGATCATTGTTTCGGGCGAATTGGCCATGCCGATGGACCCCATGTCGCCGGTGGGATGAGCGCGCATGTCGCCAACTGCATCCACGACCTTCGTGCCCAGGATCGCTCCGGGAAGCCAGGCATTGAGCGTACTGGACTTGCCATTCTGTCCGATCATGAGACCGTAAATTGGTTGTCCCAACTCCTTCTGGACGAGCTTTACGGCGTTGACGTAATCGACACCCAGCATCTGCCATTCCGTCGTACTGGCAGGCGCACCGATCGCCGCCGCCGTGGCGATGATGGCATCGTCTTCAATCTCTTCCGCGGAGACGAGTTCAGGCTGTCCGGCATTAACCGCTGCCATACCCAGCATCCGCCCATGTTCAACCCAGCCACCGCCGCCACAGGCGAAGACCGATCCACCCCGGATCGCGGCTTCGACGTCTCTTTCAACCAGTATTCTGCCCATCGTGACCATTCCCGTATTGCGGCGTCTCACTCCTGCGCGGGGAGACAACCATTATTCAAAAATCCCGATCAACGTCCTGAAGAGTCTGGGTCAGGATGCGCGCGCCGTTGGCTGCGTCCTCCGGCGAGCACCATTCTTCCGGGTCATGGCTGCGTCCATCCCGGCATGGCACGAACACCATGGCGGCCGGGCAAAGCTGTGCGACAAAAGCCGTGTCGTGACCCGCGCCGGATACTATTTGACGGTGTTTCAGTCCAAGCTGACCGGCAGCCTGTTCGATCATGCGGACGAGTGTTGCATCGCAGGTAACCGGTTTCGTATCCGACAGACACGTGAATCGCTCTAACCGGACATGCGCCTCGGAGGCCAGTCTGAGGCTGGTTGTTTCAAGTTCCTTCAGAAACGCCTCGACGACGGCGCGTTCCGAAACCCGGATGTCCACCACAATCCGGGCGGAGCGGGGCACCACGTTGGACGCATTCGGTGAAACCCCGACGATCCCACATGTCGCGGTCATATGTCCCTGACCGGACCGGGCCAGTTCCGTCGCCCGGCGGCTGACGAATGTGATGACACCAGCCGCAGCGACGGCTGCATCCTGTCGGCGGTCCATTGGGGTTGTTCCCGCGTGGTCCGCCCGGCCTTCAAAGAGGATTTCAACGCGCGTGACACCGGCAATTGCCGTGACCGCCCCGATCGGCAGGCCGTCCTGTTCGAGAACGATGCCCTGTTCGATATGCACCTCCAGAAACGCCCGCAGATCTGTACGGCGCGGCGTATCAAGACGCTCCGGACGCCCTCCCATCCGTGTCAGCGCCTGCGCCAGCGTCTCTCCCCAAGGAGCGACAAGCGCGCGCTGATCGGTTGTCAGCGCGCCTGCCATGCCCCGGCTGCCGATACAGGACAGGCCGAAATCACTTGGCTCTTCAGCAAGGAAATCAACGATTTCAAGATCGTGCCGCAGGACCAGCCCCGCATCCCGGAAGGCGCGGGCGGCTTCAAGCGCGCAGAGCACGCCCAGAATGCCATCGAAACGCCCACCGTCGGGGACTGTATCGGAATGTGATCCGCTCATGACCGTTCCAGCCCCGTCAGCGGAACCGAGACGTCGGCCGATGAGATTGCCTGCATCATCCAGATGGCAGGTCAGCCCGGCCTCGGTGAAGCGCTGCTTTAGCCAGCGGCGGCCATCGAGAAACCGGTCGGAAAAGGAGCGGCGGGTATGGGGACGCTCCGGATCAGTGATGTCCGCAAGTGTCATGAGATCGGACCAGAGGCGATCGGGCTGGACGAATTCTGCGGCGTTCATGGCTGCTCCGGTTTTACGAAGCGCCCATGCCCCGGTTTTGCCAGTATGGCGTCGTCGGCAAAAATCCGCTCTCCCCGAAGCCATGTCTCGGCAATGCGCCAGTCCAGCGTCCGCCCTTCGTAAGGGCTCCAGTCTTCAAAGGCGTGGCCACTGGCTTTCGGATCGTAAATCCAGTCTTCACGCCGGGCGACCGTAATATCCGCGTCGCGTCCTGCGGCCAGACCACCCTTGCGAGAGGTGAGACGGAACAGCCGGGCAGGATTTTCAGCCAGCAGACGTGCGGCATGTGTCCATGACAGGTTACGCCGCCCCAGCTCCGTGAGAAACAGGGGATAGATGACTTCCAGCGAAGGGGCGCCCGACGCATTTTTCAGCATGTCAGGATCGGATTTTCGCGTCAGGCTCCATGAAACATGGTCGGTGGAAACGACGGTTACGTTCCCGGCAGCAAGATGGTGCCAGAGTCCCTCGACCTGCGCCCGCGGACGGATGGGCGGATTGATCTTGGCGCGACCGCCCAGGCGGGCGACGTCATGCTCTTCATCAAGCACCAGGTAATGGATGCAGGCCTCGGCGGTCGTCTCGAAACCCTGCTGGCGGTAGGACGCGCATAAGGCATAGCCGCGCGCTACGGAACAGTGAACGACATGCGCCGCGCATCCCGTACCAGCCGCCGTTTCATAAATCTGCGCCATCGCCAGAGTTTCGGTCAGGGGAGGTCGTGACAGTCCGTGCGCGCGCCAGTCCGTAATGCCTGCTTCCGTTACCTGTGCCAGCCGCGCCCGGACCATTTCGTCGTCTTCATTATGAACGCCCGCAATCAGCCCGGTCTCGCGCACGGCGTCGAAACACCGAGCGAGAAGATCGGCCGGGATCCGTGGAAAGCGTTTGGGGTCCGTCCCGAACGTCGAGAACTTGAAGCCGCAGGCTCCGGCTGCCGCCATCTCGCCGATATGATGCAGACTATCGCCGGGAGCGATCGTGCCCCAGAGCGCGAAATCGACGCGGGCCTGCTCTCCGGCTTCGGCGGCTTTCTGTTTCAGACGGTCAGCGGTGTTGACAAGAAAACCCTCGTCATAGGGCATGTCTGCAATTGTCGTGATACCGCCTGCCGCTGCGGCGCGGGTGGTCCAGATGAAATCTTCCTGTCCTTTCTGGGAGCGCGAATGCACCTGCGCATCAATCCCGCCCGGCAGGATAAGACTTTCTCCATAGTCACGTATGTCCTGCGCCGCAGGAGGCGTGCCCTGACCCAGTCGGCTGATTTTCGTGCCGTCAATGGCTACCCAGCCGTTTTCCAGAACGGCTGAGGGGGTCACGACCGTTCCTTTCAGCAATACGTCATGCATACAGGCACTCCATCGGCTCAGGCTGGGAAGAATCAAATTCCGGGGCAGGAGGGAGGGGGAACTCGGCCAGAACAGCCTCGGTCGCCCGCAGTACGTCTCCCACCGCATGGCTGTCGTCGAGCCAGGGGATATCCTGCGACAGAGCCGCGATAATCGCGCCGGGCAGGCCTTTGGGCGTTGCGCCCGAGAGACGGACGGCCTGTCGTCCCGCCATGGCTTCCAGGGCCACCAGAGGCTCCAGAAGCGTGCATTGCAGACGCAGCGCTCGTGCAATGGACGGCAGATAGCTGGCCTCGTCCTCAAAACCGTTGGCGACGGGGACCTGATAAAGCGAGGCCGGCGTAGACTCCCGCAGGATGGACGTCGCCAGATCCGCGGCGAGCTTGGTCGCAGCTCCGAAGGCGACCTGACGCCCCGGTTCGAAGGTCAGGTTGCGCGACAGGCCGGACAGGTCGTTGCGACAGAGCGCCAGAATACGTCCCAGAACGCCCCGGACATAATGGCACAGGGCAAGAACGAAAGCCTGCGCGTCCAGTGCCAGTGACAGCGGCAGCGAGGCTCCGGATGTCAGCGCCCGTCCATCCAGCAGGATCGGGTTGTCGTCGCAATGGCTGAAACTGTAGGCGAGGGAGGCCTCGACCCGCTCCAGCGCGGCCAGAAACGCCCCGCCGATCTGAGGCATGCAGCGGAAGCTCAGCGGGTCCTGAAGGTTCCTCCGCGGCGTCCAGCCTCCGTCCCCGCTGACGCGCTCGAGGAAACGTGCGATCCGCTGTTCCGTTGGCATTCCGGTACGCCGTGCGGCTTCCCATGGAATCCTGAACGCACCGAACCCTGCACAGGACACCGTATAGATTCCGAGCCAGAGCGGAAGACGGGCGCGGATTTCCGCCACGACCAGTGCTACGCCCGCCACACCGAGCGCGTTGCTCGACAGGACGGTCATCATATCCTTCGGGCCGGGGACAAATGCTCTGAGACCGCAACGCTTCAGAAGGACTGCGGCACTCAGCCGTTCTCCATCCGGCCCGAAGGCCTCGCCTTCACCCATCAGGACCGCCCCGACATGGCCCATCAGGCCCACATCCGCGCAGCCGATGGACCCGTATTCCGGAACGACTGGCGTGATACCGGTGTTGAGCAGCGCCTCCAGGGCACGAGCCAGATCCGGCCCCGCGCCGGTATGACCGCTCAGGATACCGTTCAGGCGGATGACCATGGCTGCGCGGACGGTGCGGACCGGAAGAGCTTCACCAAAGCCAAGCTGATGCGATCGCATCAGGCGCAAGGTGTGGTGTGGCCTGTCCTCCGGCGTTACAACAGCGTCCTTGAACGCGCCGACCATACTGGTCGTCCCGTAAACACCCTCGCCACGCGCCAGCGCGTCGGCGAGAGTGCGTTGGCCCGCGCGTACCTCTCGCAAAGCTGCCTCTGAGAGCCTGATCCGTCGGCCGTCGGCAATGCTCACGAGATCGGCGAGCGGCAGGGTTTTGCCCGTCAGTGTGATATCGTTCACAACCGCTCTCCCCTGAGTGATTCTGCGGTAACTGTCCCATCATCCGGCGATGCAGGTGTTATGCTTTTTGCTGCATGTCCCATAGCTCCGGCTTGTTGAGGAGACGTGGTGCCCTGTCGCCACAACGGAGATCCCAAAGCCAGCGCAGCCGGAACTGCGGCCAGCAGGATGTAGAGTGCGGGCGAGGGTATCCCATGCCAGTGCGACCCGATTTCTGTCAGGAACATGGGTGCGAAACCTCCAAACAGGGCAGCCGCCACATTATAGGGCGCAGCGATTCCGGTCGCCCGCACTTCAGAAGGAAACAGGCTGGCCAGTCCTTCGGGGGCTGCCCCGGCAAACAGCCCGACCGCTCCAAACAGCCCCATCATCACCAGCATGATGACTGGCGGATCAGTGAATGCTCCTGCCAGCAAAAGAAGAGGTGTGGGAGCAAGGAGCACCATCAGCATCCCGGCAAGAAGGACGAGGCGTGCGCCATATTGATCCGCAAGTTTTCCCGAAAGAAGCGAGGTTAGAACCAGAACGACATTCGCAGCCAGATAGGCCGCGTAGCTGACATGGGACGAAATGCCGAACGCCGTCTGCATGTAGAGCGGCAGATAGATCACCAGCGCGTATGGAGCTGCCGTCCACAGGATCGAGACCCCGAAAGAGACGCTGAGAGACAGGCGATACTGGCGCAGAAGGGTTTTGAGTACCGGCGTTTCGGACTGTTGTGGCGTTCGCGCTGATCCAGCAAAATCGGGAGAACGCCGCAGGATCAGTCCCATGGGAACGATCAGCAGCCCGACGATAAAAGGAAGGCGCCATCCCCAGGCGGTCATCTGCGTTTGATCGAGGCAGAGTGTTGCGAGGGTTGCCACCGTGGCGCCCAGTATATTGGACAGCCCCATTGTGGCCTGAAGGAATGAGGCCGTCACACTCCGGGCGCCGGATGTGGCCTGCTCAGTCAGGAACGCTGCGGCTCCCCCGATTTCACCTCCTGCCGACAACCCTTGCAGCACACGCGCCACGCAGATGATGACGATCGACAGGCGCCCTCCTGTTTCATAAGGCGGGTCGAAGACGATCATGAGCGTTCCGGCCCCCATCAGCAGGCAGGTGAACGTCAGTGCAGCGCCGCGCCCGTTCCGGTCTGCGAAGCGTCCGATCAGGATGGCGCCGAGCGGGCGGACAACGGCCCCGAGCCCAAAGACCAGAAGGCTCTGGGCCAGTTGTGAAAAACTGTCGGAACTGTGGAAGATGGATGCAGCGATATAACGCGCAAACAGCGCATAGACCGCAAAATCATACCATTCCAGAAGATTGCCGACGCAGGCCGCTGCAATCAGCCGCCTGCGTGAGGACATGACCCTGTTTTCAGAAATGCGCACTGACGGTTCCGAAGAACTGACGCGGCGCGCCCATCAGGAAGTAATTATATCCGGTATCGACGAAGTTGTTTCCAAGCTCGTTGGTTGTCGAGACATAGGTCTTGTTGGCGAGGTTGTAGATATTCAGGCTCGTCGTCAGTCCCTTCAGGACGCCGATATTACCGAAATTGTAGCGGGCCCCGAAGTTGGCGAGGAAATAGCCCGGAACATGCAGGTCATTGGTATAGGTCAGCTGCCTGCTGGACAGGTAAGTTCCATCGACATGCACCTCGAAGCCGCCGAGGCGGTAGGTAATGTTCCCTTTGTACATGAACTGCGGATAGTTCGGCACGAGCTTGCCGCGCGTTGCCTGCACGCCGGAGGCTGTCGTGACATCCTGATCGTAGGTGGAATGCGCATAGGAAAAAGAGTTGTAAATGGAGAGCCCGTCGAGCGGCCGGATCGTGACACTCGCTTCCGCACCGTTCGTGGTGACACCGCCTACATTTTCAACCGCGGTGATCGGATTGATGCCGGACTGGCTGTTGATCAGCTGAAGACGGTTGGAGAAGTTGATCCGGTAGAGCGAGGCCAGCGCGCTCAGGAATGGCGTCGTATAGCGGTATCCCCCTTCATAAACCCAGTCTGTCTCCGGCCGCAGGGTGTTCTTGGTGCTCTGGAACGCTGTCTGTGACGATGTCCACGGTGTTGCGGAGACATTGGTCCCGTATCCGTCTTCGGGGAAGGAGCGCATGTTGTGCGAGACATCGAAGAACAGTTCATGATGGGGCAGGAAGCGCCAGTTTGCCGAAACCTGCGGCAGGAATGCGTTGGAGGCTTCAAGCCGTCCCTGCGCGATCTGCGTCCCGTTGATGGCAAGACTCTGCGTCGGAACACTGTTTCCCGCATTGACGATCATGGACTTGAAACCTGCATTGACCGTCAGGTTTTTAGTAATGCGGTAGGTATCCTGAAGATGGAAGACGAACGTGTTGGTCGAAAATGCTTCCTGCCAGGGCTGGGCAAAAACCTTGCTGGTCGGGAAACCCGTTGTCGGATTGCCCAGTGTTCCCTGTCCCAGAAGCGGCGCTTCCGTGAAATAGCGGCTCTCGTTGAAGTTGTCGTACTCGTACCAGACACCGGCATTGATCGTATGACGTGCGATTTTGTAGGTGAGTGCGGTCTGAAAACCGCCACGAGCGATTTCCGGCGTCTGAATGCGTTGTGACAGCGGCGCTCCGTTTGGAGACGGCATGTAGGGCGTCGTCCAGGTGCTGTAGCCGGTATCGGCATGACCATAGAGCGTGGTCTTCCAGTTCAGACGGTCCGTGAAGTTTTCGTCCAGGGTCAGGCCCCCCAGATAGTCAACCCGGTTGGCCGTACCGGCATAATAGGCCGCGTCATAGGGATCGTTGGTCTTGAGATATTCCGGCCGATAGATCCCCTGTGCCGCATGATAGGCTGCCGTATAATCCGGATAGTAATTCGCAAGGTTGGGGCCGACCGTATGCAGGTAATTCATGGTCATGTCCTGGTAGTCAAACTGCTGCGTCGAGCTCCAGTCGAAGAAGGCCTTGATTGAGGAGCCCCGCGCCAGCGGCTGGACGATCTTGGCGTTCACCTGATCCGAATAATCATAGCCGCCACCCTTCCACAGGTTCATGTTCGTTCGGGCATAGGCGACATAAAAGCGCGTGCCGGACTTGTTGAGGTCTCCGCTGTCCAGTCGCACATAGGTCCGCATTGCAGAATTGCTGCCAAAGGTCTGGCTGACGGTGCCACCGCGTTTGTGATCGGGGTCGAGGGAATGGATCTGGATTGCACCGCCCAGATTGCTGGTGGAGGCTACGTCGATCGCCCCCGCCCCCTGCGAAACATCCACGCCGCCGACATCATCGGAGATGATCGAGCGCGTAACGCTGAGTCCGTTGTAATTATTGAACTGCTGGTCTCCGAGAGGGATGTCGTCAAGCGTGAATCCGAGCTGGGACTGGCTGAAACCGCGCATGAAAATCTGGCTGGAATATTCATAGGCTCCGAACGGATCGGCGGACTGGTAGACGACGCCAGGCAACTGGCTCAGGACCTTGAGCGGAGAGGTTCCCGGCGCGCTCTGCTGCATCATGCTGTGCGTAATGCTGGTCATCTGGCGTGTAGAGCCATGACCGAAAACGGTAATGGCCTCATCGCGTCCGAGAATTCCGGGTTCCTTTTTCGCAGGAACTCTCGGAACGCTCTTCTGAGCGGCCGGAGTATGTGCCTTCCGGGCTGTACCATCCGGAACCCGTTCGGCCGCCTGCGCCCCGGCAGACAGTATTCCCGAAAAAAATACGGGAATGATTGCCACGCCACTGAGAACGGTCGAAAGCGTGAGAGCCTGTCGCGTGATCATTTGATTGTTCCTTGGTTTGCCCGATCAGGCAGGGAGAAAGGGGACATCGGGAATGGAGCGTGGCTGCTCGACGCATCCGTTTCACGAAGTCCGAACTGGTAGATGGCGGCGCAGATGAGCCCTACGCCGCAGGCAACGAGCATCGAGGGGGCGAAGGATCCGAAATGGTCCACCATGATGCCGGTAATGACGGGGGCAAGCGCGCCACCAAGTGAGCCCCCCGTATTCTGGATCGCCTCAAGCGTCGCAACGCGATGCTCTGCGGCAATGACGGTTCCGAGCGTCCATGCCGCGCTCATGGCGAGACCTCCGGCAAACAGGGCGGTTGCCATGAAAGCCATCGAAATGACCAATCCGGTATGGAGTGTGGTCAGGCCGGTCATCACAGCCGCCGCGAGCATCGCGAGAACGACCGGCCGCCGGCAGGCTTCCAGCCGGCCCATACCCCTTGCCATCAGGCGGTCGGAAAGCAGCCCGCCCGTCAGGTTGCCGGCAAAACCGCAGATCTGGGGAAGGGCCGAGAGCAGTCCCGCCTGTGCGGCAGTGAGATGGTAGGCGGACTGAAGCCACGCGGGCAGCCAGGTCGCATACAGCCAGGTCAGGTAGATAATTCCGGCAAAACCCGCTGTCACAACCCAGCTTGACCGCTGGCGCAGCAGATATCCCAGGTCATCGCGAAGCACGGATGGCGCCTGTGAGGGAGCAGTAACAGGGCCTGTCGGGTCACGGTAATAGAGTACCCAGATCAGCCCGAGCAGCAGGCTGAGGATCCCGATGCTGACGGACATTCCCCGCCATCCCTGAAACGCCATGATTGCCAGAAGCACCGGTGGCGCAAGAGCCGGGCCGAGGGCCGCAGACCCGTTGAACAGTCCGATAACGGTCCCTCGTTCCGCAGGCGGAAACCAGCGCACGAGAACGCGTGTTCCAGCCAGGAACAGCGGGGATTCCCCCATTCCGAGCAGAATTCGGCATATGAACAGTCCCGCCACGCCCGACACGAAGCCAAAGCCGATCTGTGCGCAGGACCACAGGCACAGACCAGCCCCGAGTAACAGCCGTCCACCAAGGCGGTCCGCCAGAAGTCCCGCGGGAATCTGGCTGACCAGATAGGCCCATGCGAAGACGGACAGCAGCCAGCCCATGCCGGTGTAGGACATGTGCATGTCTGACATGATGGCGGTATTGCCGATGGAGAGAGCGGACCGGTCAATATAGCTGATGCAGCCTGCCAGCACGAGCAGAGCGACACTCAGGCGGCGGCGCCACCCCGGAACAGCCGGAATGACTGTCATGCCGCAGACTTCCGGTGACGTCTGTTTTCCAGCAGGCAGGATTTCAAACGTTCAATGCTGGCGGGATTGGAATGGGTCTTTTTCCAGATCAGGCGCGTGATCATGCGATAGCGTGAGGGCAGCGGCAGAGAGTCCACATCCTGCGGGCGAAAGGAGCCGGCAGGCATGATGGCGCAGCATGTTCCATCAATGACGAGGCGAAGCATGAGAGAGATGGACTGCGTTTCAAACACCGATGCTGGTACCAGCCCTGCATGTTCCAGAAACTGGTCTGTCAGGCGTCGTAACCCCGTACCGAACGCGGGTATGGCCAGCGTGCCACCTTCGATCAGTGAAGAGAGCGTTACGCCGTTCAGAGTATGCCCTCGGGCGAAGACCAGATGCAGGTCCGATATTTCCAGATCCACGTGATCAAGAGTGGGGGGAACATCCAGAAGGTCGGTCAGGCCAACATCGTAAGTATCTTCCAGAAGTCCTTCGACCATCGTGGGGGCTGCCAGCGTGGAAACCGTCAGGGTGGGCTGATAACGGCGTTCACGCCACAGACGCACAAGTCTGGCCAGTGTCAGCGTCAGGGAACTGTCGCTGCTGGACGGCATCATGGAGGCCAGTCGCAATGTGCGGAATTGGCGGAAATAGCTGAAATTTTCGTCCCGCATGATGCTGCGATAGGTTTGATCGGCCCGCTGGCATCCTTCCAGCAGCAATTGTGCTTCAGGCGTAAGCTGCATTCCGAAAGGAGAACGTATCAGAAGCTTCCGATTGAGGATTGTCTCCAGTTTCTGGATTTGACGCGACAGGGTTGGCTGGGAGATCGAAAGCTTTCGGGCGGCTTTTGCGACGCTCCCGACCTCGCAGACCGTCAGGAAATAGCCAATCATGCGAAGAGTCAGGCCCGTCTGCAGGAGCATCCGCAAGTCCGTAAGACTCAGGGATATTACTGATTTTTCCGACGCGTCCTGCGGAGGTGACACGAGTTCAACACCCCAGTAAAGCAGAGACAGGGCAGACCGATAGAGGCTCTGTCCGCAAGCCGTTGGAACGGCTTCGGGGTATCGCCGCTTTGACGTGCGAAGGAGAAGCGGAAACTCCATCGACTGTTCAAGACCCTGCACCGCATGGTTGACGGTCGAGGAGCTGACGCCCAAGGCTTCAGCCGCTTTTGCCGGTGAGCCCACGTCAATCAGAGCCACAAAATATGTGAGCGCAGGTAATTCCATCGCCAACAGCCCTCACAAGACCCGGAATATATTGAACAATATAAAATAGTTCAATATAAAAATTAACTAACCAGATTGTATGAGAACACTGTCGTCACGGGGCTGCAATAAAAAAATGCTTTTATGCATACCTTATGCAAAAAAAAGCATTCCATGTTGCGCTATTCAGCAACGGCAATCCCGACTGACGCCTGTTGAAGTCTGTCAGTCCGCTTTATAAAAAACATCCTGAAAAGAAGGTTTCTCTTCAGGATGCCTGTAAAATAAAAATGATTATTGCGGCGCTCTGAGGGTTAATCCGTGACGCCGGTGTCTGGTCCAAATGTTTCGTACCGAAGATGGTCGGCGGGAATACCCGTTTTGGAAAGACCCTGGATCGTATCACGCATAAAGCCCACCGGGCCGCAGAGATAGATCGTAGCGCTGTGCGGAATACGCGTGGCAATCCACTCCGCATCCGGGCGACCATCAATTGATGTCAAGCGTGTATCAAGGGTGATGCGACCGCCAGAATTGCGAACGATTTCAGCCAGTCGGGTGGCAAAAGGCGCCGTCTCGCGGGAGTGGGCGATCTGTACGATGCTGACGGCAGGAGCTTGGGGACGGGCAGCCAGATCCTCGATCATGCCGATCATGGACGTTGCCCCAATACCTGCGAAAACGAATGCCACAGGGGTATCGAAATGTTCAGGCAAAATGAAGTTGCCTGCAGGTGGAGAGAGCCGGACTTCATGCCCTTCGCAACTCTGGCTGTTCAGCCATGACGATACGGTACCCTCCTGAACATGGCGCACGCTGATGGTGTAGGAATCATAGTTCGGGCGGGACGTGATGCTATAGTTTCGGCGCGTCCGGCCATGATCCGGAATATCAAGATCCACACCGACATACTGTCCGGATACAGCCTTGATAACAGGCTTGCCGTCCGTCGGCCTGAGTTCCAACGTAGTGACATTTTCACAGAGCGGGATGGCCTGAACGATCCTGAAAGTCCTCCATCCTGTCCAGCCCCCTTCAGCATGGGTACTGACATCGTAAAGCTGGTGTTCGCGACCCATCAGGATATCTGCCAGAGCCCAGTAGGCGCGGCCCCAGGCATCGAGAATGGCGGGCGTTGCGGCGGCACCGAGGACATGCTGGATTGCCCCCAGCAGAGCGGTTGCAACATGCGGATAGTGTTCCGGCAGAATTTCCAGACTGACATGCTTCTGTGCAATCCGTTCTACGGCGCTCCCCATGACACCAAGATTGTCGATGTTCTTCGCATAAGCGAGAACCGCCATCGCAAGGGCGCGGGGCTGCGTGCCTTTGGACTGGTGGGTGGGATCAAACAATTCCGAAATGGCCGGATCCGCCAGAAGGCGATGATACATTTCCGTAGTGATGGCCAGTCCGTGCGCTTCAAGTGCAGGCACGGTAGCCTTGATGATGGCGATAACGTCTGGAGTAAGGCTGCGATCTGAAGTGGACATGATGGGTCCCCTTAAAGGTGTATATAATTTACACCTTTAAGGTCGTGACTTCTGTGTGTCAATCTGTCAAAGGACTCGTATGCGCCTGACCCTTCATACCGATTACGCATTGCGGACCCTGCTGTATCTGGGCGCGCGCCCTGAAGTGCGGGTTTCGATCCGTGAGATCGCGCATGCTTACGGAATCTCCGAAAATCATCTTGTTAAAGTGGTGCATCGTCTGGGGCAGGGGGAATTCATCAAGACAATCCGTGGTCGAGGCGGCGGTCTGATGCTGGCGCGCCCTGCCGAAGAGATCAGGATCGGGACTGTGGTGCGGTTTACGGAAGAGGACATGATGTTGGTGGACTGCGATGGTCTGTCCTCAGGAGGCCGGCCCTGCATCCTGTCACCAGCCTGCAGGCTGCGAGGGGTTCTCGGTGAAGCGCTGGACGCTTTTATGGGTGTGCTCGACCGCTATACGCTGGCGGATATCCTTCAACCCACCGATCTCGCCAGGCTCTTTCCAGAACTCGCCAAGCCATCTTCATAAAATACTTTCTGCTCTGGTTTTACGGGGCGCGTTGCATGGAAATTGGAGCGCGAACCAGCAGGAGTGAGAGCAATCCGGCTCCTGTCAGGGCCGCCGAACACATATACCACGCCATATCGAAACGCCCGGTGTAGGACACGATATAACCCGTTACGATCGGTGCAAAAAGACCAAGAGAGTTGCTACAGGTCAGGGTAACGCCCGTCACCGTGCCGATTTTGTCTCCGTCTTCGACCAGGTCTGTAAGCAGAGCCGTATTCGCACCGTTCGCTGCAATCAGGCAGGCCAGCGAACCTCCAAGGATCAGGAGAATGGGTGTCATGGTATGGAACCGGGGGAGAAAGCCGATCGTGGCGGCTCCTCCAAGGCAGGCTGCAACGATGAACCTGCGGCGTGGCGGATGGATGCCGTTCCGGAAAGTGAAATGTTCAAGAATACGGCCGATGACGATCGCACCAGCAGCTGCGGCGAGATAGCAGAGTGCTGTCCGATTACCTGTTCCGGTAATATCAATATGAAGTTCGTGAATGAGGTAAAGGGGCATCCAGGACATGACCAGAAAATTCAGGTAGTTCTGGGTACACTGGACAACGAGAATACCCAGAAAAGACCGTGATCTGAAAAGGTTCCGGATTGACCCAAGGGAAAAGGGCGCGCGGGTAGGGAGAGACGTCCTGTCGGCTGGAGCACGATAGACCAGCCACCAGATTGCGGCCCAGACCAGCCCGATCACCCCGAGTGCCATGAATTCGAAGCGCCAGCCGAAGAACGAGATCAGATAAGCCCCGGCGATCGTACCCCCGGCCAGTCCAAGCTGCATGCCGGTCAACAGGATCGTCATGACGGAGCCGCGTTCTTTTGGGAGCGCCCAGTTACGGACAACCGTAGCGCCGACACCAAAGGTCGGCGCCTCTCCGACGCCGAGCAGAACACGTGTCATCAGGAACTGGGTAATGTTGTGAGCCATTCCCCCTAGCAACATTGCAAAAGACCATATCGATACTGCGAGACTGCCGATCAGTCGCGCCCCTTTGCGGTCGAGGAGCATGGTTGAGGGAAGATTCAGCAGGAAATACGACCAGAGAAAGCTGGAGGAGACCCAGCCCATCTGTACGGGAGAAAGTGTGAATTCTTTCCCGAGTGTGGGCAGGGCGATGGAAAGCGCTGCACGGTCACCGTAGCTGATGACGTACATCAGAAAGACCAGAATGAAGAATATGTATCGAGACGGAATGTTCCGTTTCCGGGATATGAACGTTGTGGCTTGATCGGGTGTCACGCTGTCATTCTCCGGGAATTTTTGCTGTTGGGTACGGTGATAGGTATGGAAAGACGAGGAAAGCTCAGGAGCCCTCGGCGGCTTCAACTGTTGCGACGACTGCCGCTCTGGCTTTCGATGCCCGGTCATGGCGCAGCATCCAGACGCCTGATCCGATGATCAGAACTGCGCCGGCAGCCATGGCGGAGCTGGGAATTTCGCCAAAGCCGAGCCAGCCGATCAGTGCCGCCCAGAGCAGACCCGTATAGGCGAATGGACCAATGGCAGAGACCTGCGCCGAAGCAAAAGCCTCGGTCTGAAGAACCTGGGCAATTCCGGCAAAAGCGCCCACAACCACCAGACACAAACCGTCCTGCCACCCTGGTGTGATCCAGATGAAAGGGAGGGGCGCAGCCGTCATGACTGTCATGAGAATGGCCTGCCATAACGAAATCGTCGTACTGGCCTCGGTGGCCGAAAGCTGGCGGATCTGCATGGTCGTCAGCGCACCGACCGCTCCCTGTGCCAGCGCCAGCAGATAGATGATGGTGGACACCGATGTAGCGTTCGTATTGAGAAGCCCTTTTCCAAGAGCGACAACCACGACACCTGAAAACCCGATCAGAACCGCAATCCAGCGCTGAAGGGAAGGCCGCTCCTGCAGCAGCGGGATTGAAAGCAGCACAAGAAACAGGGGCTGGGTGTAGGAAAGGACCTGCTGTTCTGCCAGCGGCAGGCGTGTCACGGTGATGACGACCATGATCATGCTGATCAGTCCGACGACAGATCTGATCAGGTGACCACCAAAGTGATGCGTTCTGAGGACAATACCTGTTCTAGAGGCGATCAGAAGTACAAAAGGCAGAGAAAAGAGGTTACGAAAAAAGATGATCTCAAGAGCTGGAAGCCGCGTTCCGGTGAGCTTTTGAAGGGCATTGAGCGCCGCAACAAAAAACGTGGCCGATGCCAGAAGCAGGGCGCCGCGTTTCAGATCATGCTTCATTTTAACTTATACCTCGATGCACGATACTGACGCAGTAGTGTCTGAAGGACTGGTCAGGGGCATTATGATTGTTAGTCGTGAAGCCGGAACGCCGGTGTCAGGACTGCCCCGACAGCTTCAATTTCTGAGCGGATGGCTTTTGCCAGTTCCAGTGATCCCGGCGTATCGCTATGCACCAGAATGGACTGTGCCTTGACCTGAAGCCGCGATCCCACAGAGGTCGTGACAGACCCGTCTTCAAGAAACTGCCTGACACGCGCTCTGATGGCAGCCAGATCGTGGATGACGGCGCCCGGCTGGTCGCGCGGAACAAGCGTTCCAAGGCTTGTATAGGCCCGGTCTGCAAGAAACAGGGTCTGAACACGAAGCCCTGCCGTCTCGGCTGCACGCTCCGTCAGCTGTCCGGGCATACAGAAGACCGTCAGTTCACGATCCAGCGCGGCGATGGCGCGGGCAAGCCTCAATGCCAGACCGGCATCGGCATTGGCCATGTTTCCGAAGGCGGCGTGATAACTGACATGCGTGACGCGATGTCCGTGTAAGGCTGCCACGGCCTGCAGCGCACCGATCTGGTAAACCATCATGGCTTCCATATCCGCATCCGAAATGGACATGGAACGGCGCCCAAAACCTATCAGATCCGGCAATCCCGGATGTGCACCAATTCCGACACCTTTTGTTTTCGCGCGCTGAACGGTGCGGTTCATGATGGCGTAGTCGCCGGCATGAAAGCCACAGGCGATATTGGCTGACGAGATAACGTCCATCAGCCCGTCATCGTCAGCGATACGCCAGCGGCCAAAGCCTTCGCCCATGTCGGAGTTTAGGTCGATCTTCATGCTGTGCCTCGGGAGTTTGTGCCATTTCGTGACTGACAGGAGGCGCGGTAATGGGCGACCATCAGGCGGAGATCATCAAGGTAACTGTCGATTGGCTGCTGGGCCGCGATGCCTGTCTTATGGCTGCATTCGACAAAGCGGATAGATGTTCCAATCCGCACCTGGGCCAGACGCCACAGATCGGCCTCGATCACGGTTGCGATGCGAGGGTAACCCCCAGCGGTATTCGCATCGGCGAGCTGGACGATAGGCTCACCCGCCGGAGGCACCTGTACGATGCCCGGAATAATGCCGTATGATCGCAGCTCGATCCGTTCGAGCAGGGTAAGTGGGGTGCCGCTCAGGCGATATCCCACGCGATTGCTCTGGGGCGTGATGCGCCAGCCCTGATCCCAGAAACGCTCCCGGGACTCAGGTGTAAAACGCGCATAATCCGTTCCAGGCACCGCGCGCAGCAGAACGATTTTCCCGTCGTCAGACTGATTTTCAAGAACGCGCGCTGGTGGAACCGCGCCATAACCTGAGAGCGAAGCGGACGCGGGTTTCGTGGCAAGCTCATCACCGGCCTCGAGAAAGCGTCCATCCATTCCGCCGAAACCGCCTCGAAGCTGGGTGCTGCGTGAACCCAGCACCACAGGAACGTCAACGCCGCCTTCCACGCAGATACATGCCCGGGCACCCGTTCTGGGGATGCCCACCCGCAGCACCTGTCCGGGAGCCGCGGTTTCCACGGACCACGCAAGAACAGGCCTGTCGTCCAGTGTCAGAGGCGCGTCAATCCCCGTGACGGCGAAGCTGCTTGGGGTGTCGAACCGGATTACGAAAGGATAGGTCTGAAGCTCGATGCAGGCTGCCTCTAACGCGTTTCCCAGAAGAATATTGCCAATTTTCAGGGCAAGCGGGTCCATGACGCCCGAGCTTCCAACCCCGAGATTACGATAGCCCGAACGTCCCTGATCCTGAATGGTGTTGAGCGGTGCGGTTTCGAGGATCGTGATCACAGCTCAATGCTCTCCGGGCAAAAACGGATGCGATCGCCTATGGCGAACAGGGAAGGAGAGCTGCGATACGGGTCAAAAAGACAGATTTCGGTATAACCGATCGAATTCCAGCCATTGGGGCCAGTCAGTGCGGAAATCCCTGCCTGCATCCCTCCGATCGTTACGGTTCCTGCGGGCATGTTGAGAGAGGGAATGGATTTTCGCGGCGTTGCGATACGCGGATTCAGGCCATGAAGGTAGCCGAACCCCGGCGCGCTTCCGACCGCGCAGACGGTATATTCGCCTTCATGATGCAGCCGGATAACCTCTTCGGGAGACAGTCCGGTATGAGCGGAGACCGCGGCCAGATCCTCCCCCAGTGCGCCACCATAGCGAACATTCACTTCAAAGAGACGTCCGGCGATCTGGCGGGGTGGAAGGCTCTCCCAGGCGTTGCGGAGCCAGTCAGCAATCTGTTCCGGATATTCCGGGGCGTGGGTGAAGATCAGAAGCAGGTTGGTGACGCCGGGAACGAGTTCCTGAATGTCAGGACGGTTTTCGGCGTACTCAATGAGCGCCCAGATCCGCTGCTGTTGCTCCATGGTAAAGGCGCCGGGTGCTTCGAACAGTATGGCGCGCGTGCCCATCATGCTGATGACTGGCGCGCTGCTGGCGTGATGCCGGTCAGATGTGAGAAGCGTGTCTGCGGTCAAAACATGCAGTTCCCGGGCTGTGACGGATCCGTCTCATTGTCTCAAAGGCCGTTTTTGAGGCGGCATCGAAACGATATGACTGGCACGGGAATGATGACCAGAGGAATTCGGCGTTTGAGGTCATCGGATAATCTTATGGTTGAGTGAAGGAGTACGAGTTCCATCGGATAATGTTATGGGGCAAGAACGAACGGCTCTTGGTGTTTGTACAGTAACTCCATTAGCGTCGGGTCGACATTCCGGTCTGACGCTCCGTCTTGCAGATGAAGCTGATGGCAGTCTTTCTCTTATTCCAGCAATGGGTTTTCTTCGCATGAGCAATACTCCATACCGCACAGCTCTCGTCACAGGCGCTTCTTCAGGCATCGGCGCTGCCATTGTCCGGCGGCTGAGCGAGAGCGGCATTGAAGTTCATGCTCTGGCGCGTGATGCGCAGCGCCTCGAAACGCTGGCAAGCGAAACGGGATGCATCCCCCATGCCGTCAGCGTATCGGATCAGGCCGGGCTCGAGGCCCTCATCGCCAGTCTGGAAATCGATGTTCTGGTCAACAATGCGGGTCAGTCCCGGACTGGGAACATTACAAGCACGACCCCTGAGGACATCGACGCGCTTGTGGACGTGAATCTGCGCGCAGTCCTGCAACTGACGCGTCTGGTGGTGCCGGGAATGATTGAGCGCAACCGCGGGCATATTGTGAATATCAGTTCGATTGCCGGTCACTACGCCTTTGCAGGCGGCAACACCGTCTATCATACCACGAAGGCCGGCGTGCATTCGCTTTCCCAGCAGTTGCGGTGCGATCTGTTTGGCCGTCAGATCCGGGTGACGGAAGTTTCTCCCGCACGGGTGGAGACTGAGGTTTTCGGCCGTCTGATCGGGGATATGGCCGAAGCGAAGAAGCGCTTCTTCGACGAGTATGATTCTCTGCTGCCAGAAGACATTGCCACCTCCGTGGCCTTTGCGGTTCTGGCGCCGCAGCGCATGAATGTCAGCTTCATGGAAGTGCTGCCGACGATGCAGGTCGTGGGTGGTCTGAACTTTGCAAAGAAAACTTCTGCTCCGGGCTGATATCAGTGGATCTCTCACAGATCAGACGTCTGATCGATCTCATGGCTCAGGCTCCGATTGCGGAGCTTGAGATTGAGGAAAATGGCCGCAGGATCCGCCTTGCGAGAGCGCAGAAAGGCCAAGGGGCTGGTGTTGTTGCTGCAAAGCCAGCAGAAACAACACCAGCCGTCCCTAAGCCCTCCGTGATGACATCCGCCTCAGATGCGCAGGAGACCATTACCGCGCCGTCTTATGGCGTCTTTCACCTTGCGCCTTCACCGGATGCGCCGCCTTACGTTGCTGTCGGACAGAAGGTGGAAGCAGGGCAGCAGGTCGGATTGCTGGAGGCCATGAAGGTTTTCAATCCAGTCCGTGCGGGTGTTGCAGGAACGGTTGAGGCAGTTCTGGTGGCGGGTAACACTGAAGTCGATATGGGAACGCCTCTGTTCCGTCTGGTATGAATGAAATGCAGCGTTTCAAAAGAGTTCTGATTGCCAATCGCGGGGAAATTGCCTTGCGGATCCAGCGCGCCTGCCGTCAGCTGGGACTGGAGACTGTGGCCGTATATTCGGAAGCCGATGCAGACAGCCGACATGTCCGTGAAGCGGATGTGTCTCTGTGCATCGGCCCTGCGGCCGCATCGAAAAGCTACCTCGACAGGGACGGGTTGCTTCTGGCGGCGAAAGTGACGGGAGCAGGAGCCATCCATCCGGGATATGGGTTCCTTTCGGAAAATGCGGATTTTGCAGATGCGGTTGAAGCGGCGGGTCTGACATTCATCGGCCCGACCGGAGACTCCATCCGCATGATGGGAGACAAGATTACCGCCAAGCGGGCCATGCGGGAGGCA
This sequence comes from Gluconobacter sp. DsW_056, assembly GCF_002153595.1. Taxonomy (NCBI): domain Bacteria; kingdom Pseudomonadati; phylum Pseudomonadota; class Alphaproteobacteria; order Acetobacterales; family Acetobacteraceae; genus Gluconobacter; species Gluconobacter sp. DsW_056. The sequence continues at coordinate 69,866 of NZ_JOPF01000012.1, forward strand.
GGGGTGCCCTGCGTGCCGGGTTCGGACGGACCACTTCCGGCTTCTGCGGAAGAAGTTCGGGCCATTGCGCTCGAAGTCGGTTTCCCCGTGATCGTCAAGGCCTCCGGCGGCGGTGGGGGGCGTGGCATGCGGGTTGTGCATGGTGGAGACGAGCTGGAGAACGCCGTAGCACTGACGGCCAAGGAGGCCCAGCAGGCCTTCGGCAACCCAACGCTGTATCTTGAAAAATACATGCAGAAGCCGCGCCATGTCGAAATCCAGGTCCTGTGTGATACGCATGGAACGGCTCTCTGGCTTGGCGCGCGGGACTGCTCCTTGCAGCGGCGTCATCAGAAAGTTCTGGAAGAAGCCCCCGCACCTGGCATCCCGCCCGAAACCATCGCCGGGATCGGAGAACGCTGTGTTCAGGCCTGCCGACAGATTGGCTATCGCGGGGCAGGGACCTTCGAGTTCCTGTATGAAGACGGGATCTTTGCGTTCATCGAGATGAACACACGCGTGCAGGTCGAGCATCCCATTACGGAAGAAACGACCGGCATTGATATCGTGGCCCAGCAGATTCGGATTGCACAGGGTGAAACACTTGGCCTGCGCCAGAACGATATTCTGATGCAGGGTCATGCGATTGAATGTCGTCTGAATGCGGAAGATGCGGCAACGTTCATGCCGTCTCCGGGAACGGTGACACGGTGGGACCTGCCTGGCGGTCCAGGCATTCGCGTGGATACGCATGTGGTCAGTAACTATACCGTCCAGCCTTACTATGACTCTCTGATCGGGAAAATCATCAGCTACGGCGCAACACGCGAACAGGCGATTGCCCGGATGCGCGTGGCGCTGGCTGAAATGCGGGTTGAGGGAATTTCTACCAATATTGCCCTTCATCAAGCACTTCTGGCCGATCCGCAGTTTCAGGAGGGAGGCGTCGATATTCACCATCTCGAACGCTGGCTTGCAGAGAGGTCGCCCTCATGAACGCCGTAGAAAATCAGGTTCCGGAGTTTGAAGGCATTCCGTCTGCAGAGGATCTTGCACGGATTGCGGATCTGCTGATCGAGGCCGGGTTGGAGACAATCGAGCTTTCCGATGGCAAGGGTGCACGCTGTTTTATGCGTGTAACGTCCTCTGTCGCGAAATCGGATAAGCAGGTTGCAGAAAATGTTACGCCTGTCGAGGATCTCTCGAGCCGTATTGCAGTCAGTGCGCCATATTTTGGCACTCTGGTCCTGACGGAACTGGCGAAAGTCGGAACATCGGTGCAGCCGGGAGATGTGGTGGCGCAGATGCGGATCGGAGCCTTGCAGATCCCTGTTCTGGTTCCGGTGACGGGGACGATCGTTGACGTCGCCGGGGAGGATGGTGCGCTGACGGGGTATGGAGCTCCGGTTGTGCAGGTTGAACCAACAAGCCGATAGCCACGATACCTTAAAGGGACGGGGAGGCTTCAGCTGCTTCCCCGCCGTCTTTTCAGCTTAAAGAGCTTACAAAATCCGAGATACGTCGGCAGCCTTCCTTCAGGGTTTCCCGGTCGGTTGCATAGGAAATACGGAAGAACGGACTCATGCCGTAAGCTCCCCCCTGAACGGATGCAACCTGCTGTTCTTCCAGGAGAGCCATGACGAAATCTGCATCCGTGGCGAGATGACGTCCCTTGGGTGTGGTCTTGCCCAGGCAGGCGCCGATTTCAGGGTAGACGTAGAATGCGCCCTGCGGTGTATGGCACGTGACGCCCGGAATGGCATTTAGCAGACCAACAACCAGATCGCGGCGGGACTGGTATTCGGCAGCACGCTCTTTCAGGAAATCCTGCGGACCTTCGAGGGCGGCAATGGCAGCGGCCTGCGCGATGGTGTTGATACCGCTGGTGGACTGCCCCTGCATGTTGTTCATGGCGGCAATCAGGTTCCGTGGGCCGCCACAATAGCCGACGCGCCAGCCCGTCATGGCATAGGCCTTGGAGACACCATTGACCGTCAGAACACGGTCTTTCAGGCGCGGTTCGACTTCGGCAATGGTGCAGAAGTCGAACCCGTCATAGATCAGGTGTTCGTAAATATCATCCGTCATGATCCAGACATGAGGATGCTTCAGCAGGACGGCCGCGATTTCTTCCATATCCTCGCGCGGGCAACATGCGCCAGTCGGATTGTTGGGGAAGTTCAGCAGCAGCCATTTGGTGTTGGGTGTAATGGCGGCATCCAGCGCTTTGGCAGACAGACGGAAATTGTCTTCGGCCGGGCAGTCGATCTGCACAGGTCTGGCGCCACACAGACGCGCGATATCCGAATAGCTGATCCAGTATGGAGCGGCGAGAACAACCTCGTCGCCTGTGTTACAGGTCGCCATCAGGGCGTCGAAAATGATCTGTTTGGCGCCATTGGCGACGAGAATTTCGTCAAGGGCGTAATCGAGATGGTTTTCGCGCAGGAACTTGGCCTGAACGGCCTTTTTGAGCGCGGGTTTTCCATCCTGTGGCGGATATTTGGTATCGCCCCCACGAGCGGCCGCGATGGCGGCCTCCACGACGTGGTCGGGGGTCGGGAAATCGGGTTCGCCGGAAGACAGGCTGACGATTTTGAGGCCTTCCGCCTTGAGTTCACGGGCCTTGTCGGTCATGGCGGCAGAGGCCGAGACTCCAATTCCGTTCAGTCGATCAGCAAAACCGGGCATTGATGTCTCCATTGCCGCATAAGGGTAGCGCATACGCGAATGAACGTATCGTAAATCGTTTCGCAGGCGTCGAGATACTGCCGAAAATTGTCTGACCCTATATCACAATCATATGGGGTTGAATCGAAGTCGCAATAATAGGTTCGGGGTCCATCACAGCTCTGGATACCCGAAATGACGACATCCGCATCCCGGTCCGACGTTGCGGCAGACATGATGCCGCCACTGGATGGCTTCAGGGTCGAGAAAGACCTGCTGGGAGAGGCTTGTATCCCGAAGAATGCCTTATGGGGGGTTCATACCAGCCGCGCAGCAGAAAATTTTCCCATCAGCGGGGAGCCTGTCGGAGCATTTTCCGATTTCATCCGGGCATTTGTGACGGTCAAGCAGGCTGCCGCACGGACGAACAGGGCGCTCGGCTATCTGGATGAAGATCGGGCCAGTCTGATCGAGGCGGCCTGCAGGGCCCTGCTGACCCGTGACGATTATCGCAACCATTTTATTGTGGACGTCATGCAGGGTGGGGCAGGGACATCCACCAACATGAACGTCAACGAAGTCATCGCCAATGTCGCGCTGGAACTGGCGGGACAAAAGCCCGGTGATTACCAGATCCTGCATCCAAACGACCATGTAAACATGGCACAGTCCACAAATGATGTTTACCCAACCGCCCTGCGCCTGGGGCTTCTTACAGCAACTGCGCCTCTGCTTGAGGCCCTGGAAGAACTGGCCCGGGCTTTCGGAAAGAAAGCCGATGAATTCTCGGACATTCTGAAAGTCGGCCGCACGCAGTTGCGCGATGCGGTACCCATGACGCTTGGACAGGAGTTCAGGGCATTCCAGCATGCGATGGAAACGGAAATCCGTCACATACGCAGCCAGTGCGAAGCTTTTCTGACGGTCAATCTTGGCGGAACGGCGATCGGGACAGGCCTGAACACTGATCCCCGTTATGCGGACGCCGTCATCCGGGAGCTTGGAAAACTGACTGGTCTGGCCGTAACGGGAGCCGCTGACAGGATTGAAGCGACATCGGATGTCGGAGCTTTCGTCCTGTTCTCCGGCGTGCTCAAGCGGCTGGCGCTCAAACTGTCCAAGATTTCAAGCGATCTGCGCCTGCTGTCGAGCGGTCCGCGGGCGGGCATTGGAGAGATTACCCTGCCGTCCGTGCAGGCAGGGTCTTCGATCATGCCAGGCAAAGTCAATCCGGTCATCCCGGAAGCCGTCAATCAGGTGGCCTATCTCGTTGCAGGTTATGATGTCACGCTGAGCATGTGTGCTGATGGGGGACAGTTTCAGCTCAATCCTTTCGAGCCGATGATCGGATACTGTCTTTTTTCGTCCCTGAAGACGCTCACGGCAGCTATTAGGCTTCTGACCACAAAATGCGTCTCCGGAATTGCCGCGGACGCCGAGCAGTGCCGGTTTCTGTTTGAACGGAATATCGGTATCGTCACCGCGCTGGTTCCGCTTCTCGGCTACGATACCTGTTCCCGGATTGCCCGCCGGGCTCTGGCTGAAAACCGGAGCGTTCCGGAGCTTGTCCTTCAGGAAAAACTGGTGTCTCAGGACGTACTCGCAGGTCTGCTTCGCCCGGAATTCCTGACGCGGCCCAATGTCGGACAGGTTGAAGCGGCTTTCAGGTAGATGCCTGCGTCCCCGGCCAGTTGCGTGATGATGCCATGGCCCTGGCCAGCTCGATGAGCCGCTCCCGGACGGCCACGGATGCCTCCGTTTCAGGAACCAGTTCGGGAATGCAGAGGGAGACATTCTCGCTGATGACCGGGTTGCGCAGGGCGTATATGCGCGACTGGCCTTCAACGGCAATTCTGCTCGCGACCGACCAGGGAAGGATGGTGCTCCCGATCCCTTCCTGAATGGCTCCCTGAAGCGTTGTCAGAGCTTCAATTTCCGCGACGATGTTCGGCTCAAGCCCTTTGCGCATGAATGCCATGTCGATCGCCTTGCGGACAAAGTTGTGCTTGGGCGGTACGAGAAGGGGAATCTCCGTGATATCTGCCAGCTGAACCGTGTTTTCGCCGTCGTGAGGAATGGCAAGCGCCTCCGGAGCAAGCAGGAAGAATTCCTCCTTCATCAGAGGCGTGAAGCTGACACCTTTCATGGGCCCCGAGCCATGTATGACGGCCATGTCCAGGCGTCCGGTCATGACGAGTTCGCTGTAAATGTCGTCAAAACTTTCGGTCAGATGCAGGACGATGCCTGGAAGTTCTTCCCGGATACGGCGCAGAAGCTCCACGGATAGCGTCGAGCCTGCGCTGTATGGAGACAGGCCGACCGAAACCTTGCCGACAAGGGGACCAGCCCCCTGGGTGATTTCGACCATGGCCCGGTCGAACTGTTTGCTCAGGATCTGGACATGACGGTACAGGACGGAACCGGCAATCGTAGGCGTGACACCACTTTTGCTCCGGATCACCAGTTTCTGGCGGAACGCGCTTTCAAGGGCTGCCAGTTGCTGGCTGAGCGCGGGCTGGGCGATGTTCAGCAGATCGGCGGCGCGGGAAATGCTGCCAAGATCAATGATCTTCACGAAGGCCTGCAAACGCCTGATATCCAACGGGCCAATCTCCTGATGTGACGAACTGTGAATCCAATACTCTGCCGATTGGGGAAAATGGTCAATGAATCCATCGGAATGCGATTGAACCCGACCACGATAGCAGCAGAAGGATTCCGGAAAATTCTCGTTGCGGGATTGGAATATAAATAATCCATATGACGCCAAAACATAACGCATCCGTACCATAAACTCATACTTCGTATCGGAATTCCGGCGACTTGAGAGGGATGCAATGTTGATTGGGTCAAATTGGAAACTCTGTCTGGTCGCAGGAGCTGCACTGGGCGCGTTCATGCCGGACAGGGTTCTTGCGGCATCGGCTTCAGCAACGGCTCCAGTGAAACATCACAGGGTCGTTGCCAAAAAAAGGGCAGGTGCTTCTCCCGCCCAGAGCAAGCCTTCGGTTCATCGTGCTCCGACGTCGCTTCAGGCGATATCAACGGAGAGTATTCAGGTCGGTGGACGGCAGACGAATTCGGTTTTCTCTCCGGTTACGGCGCGCCACAGCACGACGCAGGTGACTGTGGTGACCGGCGCTGAACTGCTCAAGACAGGCCAGACGAACGTGCTTTCCGCATTGGCGCAGGCCAACCCGGCCATCACAACGGCCGCGCTTCCAGGCGGTGGAGCGAGTGCATTCGTTCAGACGATGCAGCTTCGTGGCCAGTCTCCTGATGACACGCTGATTCTCGTCAACGGGCATCGCCGTCATATCGGCGCCAACTTCAACTCGAATGCCGGAACGAACTGGGGCAGTGAACCGAGCGACATTTCGCTGATCCCGGTCTCTGCCATTGACCATATCGAGGTGATTACCGAAGGGGCATCTGCCCTTTACGGACAGGATGCCATTGCAGGCGCGGTCAATATCGTCCTCAAACGCGACACCCATGGCGGCAGCATCAATTTCAAGAACAATGGTTATTACGCTGGCGATGGGCAGGGGCTCGACGGATCAGCCAATTATGGCATGGCTCTGGGCAATAATGGCGGATACCTCGATCTTGCCGCGCAGGTTACCCATCAGCTCCCCACAACGCGTGGTGGCAATTTCTATGGCACGCTCTTCAGCGATTCCCGAAATGAGACGGCCAATCGCGATGTCCAGCGGGGGCTTGGTCTTCCGAAGTCAACGCTGGAGACCCTGAGCGAGAACATGTCCCTGCCGCTTGGGCACGGCTTCAGTGCCTATAGCACCTCAACATTCTCGCACCGTCGCGCCAATGTCGCCGAGACGTATCGCAGTGCGGCCGATACGGACACCTGGATCAACACCAACCTGTATCCCAACGGCAACCAGCCCTATATCACGATGGACCAGTATGACTTCGAGACGGATAATGGCATCCGGGCTCACAAGTTTGGATTTGCCTGGGACGCCTATGTCACGTTCGGGCGTGATGCGCAGAAATACGGGACCAAGGATTCAGAAAACGTTTCCATCCCCGACAGCACGCAGACGTCCTTTTATGATGGAGCGTCCATCGCAACAGAACTGACGAGTGGCATTCGCGGCTCCCGGTCGTTCCAGACAGGTTTCCTGCCGCGACCGGTTGATCTGAAATTTGGCGCGGAATACCGCCATGATACATTCCAGATGACCGAAGGTGAGACGGCATCCTGGGAAGGGCTGGGAGCTACGGATCATCCGGGGAACGTGCCGATGGCCGTCACCAACCAGAACCGTGACGTTTACGAGGGCTTTGCGAATCTGGACTTCTACGTCACTAAAAAATGGGAGTGGACACTGGGTGGCCGCGTTGCGAGCTACAACAACCTCGCCACTGTCGAAACGGGCTCGGTCGGCACACGATACAACTTCAACAAACGCTGGGCTGTGCGCGCCAACGTCAATACCGGGTATCGTCCGCCAACGCTGGGTGAGATGTCCTATTTCTATTCCGCGCCTTACCCCGGCTACACTGTGGATCAGGTTCCCGCAAACAGCACCATCGCCAGATATCTCGGTTCCGGCACGATGAAGGGTGAATATTCCCGGAGTTACAGCATTGGTCTCGATGCCACGCCGGTGAATAATTTTCATGTCACCGGAAATCTTTATTACATTGCCATCAACTCCCGTCTGGGAAGCACGAAAACCTATAGCGTTGACAAAGACGATTCCGTCCTCATGAACCTGCTGGCGCAGAACAATCTTGAGAGCGCGACATCGCTTTCCTATTACGCGAACCTCTATAATACCCAGACATTCGGCGGCGACTTCAGCGCAGATTATACGCTGCACACGCAGCGTCTGGGGCAGTTCCGGTTTGCGATGGGAATCAATTTCTCGGATACCGAAATCCGCTCCGCGAAAGACAGCTTCGTCAACGAATATACCAAGGAAATCGTCCTGCACGCTGCTCCAAAAAACCGCGAGCAGATCAGCGTGAACTGGACCTATGGCAAATGGTCCGCATTCGTGCAGGAAATGCGTTACGGCTCGATCATCTACATGGCGGCTCCAACGGGGCCGGGCAGCGTGCCGTTCATGCAGAATCCGGCACTGCTGACCAATCTTGAAGTGGATTACAAAATCCTGCCACGCTGGAGCATCGGAGTGGGGGCCAACAATGTCGGCAACAAGTATCCGACGCGTGTGCCGTCTTCGATTTCCCATACGCAGCAGGGCCTGACGAAATATGCCTCTTATTCGCCTTACGGCTTCAATGGCGGCATGTATTACGTCAAAACATCCATCGACTTCTGAGTTACAGACAATCTGAAGCGGATTTCCCGGGAATGGCCTGAAGCAGGGTTCGGGTATAGTCCGATGCGGGGTGCGAAAGGATGCTTTCCGCACGCCCGTATTCTTCCTGCTGTCCGTGTCGAATGATGGAGAGGGTATCAGAGATCTGTCTGACAACCGCAAGATCATGGGATACGAAAACGAATGTCAGGCCAAGATCATTCTGTAACTCCGTCAGGAGTTCCAGAATGCGGGCCTGTACCGTGACGTCCAGTGCGGAAACGAATTCGTCTAGCACAAGAATGTCGGGTTCCGCAGCAAGAGCCCGCGCCAGAGCCACACGCTGGCACTGACCTCCGGAAATATCGGAAGGATACCGCTCAAGGATGTCGGGCTTCAGATGCACCCGCTCCAGAAGTGTGTGGATCCGCTGGAGACGCCATGAACGGTTTTCATCAAAATGGTTGCGCAGGGGCTCCTCTATGATCCGACAAACCGTCAGCCGCGGGTCCAGCGAACTCCAGGGATTTTGATAGACAAGCTGCATGCTGCGGAACGGGCCCCGGTCGCCGGGGCGGCCACCAAAAGCATCGGCCCCATGGATCCGGACGTTTCCTGAAATCGGAGCAATCAGTCCCATAAGGCAACGCAGGATCGTGGTCTTGCCGGAGCCGGATTCTCCGATAATGCCGTGGGTCGTGCCACGCTGCACGGTAAAGGAAACATTCCGCACGGTCGGACTTGTGCGCCCTCCGTGAGTCCTATGGGTGATGGTGAGGTTTGAGACCTCCAGGGCCGGAACCTGCGCCGGGGCGACCTTTCGCGCGGGAGGAATTCTGGGATGAAAGGCAGGAGAATCCCTCAGGAGTCTGCGGGTATACGGAGAATGGGGTGCACTGAAGAGGTTGTCTGAAAAACCGCGTTCCGCGACCACACCGTGTTGCATGACAACGACGTCATGCGCCCTGTCACGGGCGATGGCGAGATCATGGGTAATCATGATAACCGAACAGCCGTTTTCCTCGCGCAGACGGTCGAGCAGGTCCAGAATCTGACGCTGGACCGTGACGTCCAGAGCACTCGTGGGCTCGTCGGCAATAATGAGGCCGGGAGCGAGGGCAACGGCGATGGCAATGAGCACGCGCTGCTTCATGCCTCCCGAGAGTTCATGGGGAAACTGCGAAAAGCACCGTCCAGGTTCGGGCAGGCCAACCTTTTCCAGAAGGGCCAGCGCATGGTCATGACGCTCCTGCCGACCTTCGGAAGTATGCAGACGCAGAATTTCCCCCACCTGTCGGCCGATGGGAATGCGAGGGTCAAGCGAACTGCCCGGATCCTGAGGGATGAACCCGATCTGACGTCCACGAATGGTATCGAGGGTGCGCGACGATGCCGCAAGCAGAGACTGCCCGTTCAGGGTAATGCTGCCACGATCAATACGCGCGGAAGGCGGTAACAGTCGGATGACAGCCTTGGCGATGGTGGATTTTCCGGAGCCGGATTCTCCGATCAGGGCTGTCGTCTTTCCGGGCAGCGCCGTAAACGAAATGCCGTTCACGGCGATCCTGTCACCATAGGAAATGGCCAGATCGTTTACGTCCAGAACAGGGGCTGGAGAGGTCATGGCCGTTCTTCCCCTGCGTTCGTCATGGCCTGGCTCAGGCGGTTGGCTGCCAGAGCGACGGTCAGCAGGGCGAGGCCGGGGAATGTGGTCATCCACCATGCTGTGGCCAGATAATCCCGTCCTTCTGAAATCATGAGCCCCCATTCCGGCGTTGGCGGAGGTGCGCTGTATCCAAGAAAGCCCAGAGTGGCGAGGGACAGGATGGCCGTGGCATAGCGCAGGATCCCCATCCCGAGCAGCGGACGAAAGGCATTGGGAAGGATATGCCATCCGACTATGCCCCAGAAACCGGTTCCTGACAGGCGGGCGGCCTCGACATAGGTCTGCGACCGTAGTGTCCGGACGAGGTTGCGGACAATGCGCGCAAAGCCGGCCGTCTGGCTTATACCGACGGCAAGAGCGGCATGAACCGGGCCAAAACCCGTCAGGATGACGACCGTCAGAGCCAGAAGAAGTTCAGGAATAGCGAGAAGGACATCAATGACACCCGAAAGCAGCGTGTCCACCGCAGGCCCTGACAGTGCGGCAAATCCCCCGATGACCGAGCCAAGCACAATACCGGTCATGGTCGCCACGAAAGCGGCTGGCAGCGTTTCGCGCGCGCCGTAAATGATGCGGGTCAGGACGTCGCGCCCGAGCTGATCGGTTCCACACCAGTGCGCATTGTCTGGCGGCAGAAGATGTTCCGGAGCCACGCCTGTCGCCGGATCTCCGCTCGTCAAAGCGGAGGGCCACAGGATTGCAACCACACAGATCCCGATGACAATGGCGGAGAGCACGGAGAGGGGAGAAGGAATGGAAAATCGCTTCATGATCCGGACTTGCCGCCTCCGATCCGATGGGACATGCGCAAAGTCGGGTCAATCAGGGGAATGAGAAGATCAACAGCGAGGTTGGCGCCTACGAAACCTGCCGCACCAATCAAGACGACAGCCTGAAGAACGGCCACGTCCTGCCCCGAGACGGCATCCCGCGTCATCTGACCCAGACCGTTCAGACCAAAAACGGTCTCGGTGACGATGGCGCCTGCAATCAGTTCCCCCAGCGACAGCCCTGCCATCGTCAGGGACGGAATGACGGAATTGGGGAGAATATGACGGAAGAAAACAGAAACCCGACTGGCCCCGCGTGTCCGGCTGGCCATGACGAAAGGAAGGCGCTCCGTTTCCTCGATTTGCTGGAGCAGAAGTTTGGCCTGAGGGGCTGCAACCGGCAGACTGACGGCCAAACCCGGTAAAAGCACACCTTCCCATGCCCCGACTCCGACGACAGGCAGCAGGTGCAACCTGAAGGACAGAACCTGAATGATAAGAATTCCGGACCAGTAGAGTGGAATTGCGCTCCAGAGTCCGGGGAGGGCATGAACGGCCTGTCGCAGGGCCCGCATCGGCAGAAGACTGGCCCCTACGGCAATCGCTAGGGTCCAGACGAGAGAGAGCAGAAACCCGACGCCTGCCAGCCGCAGAGTAACGGGAAGTGCCGTTGACAGCAGTTTCCCGACAGGAACGCCAAGCTGGACGGAATATCCGAAATTGCCATGCAGAACCTGCCAGAGGGTGTGAAAATACTGAAACACAGGGTTTGACGACCCGCTGTACAGAACGCGCATGGTTTCGATCTGCTCGGGCGACAGGCCAAGTTCAGGGTCCATAAAGCGGATCATGACGGCATCTCCCGGCATCATCTGCAACAGGATAAAAGTCAGCGTGAAGGCGCCCCAGAGGATCAGAAGAGCCCGACCGACCTGCACCAGGAAATGTCCGGCAAAGCCACGGCGTTCAGGGAAATGAGAGACATTCATGGGGCCGTAAACTCCAGATCCCGCAGAACCGGTCGGCCGACAGCCTCAAAGCGCAGGCCTTTCAAGTCCGGGGATGCGGCATAGACCTGTGGCTCTTCGAAAAGCGGGATGTCATAGGCATTGTCGATCAGATATTCCTGAACCGCGACAACCCGTCTGAGACGTTCCTTGCGATCGGTGATGGAGGCGATATCAAGCAGCATCGTGTCGAGAGTCTCGTCCCTGAAAGCACGGACTTTCGTGCTTTGTCCTCCCTTCTGAAGAAGGGAATCGCGGTTTCGTGGAAAGAATTCGCTCTTGAGAACATCGGGATCGGCCCGTCCCACTTCCGAAACGGTCAGGGGCGTTCTTTGCGGGTTGAGGTTGTCCAGAAGAACCCCTGCCGCAGCCCCGGACATGATGTCGAGCTGCACGCCCAGTCGACGCCATTGCTGGGCAATCAGTTCGAGCATGGTCTTGTTCTGGGGATGGGGCAGGGAGACATGAATTCCCAATCGTAACGTCTGTCCGTTGCGGTGACGCAGGCCATCTTCGCCCATTCTCCAGCCCGCGCTGTCCAGAAGACTCGCAGCAAGGGCAGGATCATATTTCAGTTTTTGGGAGAAATCGGCATATCCTGCGGCCTGTGAGGACAGGATCGAACGGGCTACGGGATAGTTCCGCGAATACAGAACACTCACGATTTCCTGCCGGTCCGTTCCATGGAGGAGCGCCTTCCGAACCCGGATATCCGCTACCAGAGGGTTATCGGGCCGGAAGGCAAGGCCGGTGTTCACGCCGCGAGTGGATGGTGCAAAAAGCCTGTATCCCGCACGGCGTATCTGTTCTTCGTCATAGGCTTCGACCTGCCGGATAATGTCGGCCTGACCTGCAAGAAGCGCTCCCACCCGAATACTATCCTCAGGAACGACCAGAATCTTGATCCGGTCCACCGTGGCTCTGCCCTCTTCTGCTTTTGGCCCCCAGCGATAGCCTTGACGCGCGACAAGATCGACCTCCCGCCCCGGAATATCAGCTGAAACGACGAAAGGACCGGAGCCTATGATGCCTGTTGCCGTTCCCAGGTCATCGAACGGACGCCCCAGTGTCGCGGGAGAGACAATCCCCGAACCCAGAACAGACGTGGCCTGCAGAAAGCCAGGGGCAGGGTGCGTGAAATGGAAAATGACGGTTGTGGGACTGGCAACTTCCGCATGATCGAAATTGCTGATGGCTTCTGAAACCGGGAAATGAAGTGCCTGATTGCCTTTGCCGTATGTCTGGAAATTCAGGGCTACAGCCTGCGCATCGAGCGGGGTCCCGTCAGAAAACGTGACACCGGAACGCAGGTGGAATGTGTAAATCGTACTATCGGCATTCACGGACCAGTTGGTTGCCAGCCATGGTTTGATTTCAAGTGTTTCAGGATCCTGCCAGGTCAGACGATCCGTGATTTGGCTCAGAATGCCGCCGTTTGGGTAGAATCCGCCAGCGGGAGGGTAGAGATTGGTATGCTCCTGTGGGTCCAGGTAGATGATCGTCCGGTCCGGGACCCGGCTCTGGGCCTGCGGAAAAACAGAGAGCCCCGCAAGAAACACGGTTGCTAGCGCAGATCGTCGGACAGACACGGAGTGATGAACCGGCATTATCACCTTCAGGAGGGACTGCGTTGAAACGCGGGCGGGGAATAATAACTTAAATAAATAGTTGTTAATATGTATATCCTTAAATTCCCTATTTTGGAAAGATGTTTGATGAAAATATTTGTTGCGCTCCCAGAGCGTCATTCAGGCGTCTTACCCACAGGACAAGAAGGGCGGAGCGTTTTTCCTGAAAAACAGGAAGCGAATCACAGACAAGAATAAACTATATATAATAGTTATTATATTCATAAAACATTTCGGGTTGTTGTTTATGTCGAATCATGTTTATCAACATTGAAGACTGGTGATTCATCGCTGGCACAAACATCATATCCGATGGTGAAATAGCTATGCCGTATAGACGGACTCATGACTCTCTGCGGCGTTCCGGTTCAAGACCCGTATGGATTGCCACGACTCTTCTGCTGTCTCTGGGGGCGACCGGCGCCGCGATTGCCGCAGATGCAACAACTGCGTCGGAAAGCGAGCGGGACACACGGAAATACGTCAAGGCCAGACGCCCACAGTCTGCGGAACACAAGGCAAGTTCCCCCGCCAAATCACTTTCGCACACTGCTTCGACGGCGCCCGGAAGTGTTGAAGACCACAGCGGGGTCGAGCGGATCGTCGCGACAGGAAGTCAGGGCAATATCGCGCCTGCGTTCAGGGTTGCGACACCCACGAAAAGTACGGTCAGCGTCGCTATTGTTTCAGGGGCACAGCTTCTGCAGACAGGGCAGACCAATGTCATCGCAGCTCTTCAGCAGACATCGCCCGAACTGAATGCTCCGCCGGGAGGAGGTGGGGGCGCCTATTCCACAACGCCCACCCAGACGGTCATTCTTCGCAATCTCAATGCTGATGAAACGCTCGTCCTTGTCAACGGTGTGCGGCGGCATATCAGCGCTCTTGGTAACTGGGGCGATGGTCCCGCCAAAGGAACCGAGCCTGCGGATCTGAGCCTCATCCCGCTGAGCGCCATTGATCATATCGAAATCATTACAGAGGGTGCGACGGCTCTTTACGGGCAGGATGCAATTGGTGGTGCCATCAATATCGTTCTGAAGAGCGGTACAAAAAATGGTGGCACGGTCAACCTCATGAACAGCGGATTTTATGCGGGAGACGGACAGGCCGTTGAAGGCTATGGCGATATCGAGCACAAGATCGGTAATCAGGGGGGCGGAATTGATGTCGCCTGGCAGGTCCTGAACCAGCTTCCAAGCCATCGGGACGCGCTCAACACGGCCAAACTTTACGACCTGCCACAGGATGCCGAGATGCAGCAGCGGGTCGGGCAGGATGTCAATCGTGTCGAGGGTGTCAGCAAATCTCTGGCTGAAGTCTTCAGCTTCAATGGTCATGTCCCCATTACCGACCGCGTGGAAGGCTATGCGACTGGCACTCTCGGACATCGCTCGACCGTGCGTGTCGGATTTTTTCGCGGGCCGGCCAATAACAATACCACCCGCGCTCTTTACCCTAACGGATACTCGCCACTTGAAACATTCGATGAACTGGATTTTCAGGTCAATGGCGGTTTGCGTGGGGTTCTGGCGCATGGGCTCGCCTGGAATACCTACGCCTCGTTCGGACGTGAGCGTGTAAACGAAAATGTCGAAAACGACGAAAACCCGACTTTCGGCGTGGATAGCCAGACGAACTTCCATCAGGGACAGATCATCGCATCCGAACTGATCGGGGGGGCGAAATTCTCAAAGAAGTTTGCAATTCCGCAGCTTGCGAAACCTGCCGAACTTAATTTCGGTCTGGAATATCGTCACGATACCTATCAGATCGGGCAGGGAGACTATCAGTCCTGGGCAACCGGACCTGTTCTTGTTGGACAAACGGGTGTCCAGCCGAGTTCAGGCGCCGCCGGTTATGCCGGCTTTGAGCCGCAGAACGCTGGCAACTGGTCCCGCGATATTTTTGACGGTCACGTCGGCCTCGATCTGTTCCTGACCCGGAAGTGGGAACTGACGATCGGCGGCCGTGCAGTCAGTTATTCCGACAAGGGGGCTGCTCCGACAGGTTCGATCGGGATGCGTTACAATTTCAACAAGCGCTTTGCTCTGCGCGCCAGCATCAATACAGGCTATCGGGCGCCGACCCTGGGAGCGGTTCATTACAACGCAACGTCAACTGGCCCCGGACAGGTGACGGAAAACCTGTCTTCGTTTGATCCGGTTGCCAGACTTCTCGGTGCAACCGGCGTCAAAGGAGAAACCTCCCGCAGTTATGACATCGGTTTTGATTGGACACCCATCAACTCTCTTCGCGTGACGCTGGACGGTTACCGGATCGACATCAATGACCGGATCGAGAGCACGACGGAATTTTCAGGCACCCGGATGAATGAATTCCTGTACAGCCAGGGAATTACCAGCAGTCCAACTGACAGAATATTCGTCAATTACATGACCAATATCGGCAACACGACCACCAATGGCTTTACGGCAAAGCTCAGTTACCAGTTTCCTCTCGCAAAACGCTGGGGCGTTCTGACAGGAAGTGTACAGGCCAATGTGGCGGACACCGAAGTGACGCATTACGCCGACACTCCCGGCGTTCTACAGCAGCTTGGGCAGACGTATTATGACAGCCTGTCGCGAAACAATCTGCTGAGGGCATCTCCAAAGAACAAGGAATCCTTTGCGCTGGACTGGAGCAGGGGGCGCTACAATCTCTATGTTCAGGAACAGCGCTACGCGGGGGTGGAATGGATCAATTATAGCGGCGATCCCTCCTCAACCTGGACACATATAAGACCACAGGTTCAGACCAATCTTGCTTTCAGCGCCCGCGTTGGGAGCGGTTTTACGCTGACGGCAGGGGCCAATAATCTGTTCAACAAGTTTCCCACCCGCGTGAAGACCAGTACCATTTCCGAAACCCAGGGCACAATCAAGTATCCGGAGACGGCCCCTGGCGGGTACGAGGGCGGATATTATTATGCCCGGATTGGCTATGTCTTCTGAGCTTTCCCAGATACTTCAGATATTCGGATAGACTGATGACTACAATTTTTTCTTTCAAAGCAGATCCACCCCTAGATCTTATTGATTACGTGGTCGGAATTGATGCAGATTCCTGGCTGGATACCCTCAGGAGGGGGCGTGAGGTTTTGCGTGACAATGCGCAAAAGAGCGCTGAGCTGCTCCTCAATCCCCTGGAGGATGGAGAATTCCCGCAGACGCATCGACTGGCCGTCGCCGCCTTTGTTGCGGGACTACATGGCGATACGGCGATCTATCGCCTCTATCTGGACCTTCTTGAACAATCGGAACCAGGAAAGGAGCTGTCACCGGTTATCGAAAATCTGTCCCGGCAGGGAAGAACACTGGGGCCTTATGGAGCTTATCCAGCCGGTCCACTTTCAGGTGAGGATCTCAAGGGCTCTGAATTTGAAGTTTCGGACGTCAATGTTGACAGATCATTGGCGCGGGCTCTGGAGCACGCTCATTTCCTGACATTTCATCCCCGGGACGCCTCGGTACAGGCACTTGAAAGACTGAAAAAAGCCGGGTGGACTGACACGGGCATCGTGACGTTATCCCAGCTCATTTCATTTTTGGCGTTCCAGATCCGCGTTATTCATGGCCTGAGCGTGCTGCGCGATGTCGGCCCGGCAGCAGGTGCCACCCTTTCGGAGAACCCATCATGAGCGTGACAGAGCAGACTGTTTCAAAGACAGACACTCAGGAACCCGACCGTTTTACAAAGGCTCAACTGGACTGGCACCCGTGGCTTGAGCCTCTTGAAGAAGGCAACCTGACTGAGGTCCATTACGAGGGGCTTGTAGACCGTGCACGGGCTAAATCTCCATATTTCAGGCTGCTGGCACGGGACCCCGAGATCCTTGGAGCCCGGACACGCAGCGACAAGGATATTTTCTACAATGTCTCAGGAGGATTGCCACGCAGGGAACGGGAGCTTGCGGCCACTGTTGTTTCGCGATTTAACGGATGCATCTACTGCGCTTCCGTCCACGCACGTTTCAGTGAGCGTCAAGGCGGTTCCCCAGAGGCTCTCGCCGCATTGCTGGAAACGGGGCAGCTTCCCCACGACACAGATCTGAAATGGCAGCTTGTGGAGGAAATCGCCCGACGTGTGTCTGAAACACCAGTCGGATTTTCGCATGTTCATATCAGAGTGTTGAGACAGGCCGGGTTTGAAAACGCGGAAATTCTGGATCTGATCAATGCCTCTTCATTCTTTAACTGGGCAAATCGCCTCATGCTTTCTTTGGGATATCCGACACTCCCGTCAGAGTAATCAATCGGCATTCCCTGCAGGAGATACCGATTGATTATGGAATATTTCATAGAGCACCAAACCATACCCTGAATCAGACTGAAAGTTATCTGGTCCGTGTCACAAAAACAGTTCGGTTTTTTTACCCGCCTTCTGGATGATGTCCCTGCCGCTCAGCGATATGCTCTTGCGCTGGAGCAGATCAGGGCTGCGGAAGCTTATGGCTTTCAGAGCGCTTGGGTTGCCCAGCACCATTTCCATGGGGATGAAGGCGGCCTTCCGTCCCCTTTTCCCTTTCTGGCTCATGCTGCTGCCCAGACGTCTCGAATTCGTCTGGGAACCGGCGTTGTCACGCTCGTCATGGAAGATGCTGTGCGGGTTGCGGAAGATGCTGTTGTTACGGACATTTTATCAGGAGGGCGACTGGAAGTCGGTTTTGGCTCTGGGGGAACCCCGACGTCTTATCCGGCATTTGGTGAGAATTTTGCGGATCGACATGCCGTCTTCAACCGAAAACTCCATACGGTGAAATCGGCATGGACCGGAGAAGAATTACCGGACGGCAACCGTTTGTGGCCGGGTGGCACGGGGCTTGAGAACCGTAGCTGGCAGGCAACGTTCTCCGTATTCGGGGGGGAGCGGGCAGGGAGCGATGGTGACGGATTGCTACTGTCGCGTACGCAGCCCCGCCGGCCGGAAAAACCGGATGCTTCATTGTGGGAATTGCAGGTTCCAATGGTGGAAGCCTACCTCAACGCCCTTCCTGACGGTCGGAACCCGCGAATTCTGGCGTCACGGTCGGTTTTTGTTGCCGATGATCGGGCCGAGGCCTTGCGACTGGCGGAAAAAGGCCTGTCGCGTCAGGTGAGGAAATTCCGTGCCGCAGGCCATACGATAGATGATACGAATATTGATACCCTGATCCGCACCTTTGACGTGCACATTGGCACACCGGAAGAAGTCGTTGCTTCCCTTCTGCGGGACAGGACATTGGAGCATGCGACCGAAATTGCCATTCAGGTGCATTCCATTGATCCGGAACATACGTATATTCTGCGTTCTCTGGAGCTTTTCGCTACTCAGGTTGCACCTGTGCTGCACGAATATTTTTCCCGCACGAACTAACCTCCGGATCCCATCCCGCAAAGACGTGAGGCAACGCTTGTCCGCTTCGGCAGTTAAACGGAAAGGAAGTGTTTTCTTCTGAAAGCACCTGAACCCTTTCGGAGCGTTGTCCCATGCCTGATCATATCTCTCCGCAGTCCCAGACCCATCAGCCCGGTCTTGAAGAGCTGATGCAGCCCAAGGCAATCCATATCCGCCCTGATTACCGCGGAAGTGGCAAACTCGCAGGAAAGAAGGCCTTGATCAGCGGGGGAGATAGCGGGATCGGGCGTGCTGCGGCTATACATTTTGCCCGCGAAGGTGCGGATGTTGCGATCCTCTATCTGGAAGAGCATGAGGATGCCAAGGAAACGGTCCGTCTTATTGAAAAAGAAGGACGTAAAGGGCTCGCCATCGCGGGAGATGTTTCTTCCAGTCAGATCTGTAACGACGCCGTGGAGCACACGGTAAAGGAACTTGGCGGACTGGACATTCTGGTCAACAATGCCGGAGTTCAGATCGTGGAACAAGACATCGAAGCCATTTCCGATCAGGAATGGCAACTTCATATGGACACCAATATCAACGGCTATTTCTATCTTGTTCGCGCGGCACTTGCACATCTGAAAAAGGGCAGCGCCATCGTCAACACATCGTCCATTAATGCTTTTGCAGGAAACAAGGCTCTTCTGGCCTATTCCACGACCAAGGCAGCGGAAATGGGGATGACGCGGGCTCTGGCGCTTCAGCTGGTGTCGAAGGGCATCCGGGTAAATGCCGTGGCTCCGGGACCAGTGTGGACGCCGCTCCAGCCGGCAAGCTGGGGTGTTGTTGACCCGCAGGCGGTTGCCGACCTGGGGAAGGATACGCCGATGGGGCGTTGCGGTGATCCGGCCGAACTGGGTCCAGCTTATGTTTATCTGGCAAGCGAAGATGCGTCGTTCGTAACGGGCCAGACACTGCATGTGAATGGTGGGATGATCATCAACGGCTGATAAAGCTCCTTATGTGCCTCTTGCAGCGGTTTGACTGCAAAAAGAGGCACAGACAGAACGATCTCGGTCGTCTCAATCCTTCGAAGTGGAGTATAGGTTCAAGGATCATTGGCCAGGGTATCAGCTTCACGCGGTCATTCTGGGTTTCACCATGAATAACTGACACGCCCATAAAAATAGCTCCCATCCAGCCCATATGCTGAAGCATAGCTGCAGTTCGGGTTCACCTGAAGGAGAGACTGGGCACCCTGCGCCAGTTTGCTGAGGGTCTGTGGACGGTGGTTGAAGACATTATTGCCGCCTGCTGAAACGCGGATACGGTTCGGGAAAGTACAGGACACATCAAAGTCCATCAGCCATGCGGGAGCTACCGTTTGATCATAAGCGGCCCCGCGATCGCTCCAGAGCTGAGTTTTTGAATAACGTGAGACCCGGACGGTCGTGCTCCAGTTGTCTATGTTCCAAGTTCCGCTGAGACGAAGGGTATTGCGGGGATAAATCGCGGTAATGTTGCCGATCTGGCTGCGGTAGAGTGCCGTAACGACAGAACCCAGGTTCACGTTCAGAGGATTGACCCTCATGATCTGGTGCTGTTGCTGGTTCATCATGACAGTCCACAGAACGCTTCCGGCTCGTCCGAAACGGCTGAGATAGTGCGCCTGAAGGTCAAGGCCCATGGCACGGGTATGAGCTGCGTTCCGTTCGCAAGTATAGCCGTAGTAGCGACCGTCGTTCGGAACGATACCCTCCTGATGAAGGATATTCAGCACGGTCGCGCCGGAAACGCCTGCGCCGGAGACAGAAATGGGAACGATCTGGTTGAAAATGTCGATACGATAGGCGTCCAGAGAGATATCAAGTCGTTTGAGAGGCGTGAGAACGAAGCCAGCACTCAAATTATGTGAGGTTTCGGGTTTGAGGGGCGTTGCACCGAGAGCCCGTGCACCAGCATTCGTGACAGAGGCGTAGTTCGTATAGGATTGCACGAGCTGGTTGGTGCTGGGCAGAATGGAATAATAAAGAGCCGTGCTCTGGAAATATTCCTGCCGGAGCGTCGGAGCATAAAAGCCATTACTGGCTGATCCGCGCAGTGCGATCCAGGGCGTGACCTGGTAACGCAGTGAAGTTTTCCCACTCAGTGCGTTGCCAAAATCGCTGTACTGTTCATCTCGACCGGAAAGGGCAACCGTTATTTTGTCCGTCACTTTCTGGGTCAGATCGAGATAAAAAGCGCCATTCATCCGGGAATGGATGCCCGCCTGAGAGGGAGAGGTTGCGCCCAGACCGGATGCGAAGGGAAGGGCGGGAGTCGCATTGGGGAAGACGTAGCTGGCAGGATTGATGTAGCCGCCATCCGCCCAGGCTGAATGCTCACCTGCGTCTACCTCGTACTGCTGGTAGCGATATTCAATACCGGCTGCGACCTGAAGAGGGTTTTTGAAGAGGCCTGTCCGGAATGAATGACGAATATCGAAATCCGCTGTCAGCTCAGAGTTCGCCAGAGATTGCAGGCGAAAATTGTGCGGACTGTCCGTACCGAGCGAATTGTTGATGGTGTTCTGGATGCCGATGCTGCTGTCGTTACGACCGTAATTGACGCTGCCGTCCCAGTGCCAGCCGAAGAAGTCATCCCCTTTCAGCCCACTCGTAAACTGGAAATCATTATCCTCAGTCGTATCGGTCGGCAGATAGCCGTCCGGATAAACACTCATGATATTCTGTTGCGAGTTTGATGGCCTGTACCAGGCGGCGGCGAAAGACGTGCGGTGGGTATAGGTGGCATAAGAATAAAACCGGATTTTCTCATTCAGGGGAATTTCAAGATTGTAAGCCACACTTTGCCGCTCGGACTCCAGACTGCCTAAAATCTGGCGGTAACGGTTACCGCCTCAGGTGTCTGGGCGGTAGTGCTCCTTACGGTCTGCGCCCAACCTGTCAGAGGTGGCAGAATGCCGGAAACGAGGCTTAACGGGACTGCCACATGTCTATTCCATCGAAGGATAGAGAACGAAGCCTTCATTTCGAATTTCCAAATATTTGGGTGAGTTCATAAGTGTATAATCAATATGATTGATCCTTTTTTAAGTAAAATGAGTTTATTAAAAACCAGAGTTTTAAATTATTGTTTTATGTAGACGGTATTTTCAAGTTTTCCCGCAAATTTCTGCTTTTGTAAGCCTGTTGTGTTAGGCCTCTCCTTCGAAGCTCTGGAACAACGAGCTCCACGAAATCATTGATTCCATCGGGTGCGGATGTGAACATGATGTTGAAACCGTCGCAGGCACCTGTGCGATACCATTCCTCGATTTCATCGACGATAGACGCCGGAGTTCCCACCAGAAGGCGGTGTCCGCCGCGCGTGAAATTCTGGAGGATGTCTTTGACTGTGGGGCGCGTTTTCCGGATCCAGTCCACGATCAGGGACTGACGGCTTTTGTGGGTGTTGGTTTCTTCGACCAGACCCAATTCGACGGGTTTGTCTTCCGGCCACTGGGACAGGTCTGTCCCAAGGCTGGAATAGGATGAAATGGCCTGCAGGATATCGGCCTTGTCGAGATAACTTTGATAACGCTCAAATTTTTCGCGTGCTTCGCTTTCCGTCCTTCCGACAACAGGCGCGAGACCCGGCAGAATGCGGATATGCCGTTCATCACGTCCATAACGCGCAGCTCTCTCAAGAACATCGGCGCGGTAAGCGCGGTCGGCATCGATATCGTATTCGGCAGTATAGATGACTTCGCCTATGCGCGCGGCGAGCTCCTTTCCCGCGCCTGAGGCACCCGCCTGTGCCAGAATGGGAGGGCGTTGAATGGGAGGCGGCGCATTGAGCGGCCCGGCGACCTGAAAGAATCGTCCTTTGTGATTCAGGGGGTGCACGCGGGAGGGATCGAGCCACACGCCAGTGTGTTTGTCCCGGATGAAAGCTTCCGTCTCGGTGCTCTTCCACAATCCTTTGACGACATCGACAAATTCATGGGCGCGTTCATAGCGTAGAGCATGATCAACATGGGAAACGAGGTTGAAATTTTCGCCGCCGCCCGTAGCTGTCACGACGTTCCATCCCGCTCTTCCGCCACTCAGCACATCAAGAGAGGCGATACGCCGCGCGATGTTGTAGGGTTCGTTGAAAGTGGTTGAGGCCGTGCCGATCAGGCCGATATGAGAAGACGTAACCGCCAGCGCGGCAAGCAGGGTGAAAGTGTCCCAGCGCGCGAGGGCAGGAGTGCGGGCAATACGCGAAGGATCAGGGACGGGCAGGACGTTGTCGTAAAGAAAAATGGCGTCGAAGCGCCCTTTTTCCAGAGTTGCGACATAGTCACGATAACGTTCGAACGAGAGATCGGCGTCCGTGTCCTCACCCGGCGCACGCCAGGCATCTCCGTTGGTGGCTGAACCCGTAAAATAAGCCCCAAGAACAAAGGGCGCGCGCGTGCTGCGTAAAGCCGTCATGCAAAGGTCTTCTAACGCTCGTGGACAAAGCTTGACGCGGGTGAGCGAGATTGATTCAACGCTGCCATTTGGAGGTGGCGGTCGGCTCGACAGGCTTCTGGCGGATCGCGGCTACGATGCCGACCAGACCCGGGCCGACATCGCAT
>NZ_JOPF01000013.1:0-32507 GCF_002153595.1 Gluconobacter sp. DsW_056
GAGGCGGGCATCTGGGTGTTCTGGGCGACCAGAAAATGAATGACGGGATTGAAGCCCGCCTCTTCGGGCGTCCCGCCATGACAGCGTCCGCCGCCGCAGTCTTCGCACTGAGGCATGACGCCCTGATTGTCACAGGCCATGTGCGCCGTGACGGACCTGCCAGACTCGTGCTGGTGGTGGATGCACCTTTTTCGCCTGAAAAGACGGATGATCGCGCAAAAGACGTCCTCGCCCTGACGCAGCTTTTCAACGACCGTCTCGAGTCCTGGATCCGCGAAATTCCGGGGGCCTGGTTTTGGTTGCACCGCCGCTGGGACAAGGCGCTGTACCGGAATATGACAACACCCTGTTGAGCTATGCGTTTAGAGCATGGCAGATTTGCCACAGTAGGGATGGTTTGTGTCGCAAAACCTTCTCCAGACGTTATTAAAGATTGTGAAACGTCCCTTTTGAACCCTAGCCTGAACTCATCACCACGACCCGGGTGCTCTGCCCGGCTTTTTGATGAGGACTCCCTGATGGCGCAGGTGGCTCACCTTCACGACCTTTCTCACAGCCGCAGCGCGAGCAATATCGTGCCACTGCGACAGGGCCTGCTGCCGCGTCACCGCGAATATCTGCTGCGCTGGCTTGAAGCAGGACAGCGGATGGGCGTTTTCGATGCCGAAATTGCGGATGCCTCTCACGACGCCATCAATGTGGACGGAAGTGCACCTGTTGATCATGTTCTGGTCTGGGTCCGTGAAAATCCCGATCCTGCTTACATGCTGCGGCCGCAGGGCATGCGCTGGGTGCTGATCGACCAGATCCGCGGTCATGAACTGGGCAGTTATGCCAGCTTCGAACTTGCCCTGCACGTCATCCGCCCGGTCCTGCCGCTGGCCGAGACCTGCGCCGCCTGAACCTGCGCCCGGGTTTTCTCGACCAGACACAAAAAAAGCGCGCCGCTCAAAAGAGCCGGCGCGCTTTTTCTTTTAAAAATAAAGAACCTCAGCTCGGACGGATCGCCACGTCCCGGGAAGCCGGAACCACAATTCGTGCACCACCGCCACGCTGGATCTGGTAGATCGCCAGTGCCCGCGTCACGTGTCCGTCCGGACGCAGGCGGAACAGTCCGTCCACCCCCATATAACCATCCGGCCGCGTCAGGGCGTCGACCGTAACGCCGCCCTGACGGATCAGGCTGCCAGCCAGAGCCGCAGCGTCATAAGCGAAATCGCTGACGGGTGACGGAGCCTGTTTATAGAGAGCTCGATACTGCGCGACATATCCCAACCGGTCATGCGCGTCGGGCGCTGCATACCAGGCGCCATGCAGCGCTCCGAGCTTGCCGTCAAAAGCCTTCCAAAGCGCGGGCCCCATGATCTGGACCTGCGACGAATCGATATGGTCGGTTTGAAGCGCTGTGATGATCCGCCCGAGTTCGAGCCCCGTATCGGCCAGCACCAGAGCATCAAACGGCGGCGGAGCGATGGGAGCAGGCTGTACCGCAGGTGCTGGGCCAGCTGCTGCTGTGCCGGAGGAAGAAGCAGAGTCCGGAGCCGTCTCACCCGTCGGATCAATCGCGGAAGGACCGGACGATGCCTCCGCAACCACAGGCGCAGCAGGCTGACGGGCGTCAATGGCGGAGAGCGACTTCAGCCCATCCTCGATATTCTGTGCATCCATCGTATGGAACACGATCTGCGGATCCCTCAGCCCGGCATCCCGGCAGGCCCGCGCAAGCCCGTCACCCATGGCATGTCCGAAAGCATTATCCGGCAGGAAAGCCACGAAAGTCTTGCGACCCGTTGCGCGAGCTGCATCCACCATCCGACGCACCTGCTGCTCCGGCGTCAGGCCCATGACCCACACGCCCGGACGGGCCTGTGTCGAGTCGCTGGTGAACGCAAGCTCTGGCTTGCCCGCATTGACCGCAAGTGGTGCTGCGGCGGCAGTCTCGGTGGCGGTCAATGGCCCCAGCAGAATGGCGTCACCTCGTGCAAGGGCATCGCGTACGGCCTGCTCCGTTCCACCGGGGCCATTGGTGTCATGCACGTCCAGCGCGGGCGATCCCTTGGCGGCCAGAGCCAGTTTCGCCGCGTCGCGCATCCGCGTGCCATAGGACGCATTGCGGCCCGTCAGCGGCAGGATCAGCCCGACATCATGGGCGCCAGGCCCCGCAGAAACACCCGGAATACCGCCCACACCCGGCACGGAAGATGACCCGCCACCCGAGCAGGCTGCAAGGGTCAGGAAGGTTCCTGCGGCAAGGCCGGTGCTTACACCCTTGCGCAGACGGCTCAAGGGGCGACAATACGTCCCTGAGTTTGTCACCGAGGATGCAGATGTCCGAAAAGTCATGTTCCGCTGAAACTCCCTTGAGCGATGCGGCTGAAACGTTACAGGCCGCCCCCCTGCCAGCGCAGGGCCAGGCCGAAGGTGGATGTCTGATATTGGTTGCAACGCCAATCGGCAACCTGGCCGATATCAGCGAACGCGCGATCGAAGTCCTCGGCACAGTGGATGCAATCCTCTGCGAGGATACGCGCGTCACGGCAAAGCTCCTTCTTTCGCGCAATATTGCCACACAGACCCGAACGCTGCACGATCATAACGAACAGGACCGCACTCCGTTCCTGATCGAAAAGCTTCAGCAGGGCGCGCGCTACGCTGTCGTCTCCGACGCCGGCACGCCTCTGGTGTCTGATCCCGGCTATCGGCTGGTCCGCGCCGCCATCGCGGCCGGAATACACGTCACGGCCATTCCCGGCCCGAACGCCGTCATCACGGCCCTGACGCTCTCGGGTCTGCCGCCTTTGCCCTTCATGTTCCTGGGCTTTCCGGCTCCCCGTAGCGAAGCCCGCAAAACCGGATTTTCCGCCCTGCGCGCCGCCGAGCGGGCCGGTTTGCACTCAACGCTGATCTGGTACGAAGCGCCGCACCGCCTGGTCGAAAGCCTCGAGGATCTGATCGACGTGTTCGGCCCCGAGCGCGAAGCTGCGGTCGGACGCGAACTCACCAAACGGTTCGAGGAAATGGTGCGCGGCACTCTTGCGGAGGTTCTGGAACATTTTCGCATAACGGCACCGCGCGGCGAAATTACGCTCCTGATCGGCCCATCAGCCGAAGACGACAGCGGCGCCGCCGACCTGGACACGCATCTGCGCGAGGCTCTTACCACCCATTCCGTCAAGGACGCGGCGGCTCTGGTCGCGGGCATCGTCAAGCTGCCCAAACGCACGGTCTATGCCCGCGCGCTGGAGCTTTCACGCGAACTGAAACACTGAAAAGCTCAGTCCGCTTTAGGCAGTACGAACAGCGATTGCGGCACGGTCCCACCGAGATGCACATCGGACAGGGCAATCGTGGTCGTACGCCCCTGCGCGTCTACAACGCTCCAGCCTTCCAGTGCCAGAGGAGCATCGGAAAATACGAGCGTCAGACTGCCTTCACCGGCATTCTGCGTCCGGACAAGCTGAATCCGGATCTGCCCATCCCGATGCTCGAATCCCGTCACCGTCACGTCGCCTGAAAGCTTGAACTCAGGCCGCAGCAGCAGCCCGAGCGGGGTACGGTCCAGCGGAAGGGTCGTGACCTGATCAACGCTCCGGTCCTGAAACACCACGCGCCCGTCATTGGCCACCAGCAGGAGCGGACTTGGCTTGTCATAATCGAAGCGCATCCGACCGGGTCGATCAAGCGTCGCCGTTCCAGCCGTCACGCTGCCATCCGCCGCCGTCTGACGGAAGCGCGCCAGAAGCGTCGTCACCTTTCCGAGCATATCCTCGATGCGGGACACCCAGCCCTGATCCGCAGGACGAAGCTGCACAGGAGCCGTCTGTGCAAAGGCCACGCAAGGCAGGGCTGAAGGGAGCAGCGCCGCCAGAACAGCCGCGCGGAAAAAGGAACGGTTCATCATGTCTCAGGAACTGCCAATCAGTACGCCGGTTGCAAAAACAAGAGCGCCACCCAGGAAAACCTGAACCATGGCCGAGCCAAACGGTGTGTCCTGATACCGCCAGCGCACCCAGGAAATCAGCAGAAGCTCAATCGCCACGGCAATAATCGAAACGCCAAAGGCCAGACGGAAATCCGGCACCAGAAACGGCAGCGTATGGCCGATGCCACCGCCAAACGTCATGGCACCACAGATCAGCCCGCGCAGAAGCGGTGCGCCTCGTCCGGACAGCTTGCCGTCATCGGCCAGCCCTTCCGCCAGTCCCATGGAAATACCGGCCCCGAGGGACGCTGCAAGCCCGACCAGAAAAGCCGCATGGGGGCTGTGCGTTGCAAACGCTGCCGCAAAAACGGGCGCCAGCGTCGAGACGGAGCCGTCCATAAGCCCGACCAGACCCGGCTGGACGATCCGCAGCACGAAATCGCGGCGGCTGTGTTCGTCTTCGCGATCCCGGGAATTGTCATTCAGATGCGCGTCTTCAAGGCGTCGCGCTTCGCGCTGATGCCGGTCTTCTTCCGTCGCCAGATCGCCCAGCAGCTTGCGGATTTCGGCATCATTGGTCTGTCCGGCGGCCTGACGGTAAAACCTTGCCGCCTGTCGCTCCATGTCGGCAGCCTGCGCCCGGATCGCCTCAATTCCGCGATTCTGCATCTGCCAGGCCGATTTGCGGGACGGAAAGCCCTGCACATCCTGCCGCCGGACCAGCGGAATGTGATTGCCAAAACGCCGGACGAACAGGTCGATCAGTGCGCGGCGGTGATGGTTTTCCTCTTCCGCCATATCCTGGAAAATAGCGGCACTGTCGGGATAGTCTTCCGCCAGCATCTGGCCGAAATCCGCGTAAATATGACCATCCTCCTCTTCGCTGGCGATCGCCAGTGCAAGGATTTCGCGTTCGGTCAGCTCGGAAAGTTTCGTCACGTAGGCAGCAGGTCCTGTCTCATAAAAATCAGATGGCGGCTTCGGTAAAGAGCGGCTTTACGCTCTGCCCCCAGGCACCATTATACAGATCCAGCCAGTGCTGCGCCTGATTCGGGCCACCATCGGCAATCAGATGCAGCGGATCGAGATAGCTGGCCTCGTTCCGCACGCGCGCCCGCAGCCCCTGCTCCGCAAGCTGGACCACGCGCTTGGCCAACGGCTTCAGCCCACCCGGAAATGCAGCATCCAGTCCCAGACGCGGCACGTCGGCCCGAAGCTGCTGATAGGCGCTCCAGGGCTGTTCGCGCACCAGCTTTTCTGCGGCTTCCAGCGTTGCCGGATCGTATAGCAGGCCGACCCACAGGGCCGACTGCGCCACCATCATGTCCAGCTTCCCTGCATCCGCGCCACGCATTTCAAGGAACTGCTTGAGGCGCACGTCCGGGAAAACCGTCGTCAGATGGTCTTCAAAATCACCAACCGTCGGTGTCAGGCCCTTCAGCGGTTCCTGAATATCGCCAGCCAGCCAGCGACGGAACGAGCAGCCTGCCACGTCGAGGTTCTTTCCGTCGCGCGAGACGAAATACATCGGCACGTCCAGCGCCCAGTCCACATACTGCTCAAAGCCAAACCCGTCCTCGAAGAACACCGAAGGCTGCCCCGAACGCTGGTTGTCCGTATCGGTCCAGATCCGCGCACGGTTGGACAGAAGCCCGTTGGCCTTGCCCTCAACGAACGGGGAGTTCGCAAACAGCGCGGTGGCCAGCGGCTGAAGCGCGAGCGATACGCGCATTTTGCGCGCCATATCGGCTTCGTCGCTGAAATCGAGATTGACCTGAACCGTGCAGGTCCGCGTCATCATATCGAGGCCAAGCGTGCCGACTTTCGGCATGTAGTTGCGCATGATCGCATAGCGGCTCTTGGGCATCCACGGCATTGCGTCGCGCGACCAGAGCGGCTGAAAGCCGAACGGCAGGAAGCCCAGCCCCAGTTCTGCAGCCGGACCACGGACCTGATCATAATGCTCCTGCATCTCCGCTTCCGTTTCCTGAAGCGACACGACCGGCGCACCCGAAAGCTCGAACTGTCCGGCCGGTTCAAGCGAAATTGCCCGACCAGCCTGTGCGTTCTGCCCTTTCAATCCGATCAGGTTTTCGCCGTCCATGATCGGCGACCAATCCGGCCCCTGAAGCTTTTCCAGCAATGCCCCGATTCCACGCGGCGCGTAAGGCGGCGGCGACAGAGGATCGCGTCCGTCAGCATCGTGAGGAAGAATGAAGCCGAATTTTTCGTGCTCGGTCCCGATCTTCCATTCAGATTTCGGCTTGCAACCCCGTGAGATCGCCTCGACGAGCTGCGCCCGGCTTTCGATCGACGCAGTATTGGACGTGCCGGGATTGGACATGACGTTTGGCCTCGGTCTGAATTCGTTGTTCGATAATGATTGAACTGTAGCATGTCCGACGGTTCTGTCACCCTCAGGCAGCGCCCTCGGCTCCCGCCGCAAGACGGGTCAGCCCCGCGCACACGGCCGTTTCCGCCCGCAGCACGAGCGGCCCCAGACTGAGCGCATGAACGGCGCTATGCCGTTGGAGCATCTCCACTTCGGCATCAGAAAATCCGCCCTCCGGCCCGATCAGCAGAGCAGCGGCCCGCAAGCCCGCCTCCTCGCCGGGACGGCGCTCCAGCGCGGCAAACAGCGGGCGATCTTCAGGCCACTCCGCCAGCACGACACGCAGCGTCTCAGGCTGCAAAATTTCAGGAACATCCAGTCGTTCACACTGTTCGGCCGCTTCCGTCGCAATCACCGCCAGCCGCTCCAGATTGAGCCGGTGCGTATTGGTGCGCTCCGTCACGACGGGTCGAAAACGCGTCACTCCGAGTTCCGTGCCCATGCGGATCACGAGCTCTGTCGCATCCCGCTTGAGCGGCGCAAACAGCAGTTCCACGCCCTGCGTCGGCATGGGGTCCCGCTCGCGGTGTTGCAGCAGGATGCTTCCACGGTCTTTCTTCAAAGCCGCAATCTCGGCACTCCACTCCCCGTCGCGCTCGTTAAACACACGCACGGGACTTCCCACGCCCTGACGCATGACGTTGCCCAGATAATGCGCCTGCCCCGGTGGAAGCGACACGGTCTGGCCTTCCACGAAAGCTGTTTCAGACGCAGGCACATAAAGACGGGGATCGGATCGGCTCATCCTTTTCCGATAGCGCGCCTCGGCCATTGACGGAAGCACGTCCACACAGCATCACATCTTCCCATGAGCCAGACCCGCGCCCATACCGATATCCATCTGACCGGCCGCATCGCCCGGCTCCCCGAGCCGTGGCGCTCCTATGCGCTGCTTGCCCGTCTCGACCGCCCGGTTGGGACATGGCTTCTGTTCCTGCCGGGCGTGTGGGGCCTGTTCCTTGCTCCCGGCGCCTCTCTCCAGACGCGGCTGATCGACACGGCGTTGTTTGCGTTCGGCTCTCTTGTCATGCGCTCGGCCGGCTGCGTCGTGAACGACATCTGGGACCGCGACATCGACGCAAAAGTCGCCCGGACCGCAGGCCGCCCCCTTGCCAGCGGCGCGCTGTCCCTGAAACAGGGCCTGCTGCTTCTGGCAGTGCTGCTCCTGATGGGGCTTGGCGTTCTGGTCTGCCTGCCGCCTGTCTGCTGGGCGCTTGCCCCGCTCGCGCTCCTGCTCGTCGCGCTCTATCCGGCGGCCAAGCGCGTCACCTGGTGGCCGCAGCTCGTCATGGGGTTCACCTTCGGATTCGGCGCTCCCATGGGATATGCCGCAGCGGCCGGGACGCTCGATGGCAACGGGCTTCTGCTCTATGGCGCTGTCATCCTGTGGCAGCTCGGATTCGATACGATCTATGGCTTTCAGGACATGGACGACGACGCCCGCATTGGCGTGCGCTCCACCTCGCGCCTGATGGAAAAGAACGCCCGCTCTTTCATCGGCACCTGCTACAGCCTCATGATTCTGGCTCTGGCGCTCGTCGGCATCCATGCGCATCTGCACTGGACATTCTGGCCGTTCCTCGCCATCGCAACGGGCATGCTACTCCAGCAGGTCCGGGTGCTGAATCCGTATGATGCTCCGGCGTGTCTCAGGGAGTTCCGCCGCAACGTGCCCATCGGGTTCGTCCTGGCTGCAGGGTTTGTCGCCGCAAGATTTTTCGGATGATCACGACCCTCGGCGATCCTGTCAGATTCATTTGCGACAATACCCTTGTTGAACAGGCGCCGCTGGTTCCCGAAATTTCCCTGCATCTGGCGACGGAAATCACCCCCATCTGGCAGGCCAGCGAGGCCTATCTCGAACAGGTCGGCATAGAGCCGCCTTTCTGGGCCTTCGCATGGCCGGGAAGCCAGCTCATCGCCCGCTTCATCCTCGACAACCCGGAGCTTGTACAGGGACGCCGGGTTCTGGATGTGGCCTGCGGATGCGGACTGGCCGCCATCGCCGCGGCCCTGTCCGGCGCGGCATCCGTTCAGGCCAACGACATCGACTTCATGGCGCTTGAAGCAACGTCCCTCAACGCGGGCCTGAACCACGCGGCCGTCACGCCACTTCCGGGCGATCTGATCGGCACGGTCCCGGACTGTACCCTGCTGGTCATCGGAGACGTCTGTTATAACGAAGCCATGGCCTCACGGATCATTCCGTGGCTTCTGGAATGTTCGAAAACCTGCGAAGTCTGGCTCTGCGATCCGGGTCGGCATTATGCGCCATCAATGCCGCTCGAAGTTCTGGTCCGGCGATCCGTGTCCGTCACGCAGGAACTGGAAAGCGTGGAGCAGCGCGCCACCACACTCTTCAGGCTGCGAGATATTTCCGCCCAAGGCTGAGGATTGATCCCGTCAGCGCCACGGTCATGGCAGCCCCAAGGCAGATGAAGGCCGGATGGGGAAAGATCGTGAACAGCGCCGCCACGAAAAGCGCGCCCGTCGTCTGTCCTGCGAGCCGCGCAACAGACAGCATGCCACTCGCCCCGCCCTCCCGTCCGGGAGGCGCCGTAACCATGATGGCGCGGTTATTGGGCGGCTGAAACAGTCCAAAGCCACATCCGGCAAAAAGCGTCCGCCATGCGATGTCCCAGTTGCTCGCATCCGTCGGCAGGAACCAGAGCAGGCAGAATCCGCTCGCCGTAATGAACAGTCCGATCGACGAGAGAACCGACGCCGGAAAACGGTCGGCCAGACGACTGACCACAAAGGACATCGTTGCCACACCCACAGCCCAGGGTGCGATCAGAAGGCCAATCGTCCCCGGCCCGCGGTGAAAGGCCGAAGCCAGCGTGAACGGCATCGCCACAATGTAGAGATTGGATGCCACGAAACCCAGAAATCCAACCATACAGGCCAGCAGAAACGGACGCCGCGCCAGAAGATCGACCGGCACGATCGGCTCAAGCCTCTCGCGCTGATAATGCAGCAGCATCGCCCAGCACAGCACACCCGCAACCGTGACCGCCGCCCCGGACAGGAAATCGGCGTGCATCAACCCATCAAGCCCCACGCCGGTCAGGGCAAAGGACGCCACCGTCAGAAGCGAGCCAACCACATCGGTTGGGATATCGCTGCGTGGGGTCTCGGGGAGAGCCGCATGGGCCAGCGCCAGAGCTGCCAGAGCCAGTGGCAGATTAACCCAGAAAATCCAGGGCCAGCTTGCCACGGACAGGATCAGTGACCCCAAAGACGGCCCAAGCGCCACGCCCAGCCCCACGAACAAGCCGTTCAGCGCAATGCCGCGGCCCAATTCCTTATGTGGGTAAATAAAGCGGACGAGCGCGATGTTCACGCTCATGATGCAGGCTCCGCCTACGCCCTGCAGGGCGCGTGCCAGAGTCAGCTCCAGAAGGTTTTGCGAGAGCGCGCAGGCCACGGAAGCAATCAGGAACAGGAAAATCCCGAACTGACTTAGTCGTCCGAATCCCACGCGGGCGCCAAGAGACGCCAGCGGCAACAGACAGGACAGGTTTGCAAGCTGATAGGCATTTACGACCCAGATGGCCCGCGACGATGACGCATGAAGATCGACCGCGATCAGCGGCAGGGCCACATTGGCAATCGCGTAGTCCAGCACTGACAGGAGAAGTGCCAGAAGAACCGCCGACATCGCCTTGACCCTTTGCGCTCCGTAGAGCCCGGCATGACGTTTGGAGTCGTATTCTTCTTGCGGGCCGTCTTCCGTCGTAGCCGTCATGGTCTCAGCGTCCCAGATCACGCAGGCGCATGCCTGCAAAAAGGTTGGCCTCCAGCTTTTCGAGCGAGACGCCTTTCGTTTCGGGGACGAACAATACGGTCACAACGATGAAAAGACCATTGAAGAGGGCAAACATCAGGAACGTTGCGGATGCCCCCATCATCGCCATGCCCAGCGGGAACATGTTGGAGATGGCCCAGTTTGCAGCCCAGTTCGTCACGGTCGAGCAACCAATTCCAAAATCCCGGCCCCGCGTTGGCTGCACTTCAGAGCAAAGCGTCCAGACCAGCGGCCCTTCACCAATGGCAAATCCGGCGACAAACAGAAGGACAAACCCGCAGAGTAGAAGCTGGGAGGCAAAACTGTTCGCTCCGATGGCAAGCAGCGTCCCGACTCCGGCCAGCGAAAAAGCCGCAATCGCACAGCTCAGGATCAGTAACGGCCGTCTGCCCCAACGGTCCACACAGGCAATCGCAACGCCGGTCAGCGCCATGTTCGTCAGCCCGACGAGGGTTGTGGCCCAGATGGCGGCATTTGTTCCGAAATGCGCCGCCTGAAACACGCGGGGCGCATAATACAGAAGCGCGTTGATCCCCGAAAGCTGCTGCATGATCTGAAGCAGCATCCCCAGAAAGACCGTCCGCCGAAAATTCGGGTTGCTTTTGAAGAGGCCCACACCGGCATCGCTGCTTTTCTGAAGACGCGACTGAATGTCGATCAGTTCCGCTTCCGCCACTTCCTCATCGGATCGCAGGCTCTGTAGCACCCGCCGCGCATGCTCTTTTTCTCCCCGCATCATCAGCCAGCGCGGGCTGTGCGGGAGAATCAACACGATCCCCAGGAAAATGCTGGCAGGCACGGCCATGATGCCCAGCATCCAGCGCCAGTGCCCACCAGACGCCAACAGGCTGTCCGAAACGAAGGCGAGGAAAATTCCGAGGGAGACCATGAGCTGGTAAAACGAGATCATGGCGCCGCGAACGGACTCAACGGTGATTTCGGAAATATAGAGCGGGGCTGCAAACGCTGCCACACCGACCGCAAGCCCCAGAAAAACCCGGCCTACGATCATGATCGCAACGCCCGGAGCCAGAGCACAGAGCAGGGTTCCGATCAGGAAGAGGATCGCAGCTCCGAGCATCGCGCCCGTTCGGCCGAACCGGACTGAAATCCGGCCTGCAAACAGCGAGCCTACGGCCGCCCCTGCCATCATCGAGGATACGATCCACCCCTGCAGGACGTCACCCGCATGAAAATCGGTGGCGATGAATGGAAGTGCCCCTGCAACGACGCCGGTATCAAGGCCGAACATCAGACCCGCCAGAGCGGCCAGAATACCAAGGGTTGTCGCCCGTGCGGTGCTGCGGGTCGGTCCTGTGGACAAACCTTCGCTGGAAGACGCAGCAATCCCAACCATACCCTCAGTCACCCCAAACATATCCCCTCATACCGGCAAGGGGAGCAGAACCGAACGTTCCGAAACCGGAAACAGACGGTCCTGTATTAATGATCAATCAGGGGTGTGGTCTATATCGAAACCAACAGAAAATCACTTTTCCGCGTAAGGATTTTTCGTTCCGCGCAACTGCACACGCACCGGAACACCCGGCATATGGAACGTTTCACGCAGGCCGTTAACGAGATAACGCTTGTAGGAATCGGGAAGCTGTTCCGCCCGCGTACCAAACAGAAGGAATGTCGGTGGCCGTGCTTTTACCTGCGTCATGTAACGCAGCTTGAGACGACGACCATCCACCAGAGGCGGCTGATGACGCTCCAGCGCATCCTCGAACCAGCGGTTCAGTTCACCCGTTGAGACACGCGAGTTCCAGATCTCGTAAACTTCCCGAACCGCCGGAAGAAGACGATGCACGCCCGCCCCCGTGAGTGCGGAGAACGTCACGACCGGAATTCCCCGGACCTGCGCCAGAGAAATTTCCAGACGGTCCAGAATCGCCTTTTTCGTCGCGTTCCGGTCCTCGACGGCATCCCACTTGTTCAGCGCGATGACGCAGGCCCGCCCCTCGCGCTCGATCAGACGGCCGATCTGGAGATCCTGCTCATGCACGCCAAGCGTCGCATCAATCACCAGCACGACCACTTCTGCCATTTTCAGAGCTTCGATGGAGGCCGAAACGGACATCCGCTCGAGATGCTGCTCGACGCGGGCGCGCTTGCGCATCCCGGCTGTATCAACAAGCCGGATCTCGCCCTGATCGTCATGAAGCGTGACAGCAATGGAATCGCGCGTCAGTCCGGCCTCGGGGCCGG
This sequence comes from Gluconobacter sp. DsW_056, assembly GCF_002153595.1. NCBI lineage: Bacteria > Pseudomonadati > Pseudomonadota > Alphaproteobacteria > Acetobacterales > Acetobacteraceae > Gluconobacter > Gluconobacter sp. DsW_056. The sequence goes on from NZ_JOPF01000013.1 coordinate 12,334, forward strand.
TAATCATCCGCTCTTCACCAAGCAGACAGTTCAGAAGCGTAGATTTACCCGCATTCGGCCGCCCGATAATGGCAAGACGCAGCGGACCCGCCGGACGTTCGTCCTCGTCATCCCCCTCCTCGCCTTCGCTTTTCGGAGCTTCCCGACGGCGCTGCTTTTCAGCCGGGGGCAGACGCTCGGCAATCTCACCCATGAGATCGGCAATACCTTCGCCATGCTCGGCTGACAGTGCCAGCGGCGTGCCAAGACCAAGAGAATAGGCTTCAAGGGCCGCATTCGTCCCGGCCTGCCCTTCCGCCTTGTTGGCAATCAGCAGGACAGGACGGTTCTGCCGCCGCAGCCAGCTTGCAAAATGCGCATCCGCAGGCGTGATGCCAGAGCGCGCATCAATGCAAAACAGTACCAGATCCGCCATCGCAACAGCAGATTCGGACGAGGCGCGCATTCGCCCGTACAGCGTATCAGGGGCCGCTTCTTCAAGGCCGGCTGTATCAATCAGCCGGACACGCCGGCCACGCAGCAGGGCTTCACCCTCCTTGCGATCGCGCGTAACGCCCGGCATGTCGGAGACAATCGCCTGACGGCGGCCAACAAGCCGGTTGAACAGAGTGGATTTCCCGACATTCGGGCGCCCGGCGATAACAACAACGGGCAGGTTCTCAGAGGTCATTCGTTCAGCCATAGGCCCGCAGAACGGCATCCTGAGACAGGCTCAGCACATGACCGTCACAGACGATCGGCTGAACCTGACACGGGGCAACGGTCTTGCGGGTCAGTTCAAGTTTCCCGGTCACGGCGTTCACGACCGCCATGCCTTCTTTCGGAAAGGTGGAGAAGCAGACCAGCTTGCCATTCACCAGAAGCGGTCCCACCCAGGCGATGGCGTCCTTTTCCACGTCTTCGCGGATAAAACGACGAAGCTGCGTGATCCAGCGGACATGCCCGGACAGACGATCCAGACAGGCGATCTGCTGATCCGTGGACAGCACATACATCCAGTCGCCACAGATCGCCAGAGGACTCTGCCCACTGACTTCACGTTCCCACAGGCGACGGCCCGAGCGCATGTCGATCGCCACCAATACGCGGGACATGGACACGGCATAGGCCGTGCCGTCCTTGATGACCGGCGCGCCACGAATGCAGGAGAAGTCCAGCATGGCGCCCATGCCATTGGTGCCGCCCAGACTGTCGCTCCAGACCATCTCGCCCGAAGCCGCACGCAGTGCGACCAGATCGCCACTGCCGAAGCCCGCGAGAATGACACCGTCCACAAAGGCCGGAGCGGACTGACCGAAAATGACCGTGTCGGACGCCGTTGCCTGATAAGCCCAGACCTGATGACCCGTATTGGCGTTCAGCGCGATCAGACGCTCGTCAATGGTTCCGAAGACCATCAGGCCTTCCGCGATCGTGGGGGCGGAACGACCCGGTGTTCCCGTACTCACCCGCCATTTTACCTTGCCCGTCAGCGCCTCGACCGCAAGGGCCTGAGCCACGCCGTCCACGATGTAGAGCGTATCCCCGTCAAGGGCGAGGCCACCGCCGATATTGGTTGAACGGCTGGCGGAAGATGCCGGCTGGCGGCTCCAGACAAGGCGGCGTTCCGGCCATGTCCAGGCCTTCACCACGCCCTGTGCATCCGTCGTGTACAGATGACCATTTCCAATTACCGGGGGAGACTGGATGGCGCCCCGGTTGGTTGGCATGATGGCGATCATGGACAGGAAACTGGACGGATCGGTGGGCGCACCGATCGTCTGGCTCCAGGCAAGATCCGGGCCATTCCAGGACGCATTCACCGAAACATGGGACGGACGACCGCCCTCCTGCAACCATTCCCGGACCGGCTGCACCGGACCGAGATTGATCGGCGTATGGTCGTCACGATCAACCGTCAGTCCCGCACCCGTGGACAGCACATCCACACGGTGTCCGGCCAATGGCGGCTTCTTGTCGTCTTCAAACAGGCTGCACCCGCCGAGGACTGCGAGCGCACTTCCCGAACAGGCCGTCCGTAGCAGGCTCCGGCGGTTCATGGACAGTGAAGCGCGGGAAAAAGAGGAGCGGGAAAGAACAGGACGGCGCATCAACCGGCGTCTCCAAATGTCTCGAGCAGGGCCTGCGCACGCGCACGCACCCCTTCGGTCGCGTTTGCACTGCTGACGATCTGCGTCAGGATACGCCGGGCTTCCTTCTGCTGGTCAGCCGTTGCACCGGATCGCAGATCCAGAGCCACAAGACCTTCTTGGGCGAGAGGTGCCCACGCCCCGCCGCCCTGTGCCAGAGCTTCATAGCCTGAACGGATCGCCTTCGGATCAGCGGGAGACGCCGTCTGGGCATTCAGGCCCATGTAACGCGCCATGTCCCGCAGAGACGGTTCGGCCGCGGAATCATCCGCAACACTCTTCCAGGATTGAAGAGCGGCAGCGTTCTGATGTGCCTGAACCTGAAGGTCGGCCAGACGCAGCGCAGCATAGGAGCGCACACCCGCAGGGCCATGATCTGCCAGATCTTTCAAGGTCGCGGTGGCCTTATCGAGAGCCGCGGAATCCCGCTTTGGATCGGACAGGGCTGTCATGGCGGTGAAATAGCGCGCCGAGGCCGCCTTCTGCGCGACATGGCGTGCGTGGCTGTTCCAGCCCCACACACCGCCCCCAATGGCGCCGACGAGCACGACGACGCCGGCCACAGCGCCAATCCGCCGTGCCATGGCCCGCAACCGCTGCGCCTGCATTTCTTCGTCAATCTGCGTGATGAAATCGTCTGCCACCTGGTCCCCTGCTGGATCGGTCTTCAAACTGTTTGCATGACCATACAGGTGCCGAACCGTCGCGGCAAACGCTTCACACACCCGGACAGATATTCGCGCATGGCACTCTGGTGAAAAACCGCTTCACGTCAGAAAATCCAACCGACATTCAGACTTCCTTAACGCCCCCCGAAGCATCCTGACGGCCATGAAAAAGCCCGTCCCGCTCCTGCTGTTTCCATTGGTGTTCTGCGTCCTTGACGGCTGCGCGCCGGACCGCATCGCGTCCGCCATCACCGGAAAGGACTGCAACACGGCGTATCTGTATGACGACGAGAGCTTCTGCGCGCGCCCCATCGGGCCGCCCCCGCCGCAGCCCTATTGCACGACAAGTTTTGAGGGCACGACCTGCTGGGCGCGCCCCGACCTCATGCCCAATGTTGCCCGCCAGACCTATGAAGGTCCAACGACCCTGACGCCACTCCAGAATCAGGAACGCATGGGGCAGTAAGATTCGCAGACGGCCCCATACGGGGGTCAGTGATGACCGAGCTTGCGTCCCGCTGTCGCCAGGGTGGTGGAGAGCGTCTGGAATGACGCTGCGATATGAGACTGAACGGCCGCACTTCCGGCATGGACATGCGCGATCCGCGCACTGGCGTCCTGGCTGATGGCCGTTTCCTCGCGATTGGCCTGAGCCGCAACGCAGGCGTTATAAACGCGGGCAGCCTTTTCATAAGCCGTCACACGATCAACGCTCTCATTGTACTGCGCGACCGTCCCGGCCTTGACGGCAGGGGCCTGAGGCTCGGCACCGCATTTCGGAGCGGTCCATGCCGCCTCAGCCGCACGCGCCGTCCCGGCACCGACGAGCCCTGCAAAAACCAGTCCAAACAGCACCGCCTTACGGCTGGCGGCAACGCAACGTCTCATACAGCTCCCTTTCCTGATTGAAGTGTTGCGCGCCCTACGCCCAGATCAAGGCGCAAATTTGGCAGGCTGTCCCGTCGGCGTACCCGAAACCTCATTGTCCTGCATCACGACCGTTCCACGGACGATCGTCGCCATCGGCCATCCCGTGACACGCGTGCCATCGAACGGCGTCCAGCCCGCAGGCGTGACGATCCAGTCATTGGTGATTTCACGCTCTGCCTTCATGTCCACGAGGGTAAAATCGGCATCGAATCCAACGGCCATCCGCCCCTTGGTCTGCAATCCGTAAACACGCGCGGGCCCAGCGGCCATCAGATCCACCAGACGCGCCAGCGACAGGCGCCCGGCGTTCACGTGATCGAGCATGACCGGCACGATCGTCTGCGTCCCCGTCAGGCCAGCCGGGCATTTTGGCCAGGGAAGCTGCTTGGCCTCAAGCGGATGCGGCGCATGGTCGGAGGAGACCACGTCCACCCGCCCGTCCTGAACGGCCTTCCAGCTTGCTTCCCAGTGCGACCGATCCCGCAGCGGCGGGTTCATGACAGCCAGACCACCGAGCTTTTCATAACATTCCGGCGCGACCTGCGTGAGATGGTTCACCAGAACCTCAACTGTGGAAATATCGCGATAATCCGCCAGATATTCCAGCTCTTCCGCTGTCGAGACGTGCAGGATATGCGCCGGACGGTTGGTCTTGCGGGCCAGCGCCATGATGCGGCGGGTGCCGAGGAACGCACATTCCACATCCCGCCATACGCTGTGCGTTTCGTAAGGCTGACCTTCATGGAACATCGGCTTGCGCGCCTGAAGGCGGTATTCGTCCTCCGAATGATAGGCCACGCGGCGATGGCCAGAGCGCATGACCGCTTCCAGTCCCGCATCATCTTCGATCATGAGATTGCCGGTGGACGATCCTGCGAAAACCTTCACCGCACACACGCCCGGCTGCTGCTCCAGCAGCGCCAGATCCGGCGTGTTCTCACGCGTCGCGCCAACATACATCCCGACATCCACGTGCGCCGTCTTGCGGATATGATCGCGCTTCCAGTCAATCATCGTCACGTCCGTCACGCTCGGAGACGTGTTGGGCATGTCGAAAACCGTTGCAATGCCGCCCAGCGCCGCAGCCCGTGTCCCGGTTTCCAGTGTTTCAACTTCTGGCTTGCCCGGATCGCGGAGATGAACATGCGCGTCGATCAGCCCAGGCAGCACATGCAGGCCCCGCGCATCAATCACCCGGTCTGCCTCGTCCGTCGAGGCAACGGACAACGACGCCACTTTTCCGCTCCGCACGCCGATATCCGCTTCGGCCTCGCCCCAGGGAAAAACGCAGATTCCGCCTCGGATGATCAGATCGTAATGCATGTTCCGTCCTTGCAAATCAGTAAGCTACTCATGAAGCGCGCGCGAGAGTTTCGAACGTATTCCCGTCCACGGGAACACCCTCGATATGATGGCGATGCCACAGCGCATAAAACAGCAAAGTCCAGGCCTGCCGTGCGACACCGCGCTGGCTGGCGCGGGCAAAAAGACGCTCCACGTCCTGCTCCGGCATCATGGCACGAATGCAGGGCTGACGGGCGACCAGCGGCCCAAGACGCTGCGCCTGTTTCTCGATCCAGGGCCCCACAGGCACCGTAAATCCCTGCTTGGGTGCAAAAGGCCGGGCCTGAGGCAAAGCATCCTGAAGCCAGCGACGCAGAAGCCATTTCCCATAACCATCACGTACCTTGAAGGTCCCAGGCAGCGACCAGACCGCTTTGGCCATAACCGGGTCCAGCAGTGGGGTGCGTCCTTCCAGGGAATGGGCCATCAGACAGCGATCCAGCTTGAGCAGCAGATCGTTGGGCAGCCATTCCGCGATATCCAGCGCCTGCGCCGCTTCGAGCCCGGATAGTCCCAGAGCGAGTTCCGTCATGGCAATCCCGTGCCGCCACTGCCGTCCTCGCTGTGGGAAACGTCTGCCGAACGTTCCTGAGCGATACGGCGCACGACCACCCTTCCACCAGGGTTTCATGACCCGCCGATAGCGACCATAGCCCGCGAAAAGCTCGTCCCCGCCTTCACCGCTGAGAATGACGGTGACATCCTTTCTTGCCTCGCGCGCCAGAAACCATGTCGGGATGATGGCGTAATCCGCAGCCGGATCGTCCATACATGCCACGATGGATGGCAGATCGCGCCAGACCATGTCTTCGGTGACGGTCAGGACATGATGCTCCGCCCCGACGGAGGCGGCCAGCGCAGCAGCCTCGGCGGATTCATCCGCCGCACCGGCATCGAAACGCGCGGTCCATGTTTTGGGATGCGGTAGTCCCAGCCGATGAGCCGCCGCCAGAATGACCGAACTGTCGATCCCGCCCGACAGGAAGAGCCCAAGCGGTACGTCTGCCCGCAGATGCGCCGCCACGCTGTCGAGAAGCGCCGTGTCCAGCCGCGCCAGCGCGTCCATATCCGTCAGACCGATCGGGACCGTATCGCGTGCCTCGTGCAGAACGTGTCGACGGCGCGACTCCACGATTCGTCCGTCCACGATCCTGAGCGTCTCACCCGGCAGGAGGCGCCGGATACCTTCGAAAATGGTGTCCTGCCCGGCCGTGAACTGAAGCTGCATCAGTTCGTCACGCGCGCCTTCGCGAACGCTTCGCCTCCCAAAGCCGCCCGCAAGCAACGCCTGCGCTTCGGACGCGAAGGCGATGCCCCCTTCGTAAGCCGCAATATAGAGCGGCTTGATCCCGAACGGATCACGCGAGAGCACCATTTCATGACGCCCCTGCTCATTCTCCACGATCGCAATGGCGTACATACCCCGCAATTCATGGGTATAGCCCGCACCATCCTGCAACCACAGATGCAATGGCGGCTCACAGTCGCTGTGTGTCTGGAAGCAGGTTGCGGGAAACCGCTTGCGGATGGCCGGGTCGTTATAGATTTCGCCATTCGCGATCAGGGCCGCCGCGCCAAGCCGGAACGGCTGCGCGCCCCCTGCGATATCGACGATGGACAGCCGCCTGTGACGCAGGGCGGCCCCACCAAGATCCAGCCGCCCTTCTCCATCCGGTCCACGATGGAAAATTGCCTGTGACATGCGCTCCAGAGCCGCCTGATCCGGACGATGTCCCGGCAGACAGGACAGGCCTGCGATGCCACACATCAGGCGCGCACCCCGTCCAGAAACGCGGACCATCGTGCCATGACCACGTTCTGCGAGAACTCCCGCTCAAACCGCGTCCGACCGTTCGCGGCAAGTTTCTGGGCTAGTACGGAGCTTTCCAGAACACTGCCGATCTGCGCGGCAAGGTCCTTCTCGTCCTCAACCGTTGCCAGAAGCCCGTCCTGCGTGCCTTCAAGAATTTCCTGCGGCCCCTGAATTCGGCTCGCAACGACCGGCACTCCGGCGGAGAGCGCCTCGATCACGACATTGCCCAGCGGTTCGATCCGGGACGGGCACACCAGAACATCACAGGCCCGCAGCCATGGGCCGCTCTGCCCGATCCAGCCGGGAAGATGCACACGCTCCGCAACATTTTCCGCTTTCGCCAGTACCTCAAGCGCGCCACGCTCCGGCCCCTCGCCCGCGATCACGAGATGTACGCCCGGCAGATAGGCCATCGCCCGGATCAAGACATCAAAGGCCTTGTTTTCATGCAGACGGCCCAGAGCGAGCACAAACGGCACACCCTGCGGCAGAAAACCGGGAAGCTGCGGCGCCACGTCCGAAAAATCCGTCGCGAAATTCGGCAGGTGATGTACGCGATCGGCAGCCCAGCCCTGCGTTTTCATCCAGTCCGCCAGACCTCGCGTATTGCCAATCAGATGATCGCAGCGGCGATAGTTCGACAGGTCGTAATATCCGCCCAGACGCCCGGCCATCTGCCACGGCCCCGAGGGTACCAGACGCGCCGCCCGGCTCATCCACGCCACCACGATATCTGGCCGGAATGCATTCAGGCTGCGCCGCAGCCCCGGTCGGGTCCGCAGATCCAACAGACCGCCAAACCGGAATGTCCGGGTATCAACCCCGGCTTCCTCCAGCCGTCCACACCTTCCTTCATCCTGACGGATGAGGGCCTGAACGGCGCGCCCGTCCCGCATCTGGGCCATAGTCAGGCGCTCGAAGAACAGCTCTGCGCCCCCTCTTGGGGCCCCCGCCATCACATGGGCCACACGACCCCGGTCTTCGTTGGACGATGCAGAAATCATCCTTCCTCTATCGGCCATGACCGACAGGGCATCAAGTCAGTCTGCTCCAAGGTTCGGAGCAAACACGTTTTTTTCATTCAGGATGTCCGTCGCGGTCTTCAGAACCTGTGCCACATCCAGCCCCGTCATGGGCGCATGGCCTTCCGGCCCCGGCGCTTCCACGAACCGTGCCAGACGACCGGCCGGCGCGTATTCCGATGCCCGGGACGGCCCGAACAGTCCCAGCGTCGGCGTGCCCGCGGCCGCAGCCAGATGCATCAGGCCGGAATCATTGCCCACAAACAGCGCGCAACGCTGAAGAAGCGCCGCCACATCACCCAGTGTATGATTGCCGCCCAGATCCAGCGCATCGGGAAGCCCCTTCAACACCGGCTCCGCCCGCGCCCGCTCATCCTCACCGGGCCCATAAAACACGACGGGGCGCAGGTTTTCCGACCGTAAGGCCTGCGCCAGCGCCACGAACCGCTCGGGTGGCCAGATCTTGCCATCCCAGTTCGCCGTCGGCCCCAGCGCCAGCCAGCGCCCTTCGGGCAATGCCGCAGCCGCATTCGCCCGTTGCGCCCTGGACGTCCAGACACGCGGCATGGGCGTGCGGCGATAGCCGAGTGCTTCCCCAAGCTGCTCGATCCGTCGGCCGGGCCGACGCCCCCCCCGCACGATGATCCGACGCCGCGCCCGCAGTGTCAGCCCGATCAGCGACCCCCGCAGATCCACAACCATGAACCATCGCGTCCTAAAACAGTCCCGCCACAGATCAATCCAGTGCCGGTCATGGCGGCGCTTTTCCATGGTAATGATGCGCTCGCATCGCGGGTCCGCTTCAAAAAGCCCCGCCGCCACAGGGCCACAGACCACTGTGAACATCGCCGCCGGATAACGCTTCTGCAACGCATCCAGCACGCCCGTGGAAATCACCGCATCGCCCAGACGGTTGGACGTAATGAACAGGATCCGCATCATTCGCGATGCCAAACCGCGTCCTTGATGGTGCTCACGAACGCCTCATGCACCTGAAGCTCTTCCGCGGTCGGCGGGGCCATTTTCCGTGGAGGCCGGCTGGCCAGCGCGTTGATCCCGTCCGTCATGCTGCGACTGCGGGACGGACCTGCCAGACCTAAGCCGCGCTGTCGCCCCCCCATCAGCTCGACATACACTTCCGCCAGAAGTTTGCAGTCCAGCAGCGCGTTATGGGTGCCGCGCTGGGACAGGTCGATGCCGAAGCGTCGGCACAGCGCATCAAGGCTCGCCGGAAGGCCCGGATATTTCTTCCGCGCCATTTCCACCGTATCGATGGCCCTGCTGGCATAATCGAGCGGCTCGCGCCCACAGGCCTTCAGTTCGGCATTGACGAACTTGAAATCGAAGCGGGCATTGTGGGCGATCATCGGGCTGTCTCCAATGAACTCCAGAAAACCGTCCGCAACCTCGGAAAATTTCGGCTTTCCCTCCAGATCCTCGATCCGGAACCCATGCACCTTGGTCGCTTCGGGCGGGATATCACGCTCGGGATGGATCAGCACATGATAGGCCTCACCCGTCGGCAGGTCGTCGATCAGTTCGAGAGCCGCGATCTCAATGATACGGTCGCCCATATCCGGGTCAAATCCCGTGGTTTCCGTATCGAACAGGATGGATCGTTTCATGACGCCTCACGAAGCCGGTGCAGCAGGGCATGGACCTGCCGGGCGGCGTGTCCACGTGACAGGCCGGTTCGTATCACGATGTCGGCCCGGCGTCTGCGTTCATGGTCATTCATCTGACGGGCCAGCAGTCCTTTCGCATCCGCCACGCTCATGCGGCCACCACTGCGCCCGCGCTGTCGGATACGCGCAAGCCGTGTATTCATGGGGGCTTGCGCAACCACGACCAGATCGCAGCGCCGATCTTCCCCGATTTCCATGAGCAGCGGAATATCCAGTACGCAGAACGGCTCTTTCCGGGCCCGGCACTGCTTCAGAAAACGCTCCCGTTCAGTCCGCACCAGCGGATGCATGATGGCTTCGAGACGCTTAAGCGCGTCAGGGAGCGCCCGGACGACTTCCCGCAGCGCCACCCGATCCAGATGTCCGTCAGCCACCGTGCCCGGAAATGTTTTTCCAATCAGAGGCAGCGCCTTCCCCTTTTCGCCCTGAAGCGCCCGGACACACGCATCCGCATCAAAAACCGGCACCCCGGCCCTGCGGAACAGTGTCGCAACCATACTTTTCCCGGCCGCCATCCCGCCCGTCAGGCCAATAATCCGCACGCTCTAGCGCAGGCTCGCCGCCAGAAGGTCGAACGTCGTCCGGTCTGCCTCAGGATCAACACCGAACCACGCCCGAAAGCCCGCCCGAGCCTGATGAACGAGCATCCCCAGACCATCCACCGTCCGCAGTCCGCGCGCCTGAGCGGCCAACAGAAGCGGCGTCTCGCGCGGCGTGTAGACGATATCGGTCACGCATAGTCCGGGTGCAGCCTCCCGAAGGGCAGAATCCCAATCCATTCCGGATTTCCCGCCCATCCCCATGGACGTGGCGTTCACCAGAAGCGAACAGCCCGACAGCAGAGACGGCCATTCGTACCACGCGACGGCCTCACCGCCACCAAGCGCTTCGACCAGAGCCTCGGCCCGCTCAAGCGTCCGGTTCGCAATTACGACTTCGCATCCCCGGTCCAGCAACGCTGCCGCCACGGCCCGCGCCGCACCGCCTGCGCCGAGGATCAGGGCACGGCCTGCAATCGTCACGTCATGCGCGCTCAGATTGTCGCAAAATCCCGTCCCGTCCGTACAGTCGCCGATGATGCGTCCCGCCACAAAACAGATCGTATTCACCGCTCCAGCCCGTTTCGCGGTCGGAGTGAGTTCGTCACAGGCGCGCATCGCGGCTTCCTTGTGCGGAATCGTGACATTCACGCCCTGAAAACCCGCCGCTGCCAGTCCGCGCAACGCCTGATCGAAGCCTTCCGGCCGCGTCGGCAATGGCACATACGCCCCATTCACCCCGTTCACCCGGCACCAATGATTATGCATCAGCGGAGAGCGCGAATGTTCGACAGGCCAGCCCATGACGCCCGCGAGTTTCGTATGTCCGTCGATCATGCGCCCGCTCCTTTCGCCAGCCTTTCCCAGACTTTCGGCAGAAGGACTGCCAGACGCTCAGCCCACTCCCGCTGTCCGGTCTTTTCCGCGATCAGATCCTGCCGGATTTCGATTTCAAGATAAGGCAGACCGCCCGCCTCCGCATGACGCGGCACCGTGTAGTCGGACGTATCAGTCAGGACGTAAGGTTCGTTGTCGCCCACGCAGAGCGCACTGTCTTCTCGCAGCAGGTCCAGCGCGATCAACGCCATGCGACTGTCCTGATTATGCAGAATGCCGATCTGCCACGGCCGGTCTTTCCCGTTCATCTGCGGTGTAAAACTGTGCAGCGCGATCAGCGCTGTTGGACGCGGGCCCCGCTCGGCCAGAACCTCCGCGATCGTGTCATGATACGGATGCAGGATCTCCCGCTCCCGCTTCGCCCGGCACGCCTCCTGCGCCGCCTGGTTGACGGGAACCGCCGTGCCGTCACTTACGAGCGGCATCGACGTCGGGTGGCCGGGCGCGCGGTTACAGTCGATCACGAGCCTCGAATAGACCTGCTCGATCAACGCCGCGCCCAGCATTTCGTGCAGCACGCGCCCCACGCCGACAATGCCGATGTCCCAGGCGATGTGCCGCTCCCAGTCCTTGGTCCGTACCCCCATATCCCCCAGCGCATCCGGAACCGCCCGCCCTGCGTGATCGCTCACGAGCACGAACGGGGACGGCATCTTTTCCGGGAAAAGAAGGAAGGGCACAGGGTCATTGGCACCAAGAAGGGGAGCAGACATCAGGACTTTACTCTTACTATCCAGCCAGAGCCTGCACAGTATGCCTCACGGCGTCCGCAGACCAGTCCATGTTCCCGATGGATTCCGCCACAACCTCGCCTTTCGCATTCAGGATCAGCGACCGGGGTACGCCATGCAGGGACATGACATCCGGTTTCAGGCTCTTCAGATCATCGGGACGCACCTGCCGGACCGACTGGATCAGCGCGGTTTGATCCGCCGTCTCCATCATCACGGCTGACAGCGGATCGACCAGAAGCGGCAGGGCGTCGATCCCGTGGCTGTCATAAAATGCCCTGACCTTGGGAATCGTGCTGCCACGCACAGCCACGGCGACGATCTGCGGCCCTTCGGCGCCCAGCGCCTTGGCCGTCGCGTTCACCGAAGGCAGTTCACGGATGCAGGGCGGGCACCATGTCGCCCAGAAATGCAGGATGAACGGTTTGCCGTACCAGTGCGACAGAGGCACGTCCTGATCCTGCTCGTTCTTCACGCTCAGTGGCGGCAACACTTTCGGCGCGGCCAGCTTACCGAAAGAGTTCGGCTCGAAAGCCAGCCCCTTTCCTGCCTCTTCTTTTGCAGCCGTTGCAGCGATGGCCCGTCCCGAAACCAGAAGGGCACCGGCTCCGCCCAGGAGATGACGGCGTGTCAGGGGAAAAGTCATGTTGGAAATCCGTTCTTTCATTACAAACAGGTCTGTCCCATCGCGGCTCAGACGATCGTGGCGGCAAGCACCCGGCGAAGCGCATCCGCGGCACCGGAAGCCCCCCAGTCCAGCGGACCCGCCGCCGTCGCGCGAATGCGCCCTTTAACATCAATCAGGAATGTTACGGGGATGGCAAGCTCCGCGGCCCCATACCAGGCCTTCAAAGCGATCCCGTCCACCGTCCATGCGGGCAAGCCCACGATACCATTACGGCTCAGGAACGCATGGACGTCGTCTGGTGATCCGCTTGAAACCGCAACCGGAACAACAGGACAATCCGGCCCCCATGCCCGAGTGAACGCCGCCAGAGCCGGAAGTTCATGGCGGCAGGGCGGACACCACGTCGCCCAGACATGGAGCAGGAAAGGCACTCCCCGTCGCGAGGCAAGTGTGGACTGCGAACCTTCAGGGCCCGACAGTCCAAGGGTAACGGGCTCCGACATCGCCTGCCCCGGCATCAGCCGACCAACCGGCATGCCGCGACGCACGACCGTCCCCGCCAGCTTCGCGGCCCCCACACCAACAAGAATGGCAAGGCCAGCCGTGCCAGCAACAACGTTCCGCCGGCTGACCAGCCCTGCCTTCACGCGGGTTTGGATGGCTGAAGGCCCGAGAGGATCTTTTCAAAAGAGGCCTGACTGTCCGGTGCGCCCCACGCCATTTCCCCCTCAACGCTGGCGCACAGGCGTCCCTGCGCATCAATCACGCAGGTCATGGGAAGGCTCGGCTCGCCGGATGTGAACCATTGGGAAAACTCGTGCTGCCCCAGTGTCCAGGGCGCGACATGCGGCAGATTGCCCTGCGCCAGAAAGATCATCACTTTCGGCAGCGGACTCGCCACGGCGACCGGAATGACAGGAATGCTGGATCCCGTTTTCTCAAGGAACGCATTCAGCGCCGGAAGTTCCAGCCTGCACGGCGGACACCACGTTGCCCACAGATGCAGAATGAAGGGGCGTCCCCTCAGCGAGGAAAGCGCCAGAGTCGTGCCATCGGGCCCCTTGAGCTGGAAATTTACGGGCTCCAGCCGAGGCGCGCCGGGCGTAAGCGAGGGGAACACAGGCTGCGCCCCGTCCGCTGCTCTGGCGGGATTCCCCAGCCCGCAATTGCAGAGGGAGGCTGCCGCAGCTAGGCTGGCCGCTCCTCCAAGAAGGGTTCGCCGGTCGATCTGCTTCCGAATCATCTGTTTACGGTTATCATGAAAAACGCTCCTGTCGACACACAATCAGATGCCGCCCCGTCCTTTGAAGGCACAGCCGCCAATCCGCAATGGGGTGGCCGCTTTGCCTCGGGCCCGGCCGCCATCATGGGTGAGATCAACGCTTCCATCGGATTTGACAAGATCCTGTGGCGACAGGACATCCGCGGCTCCCTCGCCCATGCCGCCATGCTCCAGAAAGTCGGCCTGCTGACCGAGACGGAACTCGCCGAAATCCGACAGGGTCTGGGCGATATCGCGCAGGAAATCGGCGAAGGCCGCTTCGAGTTCTCCCCGGCCCTCGAAGACATCCACATGAACATCGAGGCGCGCCTGTCCGAGCGCATCGGCGAGGCCGGCAAGCGACTGCACACGGCACGCTCGCGCAACGATCAGGTCGCCACCGATTTCCGCCTCTGGGTGCGTGACGCCATCGACGGCCTTCAGGACCAGACCGCCGCCCTGATGCGCTCGCTCGCCACCCGTGCGCTGGAGCATGCCGCAACGCCGATGCCGGGCTTTACCCATCTTCAGGTCGCCCAGCCGGTCACGTTCGGCCACCATCTTCTGGCCTATGTCGAGATGCTGTCGCGGGACCGCGGTCGCCTGCGCGATGCCCGCGCCCGTCTGAACGAATGTCCGCTCGGTTCGGCCGCCCTTGCCGGTACGTCCTTCCCGATCGACCGCCGCATGACGGCTGCGGCACTGGATTTCGATCGCCCGACCGCCAATTCGCTCGATGCCGTCTCGGACCGTGATTTCGCGCTCGAATTCCTCTCCGCCCTGTCGCTTCAGGCCATGCATCTGTCCCGTCTCGCAGAAGAAATCGTGATGTGGGCTTCTGCCCCCTTCGGTTTCGTCACGCTGTCCGATGCGTTCACGACCGGCTCGTCCATCATGCCGCAGAAGCGCAACCCGGACGCCGCCGAACTGGTGCGCGCCAAAATCGGCCGCATCATGGGCGATTTCGTGGGCCTGCTGACGGTCATGAAGGGGCTGCCCCTCGCCTATGCCAAGGACACGCAGGAAGACAAGGAACCCGTCTTCGACGCCACCGAGGCCATGACACTTTCGCTGGCTGCCATGGACGGCATGATCCGGGACCTGAAAGCCAATGCCCCCCGGATGCGCGAGGTTGCGGGCATGGGCTTCTCCACCGCCACAGACCTTGCCGACTGGCTGGTCCGCGAACTGCGCGTCCCTTTCCGCACCGCCCATCATGTGACGGGCCGTCTGGTCGGCATGGCGGAACAGAAAGGCTGCGATCTGGCAGACCTGTCGCTTGGCGAAATGCAGTCCGTCGAACCGCAGATCAACGCGGGTGTTTTCGATGTCCTGACCGTCGAAGCCTCTCTGGCATCCCGCACCAGTGAAGGCGGCACAGCACCGGCCAATGTGACGCATCAGGCCAAAGCCTGGCTTGCAAAACTCGGAGAAACTGCATGAAAACCCTGCTGCTCGTCAGCATGGCGGTCATGGCCCTCGGCCTGACCGCCTGCGGCAAGAAAGGCGCTCCACACGCCCCCGGCCCCGCGCAGGACATCACCTATCCGGGCACTTACCCGCCGGAATAAGCGCCTGTCGGCAGGCTCGCCTCCAGAGCCTGCCGCACCAGCGGATGCTCCCGCACCTGCCGGGCCCTCCAGCCTGCCTGCCGCAGAACCCGCACTCCTTCCGCGCCATCCCGCTTGGACAGTTTGTGCCCTTCTGCATCGAGAATGAGCGCGTGATGCGCATAAGTCGGTTCCGGCCACCTCATCAGGTCCTGCAACACCCGCTGAACTGACGTCGCCTCATATAGATCCCGCCCCCGCGTGATGGTCGTCACGCCCTCAAGCGCATCGTCATGCGTCACGCACAGATGATAAGACACACCCGTATCCCGCCGCGCCAGAACGATATCGCCGAACGCATTGGCCTTCCCGGCAACGCGGCCGTGCCCGATCTCATGCCAACCCGGCACGCCCTGCAACACGTCCAGCGCGCGCGCCATATCGAGGCGCCAGACCGGCTCCCGACCCGCATGAACTGGGCCGTGCCGACACGTCCCCGGATAAACGAGGCTTCCATCCGGCGCGGTCTGCGTCGCGGCCTCGGCAATCTCCCGTCGCGTACAGAAACACGGATAGAGCAGCCGCCGCTCCCGCAGAGTCTTCAAAACGACCTGATATTCAGGCAAATGTCTGGACTGACGCCGCACCGGCTCATCTGACGACAGTCCAAGCCACTCCAGATCCTCCCGCAGCGCCGCTGTCAGCTCCGGCGTACAGCGCGTCGTATCAATATCCTCGATACGGATCAGGAACCTTCCGCCCTCACCCGCCATGATCCGCGAATAGAGCCCTGACACCACATGTCCCAGATGCAGAAACCCCGTAGGACTCGGCGCAAATCGTGTCGTAGCGGGAGGCGTCATGAATGTGTCACCAGCGTTTGCTTGCGGTCCGGTCAGTTTACTGGAATAGTTTCCTCAAAGAAGCCGACGACACGTGTTTTCCCGCTGTTTGTCCCGTTTTCATTCGGCGCCTAATCCCGCATGTGTCGTCCTTGCAGAAAGGATGCGTGTGGTGTCCGTCAGCGGTCAGCATTTTCCGGCTCTTGTCCTGAACGCGGATTTCCGTCCGCTGTCCTATTTCCCGCTCTCGCTCTGGTCCTGGCAGGAAGCCGTCAAGGCCGTCTTCCTCGACCGCGTCTCGGTCCTTTCCGAATATGAAGATGCCGTCGTCCATTCCCCCAGCCAAAGCATGCGCCTGCCCAGCGTTATCGCCCTGAAGGACTACATCCCCACCGCCCGCAAACCCGCCTTTACGCGCTTCAACGTCTTCCTGCGGGACAATTTTTCGTGTCAGTACTGCCATGACCGATTGCCCACGCATGAGTTGACCTTCGATCACGTCATCCCCCGTGCCCGCGGTGGACGCACGACATGGGAGAATGTTGTCACCGCGTGCAGCCCCTGCAACCTGCTCAAGGGCTCAAAACTGCCAAGCGAGCTCGGCATGCACCCGCACCGCAAGCCGGTCCAGCCCAGCAGCCGCCGCCTTCAGGAAAATGGCCGGACCTTCCCGCCTCATTATCTTCACGAAAGCTGGCGCGATTATCTGTACTGGAATACCGAACTCGAAACCTGAGCAGACGTTCAGTCAGTCCAAGTTCTGGTCAATTTCTGGCCAGCTTCTGCAAGGATGGACTTCCATGCGCACAGGACTTCTGCTGACGACGCTGGCCCTCGGCCTTTCCGTCACTGCTCTTCCGGCTTCCGCCGAAACCCTGCATCTTTTCGGCCCGTTCAAGGGCGAACACGGCGCCACGGCTCCGATCAAGGGTTCGGCATCCGCTATGCTGGACACCACGAAGAACACCCTGACCTATCGCTTCGAAGATAATGGCCTCTCTGGTCCGGTCACGGCAGCACATCTGCATGGCCCGGCCCCGGACGGTCAGGATGCTGGCGTCCTTGCCCCGATCAACGGCCCTTACACGACCCGCATGACCGGTACGCTTCAGCTCACGCCCGATCAGGTCAAGGAAGTTCAGGCCGGACAGACCTACATCAATCTTCACACGGAAAAATTCCCGGACGGAGAAGCCCGCGCCCAGCTCACCACGGAACTGACCGGTCACCGTCACCACGCGGAATAAGCCTTTCATCCTAAAAAAACCAGAAAAGGCCTGCCCCGTAAGGGACAGGCCTTTTTCATGGACGAGCGACAGATCCAGTCTGTCAGGCAAGCATTTTTACTTGCCTGCTGCCGGGCTTTTCGCCTCAGGGGCATTGGCGGGCTGTCCCGGATCAAGATCGTGAACGGCCTTTTTCGTCCAGACACCGGTGTCGTGCACCGCGTCCTTGGTGCCGTTCTTCGTGGCCTTCCAGCCTTTTTTGCTTTCCTTGCCAGTCCAGCGCGCCGCATCGGAAACGCCATCCTTGGTAGCGTCCCAGCCCTTGACGCTCTGTTTCTTCGTCCACTGCGCTGCATCGGACGTGTCATGACGGACCGCAGCCCAGGACTGACGCACACTCCGGCACAGATCGGTTTCGCAGGGCTTTTCAGCCGTATCAGCCGCCATAGCCTGCGGAGCCATCCCCAGCGGCATCACGGCCAGAGCGGCAAGAAGCAGAGGGGCGGAAGAGGAAATGAACCGGATCGACATCGCAAGTCTCCTGTTTTCAGATGTCCCCACCCTGTCACTCCCCGCAAAGACGGGCAAGTCCACAAGCCCGACTGCGCCGCAACGCCCGGCAAGCACCACAAAAAAAACCCCGCATCACTGCGGGGTTTTCAGTAGGTCAGATCCGGATGGCGTCAACCGCGACCGAACGTGAGATCATTCCCACTCGATCGTACCGGGCGGCTTGGACGTGATGTCGTAGGTCACGCGGTTGATGCCGCGCACTTCGTTGACAATACGACCTGCAACACGGTTCAGGAATGCGAAGTCGAACGGATAGACTTCCGCAGTCATGCCATCCGTGCTGGTCACGGCACGCAGGGCACAGGCCTGATCGTAGGTCCGGCCATCACCCATGACACCGACTGTTCGAACTGGCAGCAAAACCGCAAAAGCCTGCCAGATCGCATCGTAAAGCCCGGCACGGCGGATTTCCTCAAGGTAGATCACATCCACCTTGCGCAGCAGGTCGAGCTTTTCTTTCGTCACATCACCCGGAATACGGATCGCCAGTCCCGGCCCCGGGAACGGATGCCGTCCCACGATGCTCTCGGGAATCCCGAGCTCGCGACCCAGCATGCGAACCTCATCCTTGAACAGCTCCCGTAGCGGTTCGACCAGTTCCATGTTCATGCGGTCCGGCAGACCGCCCACATTGTGATGGGACTTGATGGTCACGGACGGACCACCCGAAAAGCTCACACTTTCGATCACATCCGGATACAGCGTGCCCTGTGCCAGGAACTGCGCACCACCCAGCTTCGCAGCTTCTTCCTCGAAGACCTCGATGAACAGACGGCCAATCGTCTTGCGCTTGGTTTCCGGGTCCGTCACACCAGCCAGTTCGCGCAGGAACAGCTCTGAAGCATCACGATGCACAAGACGGATGTTGAAGCGGCCCCGGAACGTTTTGACGACCTCGTCCGCTTCGCCCGTGCGCATAATGCCCGGATCTACGAAAATGCAGGTCAGCTGATCACCGATCGCATCATGGATCAGTTTCGCAGCCACCGAGCTGTCCACACCACCCGACAGACCACAGATCACCCGGCCAGAGCCAACCTGCTTGCGGATACGCGCGATTTCCAGATCGCGGAAACCGGCCATCGTCCAGCTGCCACTGCAACCCGCAACATTATGCGTGAAGTTGCGGATCAGGGCTGCACCATGCGGCGTATGCACGACTTCCGGATGAAACTGCACTCCGTACAGACGACGTCCCTCATCCGCGATGATCGCGAACGGCGCGCCTTCGGAATGGGCGACGGCACGGAAGCCCGGCGGAAGCTGCGTCACGCGGTCGCCGTGGCTCATCCAGACCTGCTCACGCTTGCCGCGTGCCCAGACACCCCGGAACAGCGAGCAGTCCTCGGCAATGTCGATATAGGCGCGACCGAATTCGCGGTGCTCGTGATTTTCGACCTTGCCGCCCAGCTTCTGGCACATCGCCTGCTGGCCGTAGCAGATCCCCAGCACAGGGCGGTTGAGCGCAAAAACAACATCCGGAATCGGAGGCGCATTCTCGTCATGGACGCTGGCCGGGCTGCCGGACAAGATAATGCCGCGCGGATTGAAAGCGCGGATCTTTTCCTCGGTCGCCGTGTATGGCCAGATTTCGCAGTACACACCGCTCTCGCGGACACGGCGTGCAATAAGCTGCGTTACCTGACTGCCGAAATCCAGGATGAGGATACGGTCTTCGTGAAGAGTTTCGTCGAGCTTTTCGACGGTGCTGGCGTCCTGCTGGGTCAATGTCATGGCCTCGCGTTCCGGTTTCATGGTGCCTTTTGAGGCTCTCCTATAAGGTGTTGTGTCGTCTGCGTCATCCATTCTGCAACATCGAACAGGAACAACATGCGCCTGCCAGCACTTTTTGCCATCTCCGCCACGGCCCTGCTCGCCGCCTGCGCGGGTACGCCCGACCCGGGCAAGGATCCGACGGGCTCATGGGTTGGTGCCCTCGTCACGGATCAGGGCACCTGTCCGACCGGGCGTTCTTCGACCCTTCGCATAAGAGGCAGGGAGATCCTGTTCACACCGGCGGATGGCTCGCAGGTTCTTCACGGCACCTACACGCCCGGCAGCCAGCATTATCATGCAGAACTCGCCATGACGGATCTGGACCACCATCCCACAGCCGTCGTGTTCAACGGCTACCCTGTCGGGCAGGCGATCGGCGGCATTTTCGGCTCACCGTCGTGCCGCGCCCATATCACCATGACGCGAAACTGAAATTTTTTCGAAAGCGGGGTTGTCAGGTCAGCTAAGCCTCTGTAAAACCCCGCCTCACAGCGCACCCGTAGCTCAACTGGATAGAGCACCAGACTACGAATCTGGGGGTTAGAGGTTCAAGTCCTTTC
>NZ_JOPF01000014.1:0-59077 GCF_002153595.1 Gluconobacter sp. DsW_056
TCACCGACACAAGGCTCCCCGTCGAAGTCAATCAGCAAAACGCTTTCGTCAGAGCTTTTACAAGGTAAAGCGGCAAAGGCGCCTGAACAGGAGACGCAGAATGAAGCCGAAAATATTTCGTTTCCTCTTTCTCCTCTCAGGCGTCTGTGGTCTGGCGTCGCATGCATTTGCGGCTGAGAGCAGCCCCATCACGGCGCCCGGCCCTCTGGGAGTGCTGGCCGGGACGTTCGTGAATGCGGGTGCTGGCACCCCTGTTGTGCTGATGATCCCCGGCTCCGGCCCAACGGACCGCGACGGAAATTCGGCTCTGGGGCAGAAACCTGCGACGCTGCGGCAGATTGCGGATGGTCTTGCTGCCCATGGAATTTCGTCCGTCCGGATCGACAAACGTGGCATGTTCGGCAGCAAACAGGCGGTGGCTGACGGCAATCACGTCACGATTGCGGATTATGCTGCGGATGTGCGGAACTGGATTGCGGTTATCCGGGCCAGAACCGGCGCGCGGTGTGTCTGGCTGGCGGGTCACAGCGAGGGTGGGCTCGTCGCGCTGGCAAGCGTTCAGGGACAGGCCGACATCTGCGGGCTGATACTTTTGTCCACGCCCGGGCGGCGGCTGGGTGAAGTTCTGCGGGCGCAGCTTCACGCCATTCCTTCGGCCAAAACGGTTCTGCCGCAGATTGACGCGACGATTGATGCTCTTGAAGCCGGACAGCATGTGGATGTCCAGACGCTGCATCCGGGGTTGCGGGGCATGTTTCATCCTCTGGTGCAGGATTTCATGATTGATCTGTTCCATCATGATCCGGCGGCGCTGCTCAAGGCGTATCACGGGCCGGTCCTGATCGTTCAGGGCGGCGAGGACCGCAAGGTCAGTGCAGCCGATGACCTGTCGCTGCTGAAGGCTGCGGATCCCGGGGCGACAGTCGTTCTGTTGCCGTCGGTGATCCATCCGCTGGCGGATCTGGGTACGGTTCCAGCCGCCGATGGGTCGCTTTTACTGGATGGTGCTGTCGTGCCCGATATTGCAGAGTTCATTCAGAAACATTGACCCGAAGCCGCAGTGGTCACACATCTGGGGATAACGGAGGATCAGAGATGGCAGACGACGGACATCCGGCAGAGGATTATCTGCGACCGAAGCTGCAGGATCTGATTTCAGACGGTGTGCGGGCTGGCTTCCCGCAGGATGAAGTCATTGCGGTCCTGATTTCCCTGCTGGATGAGGGACCTGAAGAAGACGGGGAAATGAGATGAGCGACCCATATTCGGTACTGGGCGTTTCGAAAACGGCGACGGACAAGGAAATTCGCAGCGCGTATCGGAAGCTGGCCAAGCAGTACCATCCGGACCACAACCCGGACGACAAGAAGGCCGAAGAGCGCTTCAAATCGGTCGGGCAGGCGTACAACATCGTTGGCGACAAGGAAAAGCGTGCGCGCTTTGATCGTGGGGAGATTGATGCCGACGGGCAGGAGCGCGGGCCTTTCGGCGGCGGCTTTGGCGGTGGCGGGTATGGTCCGGGTGGCCCGCGTTCGGGCGGGCAGGGCCCCCAGGGTGGTTTCAGTCAGGAAGACCTCGGCTCCTTCTTTTCGGACATGTTCAGCGGAGGCTTCAGCGGCGATTTCCAGCCGGGCGGTTCCGGTGGACGCCGTGCCTCCAAGGGCTCTGACCGCCGTTTCGCAGTGACGATCTCGTTTCAGCAGGCTGTTCTGGGAACATCGCTCGATCTGACACTGGGTGAGGGAGGGCACACGGAAGTCCGCATCCCGCCGGGTGTGGAGGATGGGCAGACCCTGCGCGTGCGCGGCAAGGGTGCGCCGGGGCGTCCGGGGATGGACGGCCAGCCGGGCGTGGCCGGGGATGCGTTGCTGACGATCTCCGTCACGCCCGACAGCCGGTATGTCCGTGAGGGACGCAACCTGCGGATGACGCAGAATCTGGATCTGAAAACGGCTGTTGTGGGCGGAAAAATCGCCGTTCCGACCCCGAAGGGTGACGTTTCGGTCAAGATCCCGAAGCACTCCGACAGCGGCAAGGTGCTGCGTCTGGCAGGGCGTGGAATTGGGGGCGATAAAAAGCATCCGGCCGGTGATCTGCTGGTGACGTTGCAGGTTCATATCGGTACTGTCTCCCCCGAGCTGGAGGCCTTCTTCAGCCAGCAGGAGAGCTGAAGAGATGGGGATGGTGCGTCGCGTCCGGTCGAGACTGCCGGAATGGCCGTGGAGTGACATCATCGGCGGGATCGTGGCACTGATCTTCGTGGTGTGTCTGGGTGTCATCAGTACGCACGCACTGATCCTCGCCGGGGAGTGGCATTTGCCCTAAGGTGCCCCCGTCTTCTGGTTTCTGACGGGTTCTGCATGACCGCTTCTTCTCTTCCTTCCGCTCCCGGAATGCGCCGCAAGGCGTTTACCGTCGTTCTGGCCATCGAACTGTGGGAACGGTTCGGATATTACGGCATGCAGGCCGTTCTCACGCTCTTCATGGTCGTGCACCTCCGGATGGGGGATGCCGCCGCCAACCTCATGATGGGCGCTTTCGGCGCGCTGACCTATATCACGCCCGTTATCGGGGGTGTCATTGGCGACAGGGTGCTGGGCGCGCGGCGGACGATGGTCATGGGCGCGCTGTCCCTGACCTGCGGCTATGCTTTTCTGGCAGCGGCGCTTCAGTCCCATATGCTGCTGCTGGTGGCGATGGCGCTGATTTCAACGGGAAACGGCCTGTTCAAGCCCAATGCCGGAAATCTGGTTCGCCGGATTTACAAGGGTGATGATGCGGCGCTCGATGCCGCCTTCACGCTCTATTACATGTCCGTCAATGTCGGCTCGACCGTTTCCATGCTGCTTACCCCGTGGCTTCAGATCAATTACGGAGCGCCGGTGGCGTTCGCGACCTGTGCGGTCGGATTGGGCATTGGTCTGCTCTATTATGTGCTGCGCGCCAACTGGCTTGAGCCGACAACGCCCGCGGCTGAAAAGTCGCCCGTCCCCCTGTCCCGCTTCGGGCTCGTCCTGGGGGGGCTTGCCGTACTGACGGTTTTCAACGCCTGGGTTCTGGGAAGCGATACTCTGGCGCGCCTGTGTGTGATTGCGGCCGGAGCCGGACTGGCGGCTGTCTGGGTTGCGCTTTACGTCCGTGCGCCCCGGATCGAACGTCCGGGCCTGCGGCTGACCTATCTGCTGTGTCTGCAGGGGACGATCTATATGGTCTTCTACCAGCAGATGATGACCTCCCTGACTCTGTTCGCCCTGCGTGGCGTGTCCGGGGATTACCGCATTGGCGGCATCACGCTCTTCCACATGTCGGCGGGCCAGTTTCAGGTTCTCAATTCCGTCTGGATCATGGTTCTCAGTCCGGTTCTGGCGGTTCTGTACAACCGCATGGGACAGCAGCAGAAGCCGACATCCCATGCGCGCAAGATGCTGGTTGGCTATGCGATGGTCTCGGTCGGGTTCGGGGTCTGGTGGGCTGCGGCAGCTCATACGGACGGGCTGGTATCTCCCTGGATTATGGTGGTTGGGTATGGCTTCCTGTCACTGGCGGAACTGCTCACGAACGGGCTGGGGCTTGCGATCATCGCGCGCTATTCACCCGCCCGGCTGAGCGGATTCATGATGGGGGCGCTGTATCTGCTGTGGGGCATTGCCATGTATATGGGCAGCATCATCGCCAATCAGGCTGCCCTGCCGCCTGAAGTGGTGGCTGGCAACGGCGGAGCGTCGCTTTATGCGGGACTGTTCCGGACGCTTTGCGAAGTTGCGGCCGGAGTTGTGGTCATTCTGGCGCTTCTGGAGCCTGTGACGCGACGTTGGGATCGCGAACACGCAACTGTGATCGCGGAGTAACTCCGGGAAACTGGAGCGTTAAACTTTTTGTAATATCGGAGAAATCTCCAGATAAAAAAATGGCGTCAGGTGTCGGGCTCGTGTCCTGAAAGACATATTATGAAAACTGACGTCTTCCACGCTCTATTCTGGACCGTTTTCGGACTGTATGACATCTCCCAGCCGCGTGATCGGGTTCTGGCGGCTGTCATGGTGTCACAGGGAGACGGTTTGGAAGATGGGGAAGCTCGGACAGGATTGGACGAAAACGCTGTGGACGGCCTGCGCCATGACAGCGCTGCTTCCTGGCTTTACGGCCGCCGCATATGCGCAGACGACACCGGCTGGTGTCGTGGACGGTCATCAGAAAGCAGCGGCCAGAACCAGCACGGCGACCATGGGCACGCCGCAGATCCGCACGAAATCCATTTCTCCCGTGCCGCAGCTCGTGAAGCCGACCCCCAAAGGTGTTGAACCCGCAGCCAGCACGTCTGACACGACCGAGAACCGTTTCTTCCCGGCGTCTTTCCACGACTGGCTGACCCAGAGCACCATGACGGGTGACTGGGGCGGCTGGCGGACATGGCTGACCGACAAGGGCATCAATATCGGGGGGCACTATCTTGAGGACAGTGCCGGCAATCCGATGGGCGGCAAGACCAAGGCCGTGCGTTATGCGGATGAGTTCGGCATCAATGTCGATTTCAACCTCAAGAAGCTGACGGGCCTGAATCTGGGCATGTTCCACACGCTGATTACAGCGCGTCAGGGACTGGGCATTGGCGCGACGCTTCCGGCGCTGGACAGCCCGCAGCAGATCTTCGGGTCGGGCGAAACGGTGCGTCTGACGCGTCTGTCCTGGGAAATGCCCTGGAACCGGTATGTGTCGACCGAAGTTGGTGAAATCAACACCGAGAACGATTTCGAGCAGTCGTCCATCTACTGGGGCATGAGCCAGTACTGCCAGTTCGAGTCCAACGCGATCTGTGGCATGCCGCAGTCCATTGCGATGAACTCGGGCTATGGCTGGTATCCGACGGCCCATCCGGGGGCATGGGTGAAGTTCTACCCGGCCGGGAACGACCATTATCTCGTGCAGTTCGGCGCGTACTCGATCGACCCCACGATCTCGAACACGCATAACGGCTGGAAACTGAACCTGCATGACGCGATCGGGACTTATATTCCGTTCCAGCTCGGCTGGCATCAGGGTGGCAAGGACGACTACAGCGGCCCGCTCCAGACCAACGTCAAGATCGGCGGATACTGGGATACGTCCGAAGTCAGCGATGTCTATTCCAAGCTCAGCATGTTCTCCGTTCCGGCCGAGTATCTGTTGTCGGCCCCGACGCAGAAGGTCCGTGGACGGTTCGGTGGCTGGTTCCAGTTCGACCGGATGCTGGAGCGTGATGCAGCCGATCCGAACCGTGGCACGACGCTGTTCACGTCCTTCACCTGGGGCGATCCGCGCACAGCCGTCGCACCGTATTTCATCACCTGGGGCGTGACCCGCAAGGGTACGTTCCGCAACCGCCCGAACGATACGATCAGTCTGGGCATGAAGATGCTCTGGGTGAATCCGAAGCTGACGATCTGGGCACGCCAGATGCAGGCCTCGGGCGCACAGGGCATCAACAAACCCTCCGGCGAGCATGCGATCGAACTGAACTACGGCTGGCGTCCGACGCCCTGGCTCGTGATCCGGCCGGGTGCACAGTATATCTGGAGCACGGGCGGCACGAACCGATACAAGAATCCGCTGCTTCTGGATTTCGAAACGGGCATCACATTCTGATCGCTCCCGATCGGAACGTCTGACATGAAAAACGCGCCGCTCCTGGATGGGAGGGCGCGTTTTTCGTTTTCAGTATTTCGGGGCGGATTACAGATCCGTCGTGAAGGAGAACTTGAACGTGCGGGGCATGCCCTGCATCAGATAACCGTTGAAGGCCGAGGACCAGTAACGCGTGTTGGCCAAGTTATCGACGCCAAAGCGCAGCGTGACCGGCGTGTGATGCGTCACGAACGTATAGCGCCCTGCCAGATCAAAGCGTGTCCAGACCGGGATATGCAGGGTGTTGGCTGTGTTGACCCACTGCTTGCCGGTATTGACCACGCGCCCGACGACCGTGGCGCCTTTAAGAAACGGCAGATCGTATTCGAGATTGGCGTTGATGGTATAGTTCGGCACGCCGATGGCCGTGTTGCCGTCCTGAAGGCCGTTTGCCGTATGACGCAGATCCGCCTGAATGACGGTGCCGCCACCATTGAAGCGCAGGCCGGGCAGGATCTCGCCATTCAGCGTCAGTTCGATGCCCCGGTTCCGCTGCAATCCGTCTTCACGAAAGGCGAACGTGCCCGTATTGCCAAGTGCGACGGAATAGGCGTTGGGCTGTGAAATCTCATAGACGGCGAGCGCGGCACTGAAGCGGCCCGTGTCGTATTTCGCGCCTACTTCATACTGCGTGGATTTGTATGGCGGGAAAATCTCGCCCAGATTCACGACATTTCCCGAAGCGGTCGGTCCCTGCGACAGGCCTTCGATCCGGTTGAAATACAGAGACGTCCGGCGCGTCGGATGAATGACCAGCCCCACGACCGGGGTGATGGCGTCCTGATCATAATGGTTGTTCATCGCGCCCCGGCCGGTCTTGCTGTAGGCGTAGCCTTTGATGAGCATGTTCTGGTACCGGAAACCGCCTGTCAGGGCGACACGGTCGTGGAAGAAGGACATCGTGTCCGAGAAGAACAGGCTGTACAGGCGCGTGCGGTTGGTGGACTGCGGGTCATTAAGCACACCCCCAACAAACGTCTCCGCCGGGGCTGAAAACTGCGGCGTGGTGTAGATGTTGGTCGCACCGGGCGTCAGGGCCATCGCATAGGCGGCGGCGCTGTCTTCCCACAGGCCGGAACCGCCAGCGTTGATTTCATGGCGGATGAAGCCTGTGCGGAAATGGGCGCGAACGCCTGCGCGGGTGCTTTCATTCGTTTGATCATAGGGCACATACATCGCCCCCGCCGTCCCCCCGCCAGTGGCAGGATCTGTGACGGTAGGGTTGGAATAATTGCCCTTTTCATTGCTGGTAAGGGCGCCGAATGCGCCATACAGCGTGATGTTTTTCGTCAGGTCATGCTCGACGTTCAGCATGCCGAAAACATAGTTCAGGTCATTATATGCCCAGCGCTGCCCGAAATTATGCGAGGGCGCGACAGGGCGGGGAACGGACGTGACGGCGCTGCCAAGGAAGATCGCCGGCCGCCCCCCGTCCACGCCCTGGTTTTCATAGTCGATATCCATTGTAACGCGGGTGCGGTTGTCGCGGTCATGCCAGTCGAAATCCGCGCCCAACGTGGTGGAATGGCGGTATTCGTCCGTCACGGCATCTTCGCCGCTTTTGCCCGCGACGTTCAGCCGCACGCCGAAATCCTTGTCCTGTCCGAACCGACGGCCAACGTCGATGCTGCCACCGCCCATGGCGCTGCTGGTGTAATCGCCGGTGATGCGGGTGAGGGGGGCATTCGTTGCGTGTTTGAACAGCAGGTTGATGTTGCCGCCGATGGCCGACCCGCTGGGTGCTGCCCCGTTGAGGAACGCACTGGCGCCGTTGAGAACCTGCACCTGATCGTAGAGTTCGGGCGAGACGAGCTGCCGGGGCGTAATGCCGTAGAGCCCGTTGATCGAAACGTCGTCGCCATTCACGGCAAAGCCGCGGATGACGAACATTTCCGAGAAATTGCCGTAGCCATAGGTCGTGCGGACGGACGGATCGTTTTCCAGAACCTCGCCGAGCGTCTGGGACTGCTGGTTGAGGATCAGGCTGGAATTGTAGCTGCGGATGTTGAACGGAACATCCAGCCCCTTTTTGTTGCCCAGAGCCCCGAGCTGTCCGCCGCTGCTGACCTGCATCTGATCCCGGCGTCTGGCGCGGACAACGATTTCCTCATCCTGACTGACCTGTTGCGCTTCTGTTGAAGGCTTTGCCGAAGCGGTGGATGTCGTGTCGGAGACGACGGAAGGGGCGGCGAAAACGGGAAAAGCTGTCCCTGCCAGCAGCAGACAGGACAGGCGCGCAACCCGGAGCGGGTTTGAGAACGGAATGGAAAGCGATGCGCGCACGGAGACCTCGAAGCAAGAAGCAGTTGGGCGCGTTATTGCGATAATGAGATTTATTCGCAACTAAAATATGAATTCTGGATCGGCGCAACGGCGATTTGCCAAAGCCGGGAACTCCTGTAGCGTAAAAGTCAGAGTTTTTTCATGACAGGAAATTTCCAGATGTCCCTTCGTCCCCTGCTTGCCCGGAGTTTTCTGGGTGTTTCGCTGGCTGTTGCGTCCTTCGCTGGAACGGCTGCCACGGAATATGCTTTTGCGGCGGTTCCGGCTCCAAATGTGCCGCTCAAGCTGATGAGTGTTGCTGTTCAGGGCAACAGCCGCGTTCCGACGGCGGACATCCTGCAGGCGTTCGGCTATCACGCAGGTGACAAGGTTACGCGCAACGATCTGGATGCAGGTCAGAAACGGGTCGGCGAGCTTTATTCATCGCGCAATGTCGGGACCAGCCTGGAAGAGCGTCTGCGGATCTCTGGCAATGGCGTGGCCGTCAAGATCATTCTTGAGGAACAGGCCGCGAGCGCTCCTGCCCAGCCTGCTTCGCTCGTTCTGGACAAGGTCGAGTTCCAGGGAAACAAAAAGGTTTCGACAGCCGATCTGGAAGCCGCGACCAAGCTTCGCGCGGGCGGACCTGTTTCGAACGAACTGCTGTCTGCAGACCAGCAGGCCATCCAGGCCCTCTATAAGAACAAGAATGTCGGGGGATCTTTCCAGCCCCAGGCGACCTATCCGAACCACGACCAGCATGTCGTTCTGGTCTGGGTCATCAAGGAACAGGACAAAGCTGCGAACTGATGCAGCCTGACCCGGAAAACACCGCTCAGCCCAGCGTATCGGGGTCGAGCGGCTCCGGGGTCAGAATCGAGGGCAGATAGAGCGGATGTTCAGGACGCCCGCTCTTGCTCAGGCGCAGGGCCGTAACCCGGATGCCGTTCTGCCCCATCAGGCGGGCAACTTCGGTGCCGCGCGCGCGCAGGCCCTTGGCCTGTGGCGATCCATAAGCCAGCACGACCAGATCGGCCTGGCGGGCCATCTCCAGCAGGTGGGCATCGTTGTCCGGCCCGACCGGATCGTCCACTTCCAGCAGGCGCTTCTGATCCGTGCAGCGATAGGCGAAGCTGTTGCCGACGAACATGCCGCCATAGCCCCACGCCCGCGCGTAACGCTGGCATTTGGCGACCGTACGGTCATCGCCGAACTCGGTCGCCACAGACGGGTTCATCATCAGCCACATGACCATGGGGCTTGTGTCGTCCCAGACGCGGCGCAGCGTGTAACGGTAGCAGTCTTTCGGGCCGCCATAGATCGCGGTGCTGCTGACATCCGCGGACAGTTTCAGAGGGCCTGAATCACCGACATGATGGTGGTCGAACAGATCGGGAGTCACTGACGGAAGACGTGCGCTCACGGGGTCTGCTTCAGGGCCTTTACCGCGGCAAGCGCGCGCGAAACGTGCTCGTCAGGAGACATCGAGGCATAGCTCATGACGATATGACCATCCTGCGCGATGACGTAGGACGTGCGGCTCGCCATGTGCAGCAGGGGCATTTTGGCGGCATAGCTGCGGGTGATCTTGCCCGTCGGGTCGGCAGCCACGGCAAAGGTACTGCGACATTCGCTGACGGAGAACCGGTCGAGCTTGTCGATCGGGTCCATGGAAACGCCGATGACGGTTGCGCCCTGCGCCTTGAAGTCGGGAATGGCGTCCGCGAATTCATGGGCTTCAATCGTGCAGCCCTTGGTGAAAGCCGCCGGATAGAAATACAGGACCACCGGGCCCGTCTTGAGGGCGTCGGCCAGATGATAGGTGAACTCGTGCCCGCCGAGGCTTGCAGGGGCCGAGAAATCCGGAGCATGGCTGCCGGTTTCGAGGGCGGCATGCGCCGGAGTGATCGTCAGGGCGCCGGAGAGGGCGACAGCACAGAAAGCGGTCGTTGCAAGAAAGCGGCGCATCGGGGTTTTGTATTCCTGTCAGAAAAGCGGGCTAGCACGCAGCCCGGCAAACGGATCAATAGGCGCCGGGCGGAACCACGACGCAGGGAGAACCGTGCGACAGACGGCGGCAGGCTGCAACCGCATTTTCATGTGTCAGCCCCGTCAGGCGTGCACGATAGAGATGGGACCGGCCATTTTTGACGCCTTCCACCTGCGATCTGGCGGAGGCCACCACAACACCGCCTTTGCTATGAGCCGTGGCGGTCGCAAGGCTTGCCTGCTTGGCATTGGCAAAGGCGCCGACCTGAATGGCCCAGTTTCCGGTCGCATTTCCCGGTGTCGCTGTGCTTTTGGCCGGAGCGGACGCAGCAGGAAGCGCCATGCGGTACTGGGGACGGGTGGCGGGCATGACGGCCATGATCGGCTGGGGCTGGAGATGATGCCCGATCGGGATTTCCTGTGCCGTTACGCGGTTGTCTGCCACATCGTCTGCGGGCACGGAGGCCTGACGCACAAGAGGATGAGCGGGTGCTGGCGCATAACCCCGGGCGGCCCAGGCGGCGCTGATGCTTGTCGGAGCGTCCGACCCCGCAGTGGAGGCGACCTGAACCGGAGCCTCTGCAGGCGACGCTGCGCTCTGCTGTGTCGCACTCTGGGACGTGGTGGACGACGTGTCGGAGTCTGTATTGTCAGACGCCGTTTCAGCTGTTTCCCGATGGCTCCAGGCTGCACTCACGGCCTGTCGTTCGGAGGGGGAGGCCGCTGGAATCATATCGGCAGGCTGGGTATTCTGGGCCAGCATGACCTGCGCGTTCGGGTCATGCTGTGCGACCAGAAGATCGGCGGCGGAGCGGTTACGGGGCGTGATCCCGGCGATATGCGGTCCGATCGCGGCGACATACCGGCGTGTCTCGCGTGGCAGCGCGCGGCCGCGACGCAGATAACGGTCAAGGCTGCCCGGACCGTCATTATAGGCTGCAAGGAAGCCGGGAGAGCCATAGATGTCATACATCTGGCGCAGATAGGCCGTGCCTGCGAGAATATTGTCATGCGGATCGAAGGGATCTTCGCCAAGCCCGTATTGCTGGCGCATGTCGTCATAGGTCGGGGGCATGAGCTGCAGAAGGCCCATCGCCCCAGGAACCGATGTGATGAAGTTGCCGTTATGGTCGAAAAGGTGACCGCCGGATTCCTGCTGCATCACGGCCCGGATCCAGGCATCGGGTACGTCAAAGCGCTCGGACGCCTCGCGGATATAAGGTCCCCATGGATCTTCGGGGGGGCCCGGAGGGGCGTAATAGGATTTTGCATGAGCGCGGTAATTGGCCGCTTCCTGCGAGACCGGCAGTTCCGAAGAGGATCCCATGTCGGCATTGTTGCCGGCACAGGCCGCCAGAAGCCCGACCAAACCGAACGCCGCGCCCGCACGAATGAGAGACAGGGTGCGGACAGAAGTCCGGAAAGGAAAGACGGGTCTGGGCATCGGGTCGGGGCACCTGAGGAAAACGGGTCTCATTGTGTCAAGCATACACGGGGATTGCGGCGAAACTAGGAAAAAGGGTTCTGACGGGCAGATTTTCTGATGCAGGACTGTCCGTTGATCCGGGTGTAGCGGAAATTCATTTCCCGAATATGAACTTCCCGGAATATGATGATCACTGTAGCGTCTTCTTGCCGGGACATGGGGGATCGGGTAGGCGGACTGTATGAGTGTACCTTCTCCAGCTTCCAGTGCTGCACGGGACGAAGTGCCGCGCAGACAGACCCGTCGTGACACTCCCCGCAGCAGTCCTGCCGCGCGGGCTTGGGCGGACTGGAAGGAGACACGACGCCTGTGGAGACTGGGTGTGCGGCTCGGCTGGCTCGATATCCGGCTCCGGTATCGGGGGTCCGCGCTGGGGCCATTCTGGCTTACGATCACCTCCGCGCTGATGGTCGCCTCGATGGGCGTTCTCTACAGCCGGCTGTTTCATATGCAGCTTGCGACCTATCTGCCGTTCCTGTCGCTGTCGCTCACCTTGTGGAGTGTGGGGCTTTCAAGCCTGATCCAGGAATCCTGCACCTGCTTTCTTGAAGCGGAGGCCATGGTGCGGTCCGTCCAGCTGCCGCTCCTGCTGTATGCGCTGCGTGTCGTGGTGCGGAATGCGATCGTGTTTGCCCATAATATCGTGGTGCCGCTTGCCGTATTCGCTCTCTATCATGTCTGGCCGGGACTGAATGCCGTTCTGGCGGTTCCGGCTCTTCTGCTCTGGGCTCTGGACGGGTTTGCCGCCTGCATGGTGTTCGGATCGCTTTGCGCCCGCTTCAGGGATGTTGCGCCCATCGTCGGGGCGCTGTTGCAGATCGTGTTCTACGTGACGCCGGTCATCTGGATGCCGCAGCAGCTTGGCGCAAAGGCGTCCTATCTATTGTACAATCCGTTCTATCCGCTGCTGGAAATCGTGCGCGAGCCTCTGCTCGGGCGTGTGCCATCCCTGCAGATCTGGAGCATTGCGCTGGCCATCAGTGCGGTGTTCTGGCTGATTGCCGTACGTGCGTTCATCCGGACGCGGGCGCGCATTGTCTTCTGGATCTGACATCATGGCCCATATCCGTCTCGAAGATCTCTCCCTGTCATTCCCCGTTCTGCATGGCGGTTCGCGTTCGCTGAAGAAGACCCTGCTGGCCCGTGCGAAAAGTACCGTGGCCGCAAAATCGGGCGCAGTGGGTGGCAGAATGCGCGTCAGTGGCAACTCCGCCGAAGTCGTGGAAGTTCAGGCCCTTTTCAATGTCAGCCTCACGATTGCCGAAGGGGAACGGGTCGGGCTGGTCGGGCATAATGGTGCGGGAAAATCGACGCTCCTGCGCGTGCTCGCCGGGATTTATGAAACGGGTGACGGCACGCTGGACATCGAAGGCGACACCCATGCCCTCATTGATCCCAATGCAGGTATGAACGGTGAGCTGACAGGACGTGAGAACATCCAGCTCTTCGCCTGTCGCATGGGAATGGGACGGGTTGCGACACAGGAACTGGAACAGGATGTGGAGGCGTTCTCGGATCTGGGAGCGTTTTTCGACCTTCCGGTGCGGCTCTATTCCTCCGGCATGTCTGTCCGGCTGGGTTTTGCGCTAGCGACGGTGCCGCGTTCCCGGATCCTGCTGATGGACGAATGGTTCATGGCCGGGGATCAGAAATTTCAGGATAAGGCTCGTGCACGACTGGAGAGCATGGTCGACGCGGCGGAGATCCTGGTGGTGACGTCCCACGCGCTGTCAATTCTCCGGCAGTGGTGTACGCGCATCATCTGGATGGAGGGCGGGGAAATCCGCATGGATGGCCCGGCACAAGAGGTGCTGGATGCTTATGAAGCGGCGCTGGCAGTGACATCGGTATAAACTCCCCCTCACGACGCCTTGCGGGCAACGCAGTTGGTATCCCAGCGGCCGTGGGGTAGGCTCCGAGGGGTTTTTACATTCAGGGAGACATTTCATGTCTTATGCCGCCATTGACGCCGCACGCGTCGCCAAAGCTTCCGAATCCGCGCTTCAGACCCTGTCGACCGTGAAGGAAACGTCCGAGGCCCATCAGCGCAAGACGATCATGATCGAACGGATTCATGCGCTCGCCAAGGCAGCAGCGGAGACGAAGGACTGTAACGCCATTACCCTCACCTCCGAGGAATTCTGGCTGATTTCCAAGAACTGGTAACGCGATCTGAAGGCAGCGGCGCTAGGCTCCGCTGCCTTCAGCCGTTATAGGAAGCCAGTTCGATCAGATTACCATCCGGGTCTCGGCAATAAACGGATGTGATCGGCCCCAGTGCGCCAAGGCGCGCGACCGGGCCTTCAACGATTTCCACGCCGCATTTTTCCAGATGCTTGACGATCTGTTCACTGGCGATGGCCGTTGTGAAACACAGATCCGATGTGCCCGGAGCAGCGGCTCCGGCGGTATCCCAACCTTCCGAGCCTTCGGGGCGAAGATTGATCTTCTGGCCGCCGAAGCTCAGGGCCACACGATTGTTGCGGCCATACTCGTCGATATCCATGCCCAGAACCCGCTGATACCAGGACGCAGACAGGTCCCGGTTCCGGACGGTCAGCACGATATGGTCAAGGCGATCGACGGTAAAGCGCATGGGGATCCCTCATGAAAGCGACATTCAGGCCATTGGTTCCGGTCAGTATAGGCCGGAACCACACACTCTGGCTAACGCCTAGCTGGGCGGACGCTTGCGGAAGGCCGCGAGGCTGACCACTTCCGCGTCTTTTTTGCCGTCTTCCGAAGAGGAGGGCTCGGGCTGGACGTCCGGATGATGGGCCGGATCAATATCGTCGGGCTCTACCGCGCCCTCGGGAATTTCGATGTCCTCATCGTCTTCAAGCGGGGAGTGGTTGAAGCGCAGGGCCATCCGGATGTGGGGGTCGGCAAAGGCCGTGATGGCATTGACGGGAATGCACAGGATGCTCCCAACGCCGCCGAAGGACAGACCGACCGAAATCACGTTCTTGTCGCGGTCCAGCGCCAGATCCCAGAACTGGTGCTGAAGGACGATGGTCATTTCTTCGGGATACTGTGCCCGCAGACGGGCAGGGATGATCACATCCGGCCGGTTCGTCCGGAACGTCAGATAGAAGTGATGGGCCCCCGGCAGCCCCTCGGCCGCAACATGCTCGATCGCACGCAGCATGACCTCACGGTAGGCGTCTTCCACCCAGTCATCATAGGGGAGGAGGCTTTCGGGAAGCTCGTGCTCGAAGCCGTCCTGGCCGTTGTGATCGTCGTCGCTCATGGTCGCAAGCCTGATGTTTCGGTCAACTTTCATCAAGGGATGCGACAGACCGGCACGGATGGCAAGCCGTCTTTGAGAGGAATGTCGGAGACATGATGAGGTGGGAGGGCTTCTGTTGCCCGGTGCCCTCCCGAACCGCGCTTATCGCTTATGCAGCGACAGCGAGCACCTCTGAGTTATCGTTGGCACTTGTAAGTTTAGCCCGATGACGGTGGTACAATGCCGGGCAAAAGATAAGCCTTTACCGTGCGCGTCGAGCCTGTTTCGTCCCCACAGACCCCTTTTGCGAGGGGTTTTTCATGGTGGAGACGCCGGGCACTGCCCCCGGGTCCACAACACTTATTCCACTTACCGTTTATCGCCATAGCCGGGGACGAACCCCTTGCATTGATGAACATAGGAGGCCGGATGTTTGCCCGCAAGGAAAAAGAATTATCCTGCGTGACGGCGCGCGATTCTGCATGCTAGACCCCGCCGCCATGGCACTGACATCCGAACAGCGCGCTGAAATCGAAGCGCAGCGCAGCGAACCCCAGCTTACGTCCCGTCCGACCGTGGCGGCGATGGAAAACCTGCTTTTCACGCCTTTCGAGGTGCTGGATCATGGTTTCCTTCGCGTGGTCGATTATATGGGCGACGATGGTGCGGTCGTTCAGGCTGCGCGTGTGTCCTATGGTCGCGGGACGAAGAAGGTGTCCGAAGATGCGGGTCTGATCCGCTATCTGATGCGTCACCGTCATTCGACGCCGTTCGAGATGTGCGAGATCAAATTCCATGTGAAGCTGCCAGTGTTCGTCGCGCGGCAGTGGATTCGTCACCGTATGGCGAGCGTGAACGAGTATTCGGCGCGCTATTCCATTCTGGATCGGGAATTCTACCTTCCGGCGACGGATCAGGTCGCTGCGCAGAGCAGTTCAAACCGGCAGGGACGCAGCGATGCACTGGATGCCGAAACGGCGCACGAGGTTTTGGAAATCCTGCGTCGGGATGCTAGCCAGTGCTACGACGATTATGAGAGCCTGCTGAACCCTGAAGGTACGGGTCTGGCGCGTGAGCTTGCACGGATCAATCTGACCCTGAACACCTACACGCAGTGGTACTGGAAGATTGATCTGCACAATCTGATGCATTTCCTCGCCCTGCGCGCCGATCCGCATGCGCAGTACGAGATCCGCGTCTATGCGGAAAAGATGATCGAAATTCTCAAGGCCTGGGTGCCCGCGACGTCTGCGGCATTCGAGGAATATCGCCTTGGCGCCTTTACGCTTTCGGCCGGGATGCTGAAGGTTGTGCGCCGCCGCCTGGCGGGTGAAACCGTCACGCAGGAGAATTCCGGCCTGACCAAGCGGGAATGGTCTGAAATGGCGGCGGTTCTGGATGGCCAGTCCTGAACCCAGCCCCGGCTTCGCATCTGCCGGAAACGATTCCGCCAAAAGCGATCTTGAACGGCTGATGAGCGAGGCGCGGGAGGCACAGGTTGAAAGCCCTGTGGAAGATGCTCCTGTAAATCCACCTAATCTTCTTGTCTGGGCCGGGATAGCGGGCTCGCTTGTCCTGATATCTGTTGCCATTCATTTTTTCTGGCCCGCTTCATAAAATATTTAGCCCAATAAACGGTAAATAAAAGCAGATATTCTCTGATTTTTTACTTCATGGGCTGTCATGAGAGATTCAGCGCGGATTCGTGTGAATTTTATCACATTTATCTCAGGGCTTTTTACAAACAGACTTATCCACAGGGTATTGCCATCTGCCTGGAGCGCTCCGATTCGTATTTTTGGGAGCGTAAAATTTTTTAAGATACTGATTTAATGCGATAATTTTAGAATCAGGTCGCAAGGCCGATCAGGATTTGGCGCCAAGTCTGTCAAGAAGATTATTGGAATACCCACATTTCACCCTCTGTGGGTGCGATACTTGTGCATTACTGGTGCGGGGTGAGAATTCTGATTTTGTGGCAAAAATGCGCAGGTAAACTGCGCTCTGAACGGCATTGACCATCCGCTCGTCGCTGTCGCCATGCTTTTGGAAAAAGCTGGTGCCGGGTGAGGGATTTGAACCCCCGACCTTCGGTTTACAAAACCGCTGCACTACCACTGTGCTAACCCGGCATCGGCAGTGCGGCTTTTTCCATGTCCGGGCCTGTCAGGTCAAGCGCCCGAGAACGATTCTCTGTTCGCGTACCGGATTTTCGTTTGGATTTCAGTGTGGGATG
Organism: Gluconobacter sp. DsW_056; assembly: GCF_002153595.1. Lineage (NCBI taxonomy): Bacteria > Pseudomonadati > Pseudomonadota > Alphaproteobacteria > Acetobacterales > Acetobacteraceae > Gluconobacter > Gluconobacter sp. DsW_056. Next base: position 16,864 of record NZ_JOPF01000014.1, read on the forward strand.
GGGGTGGTCAGGTCTGCGGGCGGTGGCAGATGCTGTGAGTCTTTCGTAAAGCCATAGCCGTCGGAAGAAAGCCCCTGATGCGTGACCGTATGGGAGCAGCCAGCCAGTGTCAGGCCTGCTCCTGTCAGGCAGGCGCCGAGGAGAAGAATACGGATCATGACGGCTCTTTCGTGCTGTGTTCGGAAGACAGGGAACGGGCCACAGCCTGCGCAAGCCGTGTATAGGCCTGCGCCGCTTCGCTGTCGGGTGCGGAAAGGATGATCGGAGTCCCGTCATCGCCACTTGCGCGGATATCGGCGAGCAGCGGGATCTCCGCGAGGAACGGAACGCCCATTTTTTCGGCTTCGGCCTTGGCACCCCCGTGCCCGAACAGCTCCGTCCGGTGGTTGCAGTTCGGGCAGCAGAAATAGGACATGTTCTCGACAACGCCGAGGATCGGGGTTTCCATCCGCTCGAACATGGCCACGCCGCGTCTTGCGTCCAGCAGCGCGATATCCTGCGGCGTGGAGACGATGACCGCGCCGCCAGTGGCAAGCTTGGGGCCGAGTTTCTGGGCCAGCGTCAGCTGCGCGTCGCCGGTGCCCGGGGGCATGTCGATCACGAGAACGTCGAGTTCGCCCCATTCGACTTCGCCCAGAAACTGCGTCAGCGCGCCCATGACCATCGGACCGCGCCAGATCATGGCCTGATTTTCGTCCACCAGATAGCCGATGGACATGCTCTTCAGGCCCCAGGCTTCGATCGGCAGGATCGTTCCGTCCACGACGTCCGGACGGGTGTTGCGTCCCAGCATCCGGGGGAGGGAGGGGCCATAGATATCCGCATCCAGAAGTCCGGTCTTCAGGCCCTCGCGCGCAAGACCGACCGCAAGGTTGACGGCCGTGGTGGATTTGCCGACGCCTCCTTTGCCCGATGCGACAGCAATAACGGCCTTCACGCCCGGCAGCAGCGTCTCGGGAGCATGTCGGCTCGCGGCGTTGCGGCGTTTGTCGCCCAGATTGAAGGGGCGGTGCCCTCCGCCCTGCGCGGGCGCGTTGGCGGCGGTCGGCGTTGCGGGGCGGTGGGACGTGAAGGACAGGGTGGCGCCCGTGATGCCCGGCAGGCTCGCGATCGCTGCTTCGACACGCGGCCGCAGGGGCTCTACGCGCGATGCGTTGTCCCGTGACGTTGCCAGGGAAACATGCGCATGGCCGTTCTGAACCGAGACGCTCTCAAGCGCTGCGAAAGACAGGACGTTCGAGCCCTGACCGTCCTGCTCAGATTTCAGGATATCGGTGATGCGGGTTTCGGCGCTGGAGGCGTCCGTCCCGGGGGAAGCGGGCGGCATGTCGTTGGGGGGCGTGGTGTCAGTCATGCCGGGCTCTCATCAAGGGAAATATCATATCGGGAAAGACTTTGACGCTATCATGAATGGGCTGCAAACGCATCCTGAACGGCAGGATGGTGACGAAGGGCCATGTTCTGCGTTAGCGTGGGGGCATGAAAAACCCGTCTGTCCGTCTTTCTGTTTCTGCTCTGGCGCTGTCCCTTTCCGCAGGCTGGGCGCTGAGCGCGGCTCCGGCGCTGGCTCAGGATGCTGCACCGGTTGCAGGCCAGCCGTCTTCCGTACCGACTCCTGCGCCACGTTCGGTGCCGTCGAGCTTTGCGGATCTGGCAAACAGGCTCCTGCCGTCGGTCGTGAACGTCTCGACATCCGCTGTGCTCAAGCCTGCGAAGACGGATGACAAGGGGCCCGATTCCAGCGATCCTGACGGCCCGCAGGTGCCCCCCTTCCAGCAGGGCTCACCGCTGGAAAAATTCTTCCATGATTATCTGAAGCATAAGCCCGCCCCGAACCATCCGCCCCGCCGTCAGCAGGCTCTGGGTTCAGGCTTCATCATTGATGCATCCGGAATCATTGTGACGAACAACCACGTGATCGAAGGGGCGGATCAGGTCAGCGTCACGCTTCAGGACGGGACCGAAATGCCGGCGCGGATCGTGGGACGGGACAGTCAGGTCGATCTGGCCGTGCTGGAGGTCAAGCCCAAGCGTCCGCTTCCGACCGTCCCGCTGGGCCGGAGCGACAAAGCGCGGATCGGGGACTGGGTTCTGGCGATCGGCAACCCGTTCGGGCTGAACGGAACCGTGACGGCAGGCATCATTTCCTCGCGCGGACGAAACGTCGAACATGGCCTGTATGACGACTATATCCAGACAGATGCCGCCATCAATCGTGGCAATTCCGGCGGTCCGCTGTTCAACCTGTCCGGTGAAGTCATTGGCATCAACACGCTGATCTATGGCGGCTCGGGGGGTGATTCCATCGGAATCGGTTTTGCCATTCCGGCGGATGATGCGCGGGGGATCATCGACCAGCTTCGGCGCACCGGGCATGTCTCGCGCGGCTGGATGGGGCTGAAATTCCAGGATGTGACGAACGACATCGCCGAGACGCTCGATTTCCGCAAGTCGGACGGCTCCAACGGCAAGGGAACGCTGATTTCTGAAATCGATCCGAAAGGCCCGGCTGCAAAAGCGGGTCTTGAGGTTGGCGACATCATCACCCGCGTCAACGATCAGGACGTGACCGGCCAGACCATGCCACGCATCATTGCCTCCATTCTGCCGGGGACGCAGGCGCAGTTGACGGTCTGGCACAAGGGTGCCCTCAAAACGCTGCCGATCACGCTCGCGCAGTCCCCCACGCCGCCGGATATGCCGCCATCAGACACGCACCAGCCTGAACACCGCCATGCGGCTCTGGGTGAACTGGGGGTGACGGTCAGTGCGATCGACGCGGACGCACGCACGCAATATGCGCTGTCTGACGATCAGCGCGGCGTTCTCGTCTCGCGGGTCGAGGCGGGCAGCCCCGCCGCCTCGCGCGGGATTGTGGAAGGCAACGTGATTACGCAGGTCGGGCAGGACCAGATCAACACCCCGGACGATTTCGCCAAGGCCGTGCAGGGTCTGCACGAGCGCAAGAAGACGGAAGCCCTGCTGCTGGTGCAGGACGACGACGGGCTGCGCTGGGTTCCGGTGCCCTTTCTGGGGAACTGATTTTCACCTGTACTGAAATGTGAGCATGAATGTTCTGATACGTCTGGGCCGGGCCTGGCTGCCTGCGCCGCCCCGGAACAGCAGCTGGCGCGAAGTCATGCGTCCCGCAATACGCCAGACCATCCGGGTTCTGGTGTCGGTGGTCGTAGCGTGGATCGTCGGATCGCTCATGCATCTGCAGGAAACGATCTGGGCGCTGGTCACGGCCCTGATCGTGACGCAGTCCAGCATCAGCCAGACCATGGCCACGGCTCGGGACCAGATCAGCGGAACGGTGATCGGAGCGCTGGCGGGTGGGTGTGCGGTCGTGCTGGAAATCACGACGGGTCTGCGCTGGGTTCCGTTCTGGATCATGCTGACGCCGCTGGTGTTCCTGACGGCCATTCAGCCGACGCTGCGTTTCGCCTGCATCACGCTGATGATCGTGTATCTGTTTCCCAGTCAGGGCAGCCCGTTCCTGCCGCTGGTCACGCGGCTTCTGGCCATTGTCATGGGCGTTGCGGTGTCGATCGTCGTATCGTTCCTCATTCTGCACAGCAGTGCGCGCAAGCAGGCATTCCATACGGCCGGGCGTCTGTTACGGTGCATGGACCAGCTTCTCAAAAGCGCGCTCGACCAGAATACGGGATGGACGGCAATCGAGCAGCAGAACGATGACTGTGTGGCCCTGCTGATAGAGCTTGAGGACGCCGTCACCGAAGCGCGGCGCGAGCGGCTGAAGGAACTGGAAAAACGTGATCCGGTTCTGGCAGCGCTGCCACGGCTCATGCGGCGCCTGCTGAATGATACGATGCTGGTCGCGCGGGCCATTGCGACGGGGCGCGCGGCAGGAAATACCGGCCTGATGCCGTTGTACAAAGGGCTGAGCCATGCGCTCCGGGCGCTGGCACATAGTTGTGAAGAACAGCTGCTCGCAAAGAACAGCCGTCATCCGCGACAGGCGCAGGATGAAGAAATTCTTCATCTTCTGCCACGCCTGGAAGAACAGACCCGACCGGAAATGCGCTTTGTGATGGCCCTTTTCCGGGAAGATCTGGAAAGGGCCGTGGGTGTGGTCATGCGCGAAGATGTGAGTGGCATGAAAGGGCTCTGACGCCTCTTTCCCAGGGTCTTTGCGGCGGACGGTTCCGGGGGCTGTTGAAACCGTTATTCGGCTTTTGCGTTGTCCGGGGGCTATGATGGCACATGCCCGGCCTTGTCGGTCCCCGTCAGAGACCGGCCCGAAACCACGGAGAAGTCCATGATTACGCGCGAAACCCTCAAATCTCTTCCCGCCAGTGTCCAGGCGCCCCCTTACGACATTGATGGCGTGAAACCGGGGATCGTGCATTTCGGTGTCGGCAATTTTTTCCGGGCTCATGAAGCGTTCTATGTGGAGCAGATCCTCGAACACGCGCCTGACTGGGCGATCATTGGCGTTGGTCTGACGGGCAGTGACCGCTCGAAGAAAAAGGCCGAGGAATTCAAAAAACAGGACTGCCTGTATTCCCTGACCGAGACGGCACCTTCCGGCAAAAGCACGGTGCGCGTCATGGGGGCGCTGCGCGATTATCTTCTCGCCCCGGCAGATCCTGAAGCCGTGCTGAAGCATCTGGCCGACCCTGCCATCCGCATCGTGTCCATGACGATCACGGAAGGCGGCTACAACATCAACGAGACAACCGGCGCGTTCGATCTGGAAAATGCGGCGGTGAAGGCCGATCTGCAGAACCCGGAAAAGCCGTCCACCGTCTTCGGTTATGTCGTCGAGGCCCTGCGTCGCCGCCGGGATGCCGGACACAAGGCGTTTACGGTCATGTCCTGCGACAACCTGCGCCACAACGGCAATGTCGCCCGCAAGGCTTTCCTCGGCTATGCGAAAGCGCGCGATCCGGAACTGGCAAAATGGATCGAGGAGAACGCGACCTTCCCGAACGGAATGGTTGATCGCATCACCCCGACCGTTTCAACGGCCATTGCGAAGAAACTGAACACGGCCAGCGGGCTGGATGACGACCTGCCGCTGGTGGCCGAGGATTTCCACCAGTGGGTTCTCGAAGACCAGTTTGCGGATGGTCGTCCGCCGCTTGAAAAAGCCGGTGTGCAGATGGTCGGGGATGTGACGGACTGGGAGCACGTCAAGATCCGGATGCTCAATGCCGGGCACGTCACGCTCTGCTTCCCGGGCATTCTGGTCGGTTATGAGAATGTGGATGACGCCATTGAAGACAGCGAGCTCCTTGGCAATCTGAAGAACTACCTCAACAGGGATGTCATCCCGACACTGAAGGCGCCTTCAGGCATGACGCTCGAAGGTTACCGGGACAGCGTCATTAGCCGTTTCTCCAACAAGGCGATGTCGGACCAGACGCTCCGGATTGCCAGCGATGGCTGTTCCAAGGTTCAGGTGTTCTGGACGGAAACCGTGCGCCGGGCGATCGAAGGCAAGCGGGACCTGTCACGCATTGCGTTCGGAATTGCATCCTATCTCGAAATGCTGCGTGGTCGGGACGAGAAGGGTGGGACGTATGAATCGTCCGAGCCGACTTATGGTGACGCCGAATGGAAGCTTGCCAAGGCTGACGATTTCGAAAGCTCTCTGAAGCTCCCGGCATTCGACGGGTGGCGCGATCTGGATACGTCCGAACTGGATCAGAAGGTCATCGCGCTGCGGAAGATCATCCGCGAAAAGGGCGTAAAAGCCGCCATCCCGGCCTGAATTCGGCTTTTAGGGTAGGGACTGAAACAGAAAGCCGCGCTCTGGAAGGAGCGCGGTTTTTTTATGCTCAGATCTGTCCCATCAGGACAAGGATCACGACAATGACCACGATCAGGCCAAGTCCGCTGGAGGGATAGTATCCCCATTTTGAGCTGTACGGCCATGACGGCAGCGCACCGATCAGCAGGAGGATCAGGATTACAAGAAGGATCAGTCCCATGGCACATCTCTCTTGCCGGTTGAGACTGCTTTACGCGCGTTGGTGAATAAAAGTTTCCGCAATATTGCGAAAGATCAAAGCTGCCGGTCGCGCTTGATGCGGTCCCACGCGGCATTGATGCGGGCGACCTTGTCCTGCGCGCGGCGGCGCTCGGCTTCGGACATGGGTTTCTGGGCCAGAACGTCCGGATGATGTTCGCGGATCAGGGTCCGCCAGCGGACGCGCACTTCGGTATCGGTGGCCGTGCGCGTGATGCCGAGAATGCGATAGGCGTCCGGCTCGTTTGAACTGGCAGCGCGGCTGTTCCCGTTTTCCGCCCGCTCCCACGCCCCCGCGGGGAGGCCGAAGGCCCGGTGTACACGCTGGAGAAAGTCGATTTCTCTGGGATGCAGCTTGCGGTCCGGCCCGGCATCGGCGCGGGCGATGCGGAACAGGGCCGTCATGAGATTTTCAAGCGGCGCCGTGTTGTCGGCATAGGCCGCACCCATTTCGCGGGCATACATCTCGAAGTCGTCCGTCCGGTCGCGTGCGCGGTCGAACAGCATGCCGACTTCCTTGACGTTGTCGGACGGGAACTGGAAGCAGGTCTTGAAAGCGTTGATCTCGTGCCGGTTGACCGGGCCGTCGATCTTGGCAAGTTTCGCACACAGCGCGACAAGTCCGATGGCATAGAGCTGATCCCGCTTGCCCAGCGCCGCCGCGATCTTGGCCGCTCCGAAAAAGGCCGCGCTGTTGGGGTCGGGACGGCCATTTGCAGGAAAACGCTCGCTCCATCCCCCTGTTGAGGGTTTGAGCAAGGAGCCGCTATCGGCAGCATGCCCCAGAGCCGCGCCCATCAGCGCTCCGAAAGGACCACCAACCGCGAAGCCCGCGACACCACCGAACATTTTGCCCCAGATAGCCATGACTTCAGCCTAGCACGCCCGTTCGTGGCGGCAAATGACAGATCGTACAGCCGGGCTTGCCAGAAGCTGAAAGCTTTGGCGTGAGGCGTGCTATGAAAGCCGGATGACGAACCCGGCCGCTCTTCATGCTTTGTGGTGTCAGGATTTCAGACTGTTTGACGGATATTTTCATGACTTCTTCGCTGCCCCCTCGTACTGATGATGAGTTGATGGAGCTTTTGATCCGCCGGCTGCCCGAGAAGTTGCAGACCGTGCTGAACTGGCTGCGGGAGCCCTCGCATAAATGGGTGCGGATTCCGGCGGGCGTACTCTTTATGCTGGGCGGCGTCCTGTCGATTCTGCCAGTTCTCGGATTGTGGATGCTGCCGATCGGCGTGATGCTGCTGTCACAGGATATTGCGCTGTTCCGCCGCTTGCAGGGCCGCGTCCTGCGCTGGATCGAGCGCAGCCATCCGGACTGGCTGGGGCTGCAAGCCGATAAAGCCTAGCCGGCGCCGTCGAGGCGCTTTTGCAGATGCATAAGTGCAGCAACCCGAAGCGCGGAAGCCAGCGGACGTTCGGGCGGTCGCGTTGCATCCAGCGCGGCGACGAGTGAGGCAAAACTCTGCTGTCGGGTTGTGGCGATCATGTCCAGAACCGTCCAGAATTCTGGCTCGAGCGCCACGGACGTCCGATGTCCGGACAGGGACAGGCTGCGTTTGACGAGATCGCTCATGCCGGATGGTCCTCAAGACGGGTGATGGCCCAGTGCGCCGTCTCGGCAACATCCGGGTCCGGGTCTGCCAGCAGGTCCCGCGCCGCGGGGAGGAGCGACGGATCGGCGGAGTTTCCAATGGCGATCAGCACGTTGCGTACAAATCTGTTGCGCCCGATCCGCTTGATGGGCGAGCCGGAAAAGAATGTCCGGAAGGTCGCATCATCCAGCCGGACCAGTTCGTCGAGCTTTGGGGCGACAAGTTCAGGACGCGCCTGAAGTTTGATATGCCGCGCGTTCTCGGCAAAGCGGTTCCACGGACAGACGGACAGGCAGTCGTCGCACCCATAGATGTGGTTGCCGATCTTCGCGCGCAGTTCGTGCGGGATCGGGCCTTTGTGCTCGATCGTCAGATACGAGATGCAGCGGCGCGCATCCATCCGGTAGGGGGCCGTAAACGCATCGGTCGGGCAGGCGGTCAGGCAGCGCGTGCAGGAGCCGCAGCTTCCACCTTTGGGTGCGGAGGGCGCGAGTTCCAGCGTGGTGTAGATCTCGCCCAGAAGCAGCCAGGACCCATGCTCCCGCGAAACGAGGCAGGTGTGCTTTCCCGTCCAGCCGAGTTGCGCCTTCTCCGCCAGTGCGCGTTCTGAAACCGGTGCGGTATCGACGAACACCTTCACCTGCGTCTCCGGACCGCCCAGCTTCACGACATACTGCGCCAGATGCTTGAGCATGCCCTTGATGACGTCATGATAGTCGCGGTTACGGGCATAGACGGAAATATTGCCGCATTCGGGATCGGTCGTCGGGCCTTGTGCCGGAGCATAGGACAGGCCCAGCGAAATCACGCTCCGCACTTCGGGCCACAGCGCCTGGGGATGGGCGCGTTCTTCGATGCGCGTCTCCATCCACTCCATCGTGCCATGATGGCCTTGTGCGACGAATTCCCGCAATCCCTGCGCCACCTCGGGGCCGAGTTCGGCCTTGCAGAACCCGACCGCATCAAACCCGAGATGGCGCGCATGGTCCGCAATCCGGGTTTCAAGCCCTGTGTCGGGTGTTGGAAAATCAGGCATGGAAAGGGATTGGTCTCACCGGTGAACGGGGCTGCATTATGTCATCGGGCACGCCAACGGACCAGCTTTTCCGATGTTCGGAAGGCCCGTTTCAGACAGGGTTTGTCACGATCTGAAAATGGCTTGCCACGCCGGGGGCGGGGCGGCATCGTTGGGCCATGCGACACCCCTTCCTATCCGTTCTGCCTGCCGTTTGTCTGGGCATGACTTCCGCTTTGGCGATGATCCAGGTCGCACACGCCACCCCGTCTTCCGCAGCACAGGTTTATGACCATGTCCGGAATGATCCGGTCCGGCTGAACATGTTCCTTCGCGCCTTTCCCAAAGGCGCGGATCTGCACAACCATCTGGCCGGCGCGATCTATGCCGAAAGCATGCTGGACTGGGCGGCACGCGATCATCTGTGCGTGTCCCTGACGGAAAAGCGCATTCTCGATCATGCCTGCACCCATCCGGGAGATGGCGAGTTCCCGGCTGCCGATCTGTCGCACCATGCGGGATCGGAAAACGCGCTGATTGATGCGCTATCCATGCGCGATTTCGTCCCGTCGCCGGGCGATGCTTCCGGGCACGACCATTTCTTCGCAACTTTTTCCCGCTTTGGCGCCATTGCCGACGCGCATGAGGGCGAAATGCTGGCCGAAGCCCGCGACCGTGCCGCACGCGATCATGTGACGTATCTGGAACTGATGATCTCCCCCGGTGTCGGCGCCATGATCGGGACGGGTTTTCATCATCCGTTGCAGGGTGACGACCTCGCTTCCGCGCATCAGGCGCTCCTGCCGGAAATTCCGGCGCTGGTGCAGAAAGCGCGCACCGAAACGGACCGGATGGAAGCGCAGGCGCGGGACGTGCTGAAATGTGGAACACCGCAGGCCCATCCGGGCTGCGCGGTCACGGTGCGCTATCTGTTCCAGACCCTGCGGACTTTCCCGTCCCAGGCCGTTTATGCACAGCTTGATGCCGGATATGCGACCGTGAAAGCCGACCCGCGCTTCGTCGGGCTGAATATCGTGGCGCCCGAAGACGACCCAACCGCGATGCGCGACTACGACCTGCACATGCGGATGTTCCATTTTCTGAACGGCGTGTATCCGGGCGTGAAACTCAGCCTGCATGCGGGGGAACTCACGACGGGCCTCGTCCCTACGGAGGGTTTGCGCCATCACATTCGTGCAGCCGTCGATGTGGCAGGTGCCAGTCGCATCGGACATGGCGTGGATGTGGCGCTTGAGGACGACCCTGAAACGCTTCTGGCTGAGATGGCGCAGCGTCATGTGATGGTGGAAATCAACCTGACCAGCAATGACAAGATCCTTGGCGTCAAAGGCGCTGCTCATCCGTTTTCGCTGTATCGCCGGGCCGGTGTGCCAATGGCGCTGTCCACGGATGATGAGGGCGTTTCGCGCGGGGATCTGACACAGGAATATGTCCGCGCGGCCCAGACCTATGATCTGTCCTATGCCGATCTGAAAACGCTGTCCCGCGCCGGGCTGGACTATGCATTCGTGCCGGGCGAAAGCCTGTGGTCCGATCATCAGCCGGGACAGTTTGTCTCGGCCTGCCGGACGTTTCCCGTCCCATCCGCGTCCTGCACGGCGTTTTTGAAATCCAGCGAGAAAGCCCGTCTGCAATGGGCGCTTGAAGAGCGGTTCGGTCGGTTCGAAACCGTTGCCACACATGAGGGTCTTTACCGGTGAAATCTGTCTCAACCGTTTTCGGCGCCGCGCTCCTGTCCCTTGGTGTTTTTGGTGTGGCCTCGGCTCATGCGCCGATCCCTGTTCGCGTCGTCGTCGTCACGACTTTCGAGATCGGCAAGGACACAGGGGATACAGCGGGCGAGTACCAGAACTGGATCGAAAAACTGCCCCTGCAGCAGACGATCCCGGCCCCCGGTACCGATCATGATGTCATGCACTACAATCCGGAGCTGCATGTTCTGGGCATCGCAAGCGGCGAGGGGCCAGAGCATATGGCCTCGGCCATTACGGCCCTCGTGCTCGATCCGCGGTTCGATCTGCGCCATGCCTATTTCGTGCTGGCCGGGATTGGCGGGATCGATCCGAATTTCGGTACGATCGGCTCGGCCGTCTGGGCACCGCGCGTCATCAATGGTGGCCTGTCCCATCTGGTGGACCCACGTGAAATTCCCGCCTCCTGGCCGGACGGGTTTACGCCTGTGCAGGGCAGCACCCCGGATGAACAGCCGCGCCCCGCGTTGCATTCCGGCATGGGGGACATGGAATACACGCTCGACCCGGTCCTCGTGCAGTGGGCCTATGAGCTGACGAAAGACATCACGCTTCCCGACAATGACGGTTTGAAGGCCTCGCGCCTGCGTTACACCGGCTTTGCTCCCGCCCAGAAGCCCCCTTCCGTGCAGCTTGGCGACACGATTTCGGGCGAGACTTTCTGGGTCGGCGCGAAAATGAACCAGTGGGCCGAACGCTGGGTGAAATACTGGACGGATGGACAGGGCGTGATGGCCACGACGGCGGAAGAAGACGTCGCGTTCTGTCAGGCTCTGGCGCTTCAGGGCAAGGCCGGGCGTGTTGATCCGAAGCGTGCCCTGATCCTGCGGACGGCCAGCAATTTCGACATGCCCCCGCCGGGGCAGAGTGCGGCGCAGCTTCTGTCTGATGAAGCGCATGAGACGGGTTTTTCGGGTTTTCAGGCTTCGGTCGATGCGGCCTATACGGTGGGCAGTGTCGTCGTGAAGGAACTGGCGACACACTGGGACCGGTACGGCAAGGCCCTGCCGTCGGCGCAATGAACCATGTCTGACCAGCCCCCTCTCCAGACCGGTCTTCTTGAACGACGGATGGGGGACTGGGCGCGGCACTGGCTGCCGCCTGTCCTGCGGGACGCCATCCTGTTTGTGCTCAAGCAGGGCTGGGCCGCGCTGTTTGGCGGTCTGCTGCTAGGGGCCGCCCTGCTCACGCGCGTTTTCTGGCAGCCCGGATGGCCGGTGCACCGCTATGATGCGCTGTTCGTATTCGCCATCGTGGTCCAGCTTCTTTTCCTTGCCCTCAAGCTGGAAACCTGGACAGAAGCGCGCGTCATCGTGCTGTTCCATCTGACGGGAACGGCCATGGAGTGGTTCAAGGTCCGCGTGGGGGCGTGGGGCTATCCCGAACCCTGTTTCTTCCGTGTGATGGATGTGCCGCTGTTTTCAGGCTTCATGTATGCCAGCGTCGGCAGCTACATGGCGCGCGCCATCCGTATTTTCGACATGCGCTTTATCCCCTATCCGCCGTTCTGGCAGACATTCGGCCTGGCGCTGCTGATTTACGTCAACTTCTTCTCGCATCATTTCATTCCAGACCTTCGATATGCGCTCTTTATGGGCACACTCGTGGTTTATGGTCGCACCATGATCCATTTCCGGATCACGCAGCGCGACTGGTGGATGCCGCTGCCTCTGGCCGCATTCCTGTCGAGTGTTGCGCTCTGGATTGCCGAAAATGTCTGCACGACGAGCGGCATCTGGCGTTATGCGGGGCAGCACGGGCACCAGATGGTCAGTTTTAGCAAAATGGGATCGTGGTACCTGCTGCTTTACGTCGCCTTCATGACCGTCACGCTGCTGGATCGGGACAGGTTTTATCCGACGGCAAAAGGCCGGTCTGCGAACTCCGGTCAGCGTGTCGGAATGTGGTCGCGATAGCGGGCCCAGTGCGTGACCAGTTCACGCACGACCGGCTCTCCCGCGCGTTCGTTGTTGTCATAGGCGACGGCCTGCCCCGGTCCTTCGTCTCCCATGGACGCCGTGACCGAAACGCCAGGCGGTGGCATATCGAAATTGCTGCCTGAGCGCAGGACCATGATCCGCTCCGGATCAACATAGCCCAGCCGCGCCAGCATCCGCGTGTCATACTGGTAATGCTGGCTTTCCTCATTGGTCATGACGAAATGTCCCTGACCTTTCGTCCACATCGTGACCCAGTTTTCGGCCCAGCGGTTGCGTTCCGCGCCATGCCAGTAGCGTTCGGTACCCAGCGTCTCGCCCATCAGCACCATCGGCGGCTTCTGCGCCTGCGGATAGCCGCGCCATGCCTTGCGGCGTTCGGCAATCACCGGATCATCCGCGAGTTTTACATTCTGGCTCAGGGCAAACGCCCAGCGCGCCAGACCACGATTGAGCGGATAGGCCTTGGTCAACTGCGCCACATCCGTCACTGAGCCATAATGGTTCGGGTTGTCGGGCAGGGTGTCCGGACGGCTCGCACCAATCGCGTAAAGTCCGTAAGGCCAGCCTTTCGGGATAGTGCGGTCGTCGATTTCGCGCAGGGCGTCCGCATCCACAACCCATTGTGCCCAGGCCACGCTTCCCACCGATGCCATGTTCGGATTAACGCCGGAAATGCCGGTGAATAGCCAGTAGGTATGGTGCAGGTCAAAGTGTGGATCGAGCGCCAATGCGTGCAGATCCATATCGCCATGTCGCAGGACGATGCCGTACACGCCCTCCTTATTGCGGCGGAGCTGGTCCGGGACGCCGCGGATGGGGACGGTTTCGTCCAGATGCAGACGTTCTACCCAGTCCTGATACTCGCCGGGCGCGTCCCCGGTATCGTGCCCGACTTCGAAATTGGCCACGACCAGAACGCGGATTTCTTCCGGTGCGGCGCAGGCCGTTCCCGTTGCGAGAGCGGTGCTCAGAACCAGAGCGGAGACGACATGGCGCATGGATGGGTCTTTCTGGGGTGATGCAGGGCTCTGCCCTGCACCCGGAAGGGGTCGAGACCCCTTCACCCCGCTTTATGAATCGGGATCAAAGGGACTGAGTCCCTTTGTGGGGCCTGGGGCAAAGCCCCAGCTTACAGGGCCAGATCCGGCATCGGCCATTCGTCTTCGGTCCAGTCGCCCTTGGCCCAGTCTTCGCGCAGCTTCACAGCCAAAACGTCGAGCGTGCCGTCCACGATCGCGACGCGGATCTGGCGCATCAGGCGTTGGTAATAGGCCAGATTATGCCAGGTTAGGAGCATCGGGCCGAGCATTTCGTTGGCGCGGAACAGATGATGCAGGTATGCGCGGCTGTAACGCCCGGCGATGGGTGTATCGTCATGAGGCGTCAGCGTGCGGGTGTCTTCGGCGAAACGGGCGTTGCGCAGATTGATGGGACCGCGCTCCGTATAGGCGCGGGCGGTGCGACCCGCGCGTGAGGGCATCACGCAGTCGAACATGTCCACGCCGCGCATGACCGCGCCCAGAAGATCGTCCGGCGTGCCGACGCCCATCAGATACCGCGCCTTGTCCTGCGGCAGCATCGGCGTGGTGAAGTCCAGCGTCGAGAACATCAGTGCCTGGCCTTCGCCCACGGCCAGACCACCGATCGCATAGCCTTCAAACCCGATCTCGGTCAGGGCCTTGATGGAATATTCGCGTAAGTCCCGCTCGGTTCCGCCCTGTACGATGCCGAACTGGCCATATCCTTCACGCGCGACAAACGCCTCGCGGGAACGGGCGGCCCAGCGCATGGACATTTCCATGGATTTCCGCAGCACTTCCGGCGTGGCAGGCAGGGCCGGGCACTCATCGAACGCCATGGTGATGGTCGCATCGAGCTTGAACTGGATGTCGGTCGAGATCTCCGGTGTCAGGCGGTGCTTGCTGCCGTCGATATGCGAGCGGAACGTCACGCCGTCTTCGTCAAGCTTGCGCAGCGCGCCGAGCGACATGACCTGAAATCCGCCGGAATCGGTCAGGATCGGGCCGGGCCAGTCCATCATTCTGTGCAGGCCGCCCAGCTTCTGCACACGGTCCGCCGTGGGGCGCAGCATGAGATGATAGGTGTTACCCAGAACGATGCCCGCCCCTGTGGAGCGCACGGCGTCCATCGTCATGCCCTTGACCGTGCCCACCGTGCCGACCGGCATGAAGGTTGGGGTTGGGACCGTACCGTGGCGGGTGTGCAGATGGCCCGCGCGCGCCATGCCGCAGCTCGCTTCAGGCACCCAGGTCATTTTGGTGGCATGATCGGTTTGATGATTGCTCATGGCGCGCGCTCCAGCAGGCAGGCATCGCCATACGAATAGAATCGCAATCCGTTGGCGATGGCGTAGGCATAAGCCTCACGCATGGTCTCGATGCCGCTGAACGCGCAGACAAGCATGAACAGCGTCGAACGCGGCAGATGGAAATTGGTCATCAGGACGTCCACTGCCTTGAAGCGGTATCCGGGCTTGATGAAAATGGAGGTCTCGCCACGCCAGGGAGCCACGGTGCCGTCATTGCGGGCTGCGCTTTCCAGCAGGCGCAGGGACGTGGTGCCAACGGCAATAACCCGGCCGCCACGCGCACGGGTTTCGTTGATGGCGGCTGCGGTGTCGGCGTCGATCTCGCCCCACTCTGCATGCATTTTGTGCTCGGCGATGGTGGAGCGGACGGGCAGGAATGTGCCCGCGCCGACATGCAGCGTCAGGGTCCGGCGCTGGATGCCTTTTGCGTCCAGTGCTGCGAGCACTTCAGGCGTGAAATGCAGGCCCGCCGTCGGCGCTGCGACCGCACCGCGATACTGCGAGAAAATGGTGCGATAATCCGTATCGTCCTGTTTCGTCGGGCCGAAAGGGCGCTCGATATAAGGAGGCAGGGCCAGCGCGCCGACCCGTTCGAGGAACGCGTCGAAATCGTCTCCCTCGACTGAGAAGCGGATGCTGACCGCGCCATCACCTTCATTTTCGACAACGGTGGCCGTGACGGGATCGTCTCCGAAATGCAGGATATCCTGCGGTTTCAGCTTGCGGGAATTGCGTGCCAGGGCGTGCCAGCTTCCGTCCGTAAGAATACGGTCGAGCGTCAGGCCGATTTTTGCCTCGCCACGCGTGGCGGCAAGCTGGGCGCGGATAACGGCCGTATTGTTGGCAATCAGCAGATCTCCTTCACGCAGGAAATCCGGTAATTCGCGAATCACATGCGGATCAGGTGCCAGGCCGGGCCGGACATGCAGCAGCGTTGCGCTGTCACGCGGGCGTGCAGGCTCCGTCGCGATGTGATCGCGGGGGAGTTCGAAATCGAATGGGGCGAGATCGTCCGTCATGGGAACGTTCTCTAGCAGGTTCGGCCCGCATGAAAACGTCAGACCCGCGGGCCTGACGTATCT
Organism: Gluconobacter sp. DsW_056; assembly: GCF_002153595.1. Classification (NCBI taxonomy): domain Bacteria; kingdom Pseudomonadati; phylum Pseudomonadota; class Alphaproteobacteria; order Acetobacterales; family Acetobacteraceae; genus Gluconobacter; species Gluconobacter sp. DsW_056. Next base: position 32,601 of record NZ_JOPF01000014.1, read on the forward strand.
TTTTGTGTGGAAGGTGTACGTTTCAGGCCGAAACGCTGAGCAGATGGCTCGTATCGCTGCTGGAGCCGGAGTTCGAAGATCCGCCCGAAGTCGTCTCGGAAATGATGTTTCCCTGGGCGTCCTCGACGATGGTCGTCGTGGAGCCGTCGGCATTCAGTTTGGTTGTCGTGGTTTCCTGCGTGGAGGAACTGCTGCTGGACGATGAGGACGCGCTGGAAGACGACGCGCTGCTCGCGCTGTAAAGGCTGCTCATGGCCGAAGAGCCGATGGAAGAAATGCCTGTCATAATGAAAAGACTCCGTTGGGAAGAAACGAAGACCAGTTTCGGATCAGAAGGTTAAGAAAGGATAAGGACTCCTGTAACCGAGTGATACGGAGTGTATTCGGTTACGGTATTCGCGGCAGTTTCATTCGCAATGAAGGTATGATCTGTAATCAAGGCGTCATTTCATGCCGGGAAGTGTCTTCGCCTCTTGCCAGAGTGCTTCCATGGTCGGCAGGTCCTGCTCGGCCATGGTTTGCCCCTTGCGCGCGAGCATTTCTTCCATCGCTTCAAAGCGACGGGTGAATTTGGCATTGCTCCGGCGCAGGGCCGCTTCGGGATCGATATCCAGTTTGCGGGCCAGACTTGCCACGGTGAACAGGACGTCGCCCAGTTCGTCCTCGATGCGGTCCCGGTCTCCGCCGAGTTCGGCTTTCAGTTCGTCGATCTCTTCATGAACCTTGTCGAGAATGCCAGTGGGGGCGTCCCAGTCGAACCCCACGCGGGCGGCGCGGCGGCTCAGTTTCGCGGCGCGCATCAGGGCGGGGAGGGGGAGGGCAACACCGGCCAGCGCGCCGTATTCGGCCTTGCGCTGACGCTCGGCGTCTTTTTCCCGCTCCCAGGAATCGTCATCCAGAGCCGCATCGCCGAAAACATGCGGGTGACGGCGCACCAGCTTGTCGGCGATCAGTCCTGCCACGGTCTCGAAATCGAAGTGGCCTGCTTCCTGCGCCATCTGGGCCTGAAAGACGACCTGAAGCAGCAGGTCCCCCAGCTCGTCGGGAATGGCCTCGCGGTCGTTGCGGGCGATGGCGTCCATGACTTCATAGGCCTCCTCGATCGCGAAAGGGGCGATCGTGGCCGGCGTCTGTTCCACGTCCCAGGGGCAGCCGCCCTGCGGGTCGCGCAGGCGCTTCATGACGTCCAGCAGGCGGTCGATCTGCCGCGTGGACGGCTGGGAGGACGGCCGGTTGGACTGGGGCATGGGAAGATCCTGCTGTTATCGTGCTCAGAGGTTCATAGCCGTGCGGCCCGGTGGATGAAAGCACCGGATGCGCCCTGCGCGTGACAGCCTGACATTCCCGACGTAAAACGTCTTCCGGAACGGATTTGCAGACGGGGTTGCTGGCGCATGGCACGCATTTTCATTGACGGGGAAGCAGGCACGACGGGTCTGGGAATCCGCCAGCGGATCGAGGCGCTTCCGGCCTCTCATGGCCTGGAAATTTTGTCGATTGCGCCGGATCTGCGGAAGGACAAGGCCGCCCGTCGCTCCATGCTCGAACAGGCTGATGTCGCCATTCTGTGTCTGCCGGATGAAGCCGCCTGCGAAACCGTGGCGCTGGCCGAGGGGCTGGATGTCCGGATTCTGGATGCCAGCACCGCACACCGGATCGCGGATGGCTGGATTTATGGCTTTCCTGAAATGGATGCGGAACAGGCGGCTGCCATCAAGGGCGCGCGGTTTGTCGCCAATCCCGGCTGTTACCCGACGGGCGCCATTGCCCTGATGCGCCCTCTGGTCTGGGCAGGGCTGCTCCCGGCCGATCATCCCGTCTCGATCAACGCTGTCTCGGGCTATAGCGGCGCAGGCCGCGTAGCGATCGAGGAGCATGAAAAGAACGGCGGTCCGGCATTTTTCCTGTACGGACTGAACCTCAAGCACAAGCATCTGCCGGAAATCCGGCACTATTCCGGTCTGACGCGCCAGCCGCTGTTTGTCCCTTCGGTCGGACATTTCCCGCAGGGCATGATCGTGTCCATCCCGCTGCATCTGAAAGATCTGCCGGGCCAGCCCTCGGCGGCCGAGATCGAAGCCGTGTTGCAGGACGCCTATGCCGGATGCGCCCATGTGCGTGTTATGCCCGCCGAGACGCAGCTTGTGGCGGACACTCTGGCCAATACCGACGATATGGAACTGCGGGTGCATCATAACGGCGAACAGGTCGTTCTGACCGCGCGGCTGGACAATCTGGGCAAGGGAGCCTCTGGCGCGGCCATCCAGAACCTGCTGCTGATGCTAGGCCTGTAAGATTACGTTATTTCACAGCCCGGATTTTTGCACTCTGGCCCTTTTGTGGGGAATGCATTAGGGTCCGGGCTGCCCGCGCGAGAGTGGCGGAACGGTAGACGCAGTCGGCTCAAAATCGACCGCCGAAAGGCATAGGGGTTCGAGTCCCCTCTCTCGCACCATGAACGGTCATTTTCTGCCGGAATGACCTCAGGACCGATCAGCCCGGAACGCGCATGTCCAAGCCGACTGTCAAACCCTCCCGCCCGTTCTTCTCCTCAGGTCCCTGCGCCAAGCGTCCCGGATGGTCCCTGTCCGGCCTGGATCAGGCCCTGCTGGGCCGATCGCACCGCGCGCCCGAGGGCCGTGCGCGTCTGAAAGAGGTCATCACCCGCTCCAAAGACCTGCTCGGCATTCCATCCGACTGGCGGGTGGGGATTGTTCCCGCGTCCGATACGGGTGCCGTGGAAATGGTCCTGTGGGCGCTCGCCGGTGAGCGCGGGATCGACGTCCTGTCCTTCGAGAGCTTCTCCGGAACCTGGGCGCAGGATCTGCGCGACGTTCTGAAAATCGAAGATCTGCGCGTTCTGGACGCGCCTTATGGCGAACTGCCGGATCTGGCGGCCGTGGACTGGGGCCGCGATGTCGTCCTGACATGGAACGGCACGACGTCGGGTGTGTGCATCCCGGATGCCAGCGCCATCCCGGCCGAACACGAAGGTCTGGTCATCTGTGACGCCACGTCTGCGGCGTTTGCGATGGATTTGCCCTGGGACCGGCTCGATATCGTGACCTGGTCCTGGCAGAAAGCACTGGGTGGCGAGGCCGCGCATGGCATGGTGGCGCTCAGCCCGCGTGCTGCTGCCCGTCTGACCCAGCCTTCTCCGCGTCCGCTGCCCAAAATTTTCCGTCTGGCCAACAAGAAGGGCCTAATCGAGTCTATTTTCGAAGGCGATACGATCAACACGCCGTCCATGCTCTGCGTCGAGGACGCGCTGGATGGTCTGCGCTGGGCCGAACAGATCGGCGGTCTGCCCGCCCTGAAGGCGCGTTCGCAGCAGAATCTGGCGGCTGTCGCCCAGTGGATCGAAACGGCGGACTGGGTGTCGTTCCTCTCCGTCCGGGAAGAGACGCGGTCCAGCACCTCTATCTGTCTGAAAATCACGGCGCCGTGGTTTGAAAGCTTGTCTGACGAGGCGAAGGGCAAGGCGGTCAAGCATCTGACCGGGCTCGTTGCGAAGGAAGATGCCGGTTACGATCTCGCAGCCTATCGTGATGCGCCCGCCGGTCTGCGGATCTGGGGTGGGGCCACGGTTGAGACGGCTGATATTGAAGCGCTGCTGCCCTGGCTCGACTGGGCGCATAAACAGACCCGCCTGGAGTTCTCGGCATGAGTCTCTATTCCGAAAATCCCAGCACAGCGTTGCTCCCGTCCGGTTTTGCAGACCTGCTGCCCGGTGAGGCCGAAGCCGAAGCCCGTGGCATTGCCAGCGTGATGGAAGCGTTTTCCCGTCACGGCTATCAGCGCGTCCGGCCGCCTCTGCTGGAATTTGAAAGCTCTCTTCTGGGTGGTTCGGGGGAATCCCTCGCGCCCCAGACCTTCCGCCTGATGGACCCGAACTCGCACCGCATGATGGCGCTGCGGCCGGACATGACGACGCAGATCGCCCGGATCGCGAGCATCCGCCTTCAGGACGCGCCCCGTCCTCTGCGCCTGTCCTATTCGGGAAGCTGCATCGTGGTCGGCACGCCGGGCCGCGAGGCTGACCGTCAGGTTTCGCAGGCCGGCATCGAACTGATCGGCCCCGACAGTGCGCAGGCCGATGCAGAAGTCATTGCGCTCGGCGCAAAGGCGCTTGCGGAACTGGGGATCGAGGGGGTGTCGTTCGATCTGTCCATGCCCGCTCTGGCGCTGGGCCTGATCGAAGGCGTTATTCCCGAAGCCGACCGCGAACCGCTGCTGCATGCGCTGGACCGCAAGGATGCCAGCGCCGTGGCGGAACTGGGCGGCCCGATTGCCGGAATGCTGGCCGTCATGCTCCGCGCCGCCGGTCCTGCCGACCGTGCGCTGGATCTGCTGGCCGAACTGGACTATCCGAAGGAAATCGCCGGGCATTTCGAACGTCTCGCAGCCTCCGTGGCAGCGATCCGCGAGCGCAGCCCCGACCTGCGTCTGACGATTGATCCTGTGGATTTCCGGGGCTGGCGCTATCATACCGGCCTCTGCGTGACGGTGTTTTCAACCGGTTCGCGTGAGGAACTGGGACGTGGCGGACGCTATCTCGCGGGGAAAGAACCCGCCTGCGGCCTGACACTCCGTCCGCAGGCCCTTCTGCGCGCCGCGCCCGTGTCGGCCTCACGTCCGCGCTGTTATGTGCCCGTCGATCTGGACGCCTCCAGTCTCTCCGGCCTGCACAGGGCCGGTTACGCCACGGTGTCCGCCCTGTCTTACGACGAGGACGCGTTCGCTCAGGCGCGTCATCTGCGCTGCACCCATGTCTGGAAGGATGGTGCGGCCCAGCCGCTCTGACCTGCCGGTCCCTTTCGTTTCTCCCGCCCTGTATTGTCAGTTCTAGGAAGTCAGCTCATGTCCAACGTCACCGTGATCGGAACCCAGTGGGGGGACGAGGGTAAAGGCAAGATCGTCGACTGGCTCGCCAGCCGCGCCGATATCGTCGTCCGCTTTCAGGGTGGCCACAATGCCGGTCACACGTTGGTCGTGGGCGAGCAGGTCTACAAGCTGTCGCTGCTGCCGTCCGGTCTGGTGCGTGGCAAGATCGGCGTGATTGGCAATGGCGTCGTCGTGGACCCTAAAGCCCTGATGACCGAGATCGACCGCGTCACTGGGCAGGGCCTCGTCGTTACGCCCGAGACGCTGTGGATTGCCGAGAACGCTCCGCTGATCCTGCCGGTGCATGGCGCGCTCGATCGTGCGCGTGAGGCTGCCCGTGGTGAGCACAAGATCGGCACGACCGGTCGTGGCATCGGCCCGGCTTATGAGGACAAGGTCGCCCGTCGCGCCATCCGCATCTGCGACCTGGCCGAGCCCGAGACGCTGGACTGGAAGCTGGACGAACTGCTCCTGCACCACAACACGCTGCTTGCCGGCCTGGGTGCCGAGACGTTCACGAAGGAGCAGCTCAAGGACTTCCTGACCGAGATCACGCCGCGTCTTCTGCCGTTCTCCTGCCAGGTCTGGGACCGTCTGGACGAAGCCCGCCGTGCCGGTCGTCGCATCCTGTTTGAAGGTGCGCAGGCTGTCATGCTGGACGTCGACCATGGCACCTATCCGTATGTCACGAGCTCCAACACGGTTGCGGCCGTGGCAGCTTCGGGCAGCGGTGTCAGTCCGTCTTCTGTCGGCTTCGTGCTCGGAATTGCCAAGGCTTACACGACCCGCGTGGGCGAGGGGCCGTTCCCGACCGAACTGCACGACCAGACCGGCCGGACCCTCGGTGAGCGCGGACATGAATTCGGCACCGTGACCGGTCGCCCCCGTCGCTGCGGCTGGTTCGATGCGGTTCTGATCCGTCGTGCCGTCCGCGTCGGCGGCGTCAGCGGCATCGCCCTGACGAAGCTGGACGTTCTGGACGGTCTGGACGAGATTTCGATCTGCGTGGGCTATGAGCTGGACGGCCAGAAAATCGAGACCTTTCCGTCCGCTCCGGGTGCACAGGCCCGCGTGAAGCCAGTTTATGAGACAATGCCGGGCTGGAAAGAAACGACGGCCGGTGCGCGCTCCTGGGCCGAACTTCCCGCACAGGCCATCAAGTATGTCCGCCGTATCGAGGAGCTGATCGAAGCTCCGGTGACGCTGCTCTCCACCAGCCCGGAACGCGACGACACCATCCTGATGCGCGATCCGTTCGAAGACTGATCTCTTACGGCTGGAATCGCTTTCTGCATTAACGAAGTCTCAATCCCTGTCCGGCACAAAAGACCGGACAGGGAAACAACGGGATTTCGATGGCCGACACGCAGGCAGATAACAGCCAGGAACTGCTCATTGCCGAGCGGTATCTGATCGGCCTGGATCACAAACAGCCTGATTTTGGCGGCTGCGCGACATATGGCGCGCAGGATATGACGGCTTCCGGGGCGTCCTATCTTGCTCTGGCCCCCTTCGCACCCTCCGCCCGTCTTTCCGAATTCATGTTCTTTCGTCATGAGAGCGTGATTCCGATCCAGACTCATGAATACTGTCAGGGCGCCCTGTGGGTGCTGTGCCCGCACCCTCCCGGCCCCTCTCTTGCGGAAAGTCTCGGCCTTTGGACCGAGAGCCAGCTGATTGACGGCGTTATCCGTCCGTTTGCCGGACTTCTCCAGAAGCTGGAAGCGGCCAACCTCACATGTCGCAGCATCCGTCCCGACAACATGTTCGTAGGGCAGGGGCTGCACAAGGTCGTTCTCGGGCCGCTGGGAGTCACCGCGCCTGCTGAAAAACAGCCTGTTCTTTTCGAACCCCTGTCCTCGGCTGTCTGCCGTCCTTCCGCACGGGGCGAAGGGACGATGGACTGTGACATCTTTTCGCTGGGCGTGATCATTCTCGCGCTTGCGATTGGAAAGCTGCCACTTGAGGGACTGTCCGATGCTGATATCCTCAAGCGTCGTTTTGAGATCGGTACGCCAGCGGCCTACATGCAGGACCAGAAAGTGCCTGTCGGGCTGCGTTCCCTTCTGACTGCCATGCTCGCCGATGATCCGCGCAACCGTCCTTCCCCGCGCGATCTGGTGACGATTGCGCCCAGCAAGGTTTTTACGGTCCGTCCTGTTATTCCCGCCCGTATTCCACTCATGATCGGCGGAAACGCCGTGCATACGCCTCAGGCTCTGGCCTGGTATGCCGGACGCCACCCCACCGAGTTTTCAGCGCTGCTGCAACGGAAAGTCGTCAGTAGCTGGCTTCATGGAGAGCTTGAGCTCTCCGTGATGTCGAGCCTGATCGAACAGGCGAGCGCCTCGTTTCTTCCTGCGGGTGGCAGCAAGGCGGTCGATCCCGCGACGATGGTCATTACGCATGCGATTTCCGTCCTGGATCCTGCCGCGCCCATGTTCTGGGGGGGAATCTGGTTCTGGCCCGAGGCGCTGCCCCAGATGATAGCCCAGGCAACAGTGAAGCCAGACAGTCCGGACGATGAACGAACGGTCCGCAATATCCTGAGCTTCATGGCGGGTAACCCGGATGCGTTCCTTTCAGCCCATCTTCCACAGAGACAGGGACGGCAGATCACAGCGTTGTCGGTGGCGGCGCGGCGCATGGCGCTCAAAGGTGCGGACCTGGTCAGACGGTTCCCCTATGAAGCGAACAGCTATCTTCCATGTCTTTCGAAAAAATGTCTGGATGCACGGATTTCCCTGCCGGAAGGTCTGTTGCAGTGGCTGAACCGGCATGTGGGCATCGAAGATCTTCCGGACGATATGCTGACGCGGAGCGGTTTTCTGGACGACCAGATGCGCTCGTTCCTGGAGACGCATTGCGCGCGACAGGGCATTGTTCCTCTGTCGCAGTCACAGAAAGCCGGGTTGCCGGGCTGGCTGGCAGACCTGACCCTGCTTGCCGCGGTCCAGAGGAAATTCGACAACACGCCGCTCAGTTTTCTGGCGCAGCGTGCTCTGCCTCTGCTTGAGGCGGAACTGCGGCAGTGGCGGAGCAGAACCTCACGTGCCCGGCGGCGTGTGCGTCTGGGAAAGGCAGCGGAAAACGGAAATCTGGGCGTCTTTCTGGCAACAGTCAACGATCCGACCGGCCTCCGGCTGGATCAGAGGCAGGCTCAGGAAGCCGAGGCCGAAATCAGCAATCTGATGCGCGTGCTCGACGAGGCGCCTGAGCGGAAAGCCGCCAATGATCGCGAGGCGCGAAATTCTGGCGAATTTTTTTCCCTCCTGACGGGCATCGCAGTTGCAATGGCAAGTATCTGGCTGGAATTCTGCCAGTGAGGAAGATCTATGGCGTCCGTTAGGCAGGCAGAAGCGGGAATGCTCCGTGCTCCGGGATTTCGGTGGTGGCACGGGATCATTATCGGCCTGATGCTGTCTTATGTGCCGGGCAGTCTGCTTGTCGCCGGTGTGCTGTTGCTCCCGCTGGTGGCCCTGAAGCTGTTTGATCCGAATGCTGATGGCCAGCGCCTTATGATCGTTCTGTTTTATGTCGGCGCGGTCATGGTGCGGCCGCTGCATGAAGCCTGGGCCGCCAATGGAGACTGGGAGACCTGCATCGCGCAGATTACGCAGCCGGTGACGCTGGCGCTGGACTGGCTGGCGGCCGGGGCGGCATGGCTTGTGGCAGAGGCCTCGGCCATTGGCGGCCGACTCTGGAATGCGGAGGTCGCCCGGCGCGAGCGCAAATCCATTGAAAAGCGCATCGCCTATCTTCAGAAAGAATGGATGTCCTCGGACGATGATACTCCCGCGACCTGAGATCTTTCGCAGGTCAGCGGGGTCTGACGTCTTATTCGGCGGTGGATGTGTCTTCGCCCGGGGTTTCCATCAGTCTTGAGGCCAGGTCGTTCGCGCCACCGACCAGACCTCTGGCATAGTCCTGAGCCGAGAAGGGACGAAGATCTTCGGCCTGTTCCCCGACGCCGACCATATGGACGGGCAGCTTGAACTGTTCCGCAAGGGCCACGACGATGCCACCGCGGGCAGAGCCATCCAGCTTGGTCACGATCAGCCCGGTCACGTTGACCAGTTCCCGGAACACGCGAACCTGTTCGACGGCATTCTGACCCGTCGTGGCATCCAGCACCAGCAGCACGGAGTGCGGTGCCGTTTCGTCAAATTTCCGCATGACGCGGATGACCTTGGCCAGCTCCTCCATCAGCGCACCCTTGTTGTGCAGGCGTCCGGCTGTGTCGATCAGGAGCAGGTCGGTTCCGGCTTCTGTTGCGCGCTTGAGGCCGTCATAGGCCAGTCCCGCTGCATCGGCGCCGTGCTTTCCGGCAATGACCGGAACATTGGCGCGTTTGCCCCAGACTTCGAGCTGCTCGACGGCCGCGGCGCGGAAGGTATCTCCGGCCACCAGCATCACGGACTTGCCTTCTTCGGTGTACAGGCGGGCCATCTTGCCGATGGTCGTGGTCTTGCCGACGCCATTGACCCCGACCACCAGAACGACATGGGGCTTTTTCGTCGGATCAGGTTCGAAAGGAACTGCAACCGGCTCCAGAACGCGGGCGATTTCGGTCGCGAGGGTTTCGCGGATTTCGTCGCTGGTCACGTCCTTGCCGAAGCGCGTGCTCCGGAAGCTTTCGATCACGCGTTCGGCGACGGCGGGGCCGAGGTCTGCCGCGATCAGTTCGTCTTCGAGTTCCTCAAGAGCCGTTTCGTCCAGCTTGCGATGGGTGAAGACGGAGCCGAGACGCGAACTCGACCGTGAAAGACCCTGTTTGAGTCGTGAGAAAAATCCAGCCATGCATGGGAGTTCGGACAGGTCGGGCCGGACGTCAAGGGTGCAGGAAGGTCTGAACGCGTTTCAGCTGCGGATTTCCGCCAGAAGTGTCCCGTTTTCCAACCCGGTGGCCCGGACGGGAACGAAACTGCCCCGCACCGGCGCGGGCGCGTCGCCGACGAGGCGGATGGTAGCAAATTCGGGAGAATGGCCGCGATCGGGCGTTTCGGCGAGAATATCGAATTCCGTGCCGATGAGGCGTTTGAGAAAACTGTCACGGTTCCTCTCGCCGACATCGCGGAGTCGGGCCGCGCGCTGCTGGCGTTCGGCGTTGGGAACGACTGGCATCCGTGCCGCAGGGGTGCCGGGGCGTTCGCTGTAGGGAAAGACATGCAGGAAAGGGATCTGCTGCTCTTCGATGAAGGCGCGCGTTTCTTCAAACAGAGCCTCTGTTTCCGTAGGGAACCCCGCGATCAGGTCGGCGCCCACACCCGTTTCCGGACGCATGGAGCGGACGCGACGCAGCGTGGCTGCAACGCCCGCGGTATCGTGACGGCGTTTCATGCGCTTGAGAATAAGATCCGACCCGGCCTGAAGGGACAGGTGCAGATGTGGCATCAGGCGGGGCTCGTTTTCCAGCAGCCACCACAGATCCGCATCCCCCGTCTCTACATCCAGAAGAACAGGGTCGATGGACGACAGGCGCAGCCGCCGGACACCTTCAACACTGCGCAGCAGTTCACGGCACAACGTGCCCAGCCCCTTGCCTTCAGTGCCTTGCCAGGAGGCAATGTCCACACCGGTCAGGACGATTTCCTGATGACCAGCTTCGACAAGGGCCTCTGCGCGCGCGATGGCGTCCTCCATTGGGGTGGAGCGGGAATCGCCCCGGCCATAGGGGATGATGCAGAACGTGCAGCGGTGATCGCAGCCCTGCTGGACCTGAAGCAGGGCGCGGGCATGACGTGAAGGTGGCAGGCCGGCACCGTTATCCCCCCAGATGGCGGGTTTGAGCTTGTCTTCGTTAGGGACGACGCGAACCACGCCCGGCAGTTCGGCCCACCGATCCGGTGCGATGTCGGAGGCGCAGCCCGTCACGACGATTTTTGCATCCGGATTTTCGCGATGCGCCCGTCGAATGGCCTGCCGTGCCTGCCGTTCAGCGGTGGTCGTCACGGCGCAGGTATTGACGATGATGGTGTCGGTCTGGCCGCGCGCATGATGGGCCATGCCGTCGCTTTCATGCGCATTGAGGCGGCACCCGAAGGTCAGGAGGGAGGCGGTCACGCGGTTGTTCCGTGGAAAACCGTGACAGCGGGCCCTGTCATGAGGACATGGCCGTCCGCGCGCCAGGTGATGTGCAGGTCGCCGCCATCCATGGTCACGGTGCAGGTGCGCTCCGTCAGGCCGCGACGCACGGCATTCACGACAGCAGCGCAGGCGCCGGACCCGCAGGCCAGCGTCAGGCCGGCCCCGCGCTCCCAGACGCGCAGGCGCATATGGGTTGGGGAAAGCATCTGGGCGAAACCGATATTGGCGCGTTCGGGGAACAGGGCGTTCTGTTCGAGCCCTGCTCCCAGTGCTTCCGCGCGGGAGGCATCGCCGAAGATCGTGGCGTGGGGATTGCCCATCGAGCAGGCCGCGGCGTCAAGGGGCGTGGGCAGCGGCAGATGCAGCGTGTCGCAGGCCTGCGACAGTGGCACGTCCTGCCAGTCCAGGTGGGGCAGACCCATATCGACCGTGACGAGATCGCCGTCGCGCGCGGTGGGGAGAAGACCGGCGGCTGTCTGGAGCGTGGGCGCACCGCCGACGAATTTCACCACGCAGCGGGAGGCATTGCCGCAGGCTCCGGCTTCCGAGCCGTCGGGATTGAAGAAACGGACATGCACGTCTGCACCGGTCAGGGTCGGTAGTGTGAGCAGAACCAGCTGGTCGCAGCCGATTCCGAAGCGTCGGTCGCACAGATGGCGGATGGTGGCGGTGTCGAGCGCGGGATCGTTCTGACGGGCGTCGATCACAACGAAATCGTTGCCCAGACCGTGCATTTTCGTGAAGGAGAGGCTCATGATGGCCCCTCTCATAAAGCATCCCGCGGGTTGACGCACGGGGAACATGCCCTCATCTCCGCTGCTGGATCAGAAGGAGTGGATATGAGCGGCCCGGAACAGCTTGAAGGAATGCACGTCGCGGCGTTCACGCGTGCGAACAACGAGCCTGACACGATTTTCCATGCGCAGCGCATCCCGGATTCGCTGATGGACATGGGGGCGCAGACAGCCGTAACGGCCCTGTATCAGACAGCTCTGCCGGTCGGCGGCGCCGTGCTGGATCTGATGGCCGGAGCGCTGAGCCATTATCCGGACGAGGCACAGTTCCAGCGTGTGGTCGGGCTGGGGGTTGCGAAAGCGGCTCTGGAGGCCAATCCGGTTCTGAGTGAACGGGTTGTGCAGGATCTCAATGACGAGCCCATCCTGCCTTTTGAAGATGACAGTTTCGATGCCGTGACGCTGTGCGACGGGCTGGCCTATCTGACGCAGCCTCTGGCTGTGCTGATGGAAATCGTGCGCGTCCTCAAGCCCGGTGCGCCGCTGATCCTGACATTCTCCGACCAGTTCCATGCAGCGAAGGCGGTTGCGATCTGGCAGGCGCTGGAGCCTGCGGACCGTGTGCGTCTGGTGAGTGTTCTCATGTCCCGCACCGGTCTGGCCGAGCTGGATACGGGTGAAGTCGTGCCCCCTGAAGACCTGACGGCATGGCGCGATACGGTTCATGCGGTGATTGGCCGCAAGCCCAGAACCTGAAGCGCAAACACAAGAAAAACCTCGGCATACGTTCTTTCTGGTATTTTGAAGCGGAAGTCTTTATGCAGCGGCATTCCAGCCGCCGCATCCTGTCGTCGGCGTGACGTTTGCCGAGTGTTCATAAAATATGCCTTTTCCCGATACCCATCCTGCCCTTAAGCGCGCCCTTGAGGCACGTGGCTACGAACAGCTGACTCCTGTTCAGGAAGCTGTTCTGCAGCCGGGGCTGGACGAGCGCGACCTGCTGGTTTCCGCGCAGACGGGGTCGGGCAAGACCGTCGCCTTCGGCCTGGCCATCGCTCCGACCCTTCTCGGAGATGCCGATCGCCTTCCGCCGTCCCCTCAGCCCATGGCGCTCGTGATCGCGCCGACGCGTGAGCTGGCGCTTCAGGTCCAGTCCGAACTCAAATGGCTCTATGCCGAAACCGGTGCCCGCATCGCGAGCTGCATTGGTGGCACGGATGCCCGTAGCGAAGCCCGCGAACTGAGCCGCGGCGTTCATATCGTTGTCGGTACGCCGGGCCGTCTGTGCGATCATCTGTCGCGCGGCTCCCTCGACCTGTCCGCCCTGCGCTGCGTCATCCTCGACGAAGCCGACGAAATGCTGGACATGGGCTTCCGTGACGAGCTGGAGCAGCTTCTTGACGCCGCTCCGACGGAGCGTCGCACCCTGCTGTTCTCCGCGACGATCGCCCGCGAGATCGCGTCCCTTGCGCGTCGCTACCAGAAAAATGCCGAGCGGATCGACACGGTTTCGGGTGCGAAGCAGCATTCCGACATTACCTATCGCTGCGTTGTCACGCCGCCGCAGGAAATCGAGCGCTCGCTTGTGAATGTGCTCCGTTTCTACGAGAGCCCGACCGCCATGGTGTTCTGCAACACCCGCATGATGGTCAATCAGGTTCAGGCAACGCTGCTTGAGCGTGGTTTTGCATCCGTCGCCATTTCTGGCGAGATGGGTCAGAATGAGCGCAGCCGTGCGATCGAGAGCCTGCGTTCCGGTCAGGCCCGCGTCTGTGTTGCGACCGACGTTGCGGCCCGTGGTATTGACGTCCCGGCCCTGAACCTCGTGATCCACGCCAGCATCCCGACGGCAGCCGAGACCCTGCTGCACCGTTCGGGCCGGACAGGCCGTGCGGGCCGCAAGGGCACCAGCGTGCTGATGGTTCCGGTGAGCCAGCGTCGCAAGGCTGAACGTCTGCTTCAGATGGCAAAGATCCAGGCGGAATGGGAAGCTGTTCCGACGGCTGCGGCGATTGCCGAGCAGGACAAGACCCGTCTGATGGACGATCCGATCCTGACGAATGCCGTGGACGACATGTCCGACGAACTGGTCAACCAGCTCGCCGAGAAATACGACGCCACGAAGCTGGCAGCTGCGCTGGTGGGCCTGTACCGCGCGCGTCTGCCGAAGGTCGAGCAGATCCGTCCGATGTCCGTCGAAGCCCCGCGTCACACGGAGCGTGGTGAACGTGCGCCGCGTGAAGAGCACGTCATGGCGGGCGAGTGGTTCAAGATGAGCGTCGGCCGGACCGAGCGCGCCGATCCGAAGTGGCTGATCCCGCTGATCTGCCGTCTGGGTGGCGTGCAGAAGCGCGAAATCGGCAGCATCCGCATTGATCAGGAACAGACCTATTTCCAGATCGCCGATGAGAGCGTGGCTCGCTTCAAGTCCTGCCTCGCCGGTGCAGAAGCCGATGAAGTGACGATCGAGCCGTCCGAAGCGCCTGCGGGCGGCATGGGTCCCCGTGGTCGCAACCCCGGTGAAGGCAAGCGCTTTGGCGGCGGTGGCCGTCCGGGTGGCGGCGGCTTCAAGGGTGGTCCGCGCGGCGGTGCTGGTGGTGGCGCCGGTGGTGGCTACAAGGGCCGTGGCGGTTCGGGTTATGGTCGCCCGAAGCCCGCAGCCGGTGGTGAAGGCCCGCGCGGCGATGGTTCGAGCCGCAAGCGCCGTTCCTGATCCGTCTTTCGGGATCTGAATGATGTGAAACCCCGCTGGAGCAGGTCTTCGGCGGGGTTTTGTTTGTTCAGGGCTGGGGCAGTCGGGCGATCAGATCCCGGGCACGGTCGAGGATGTCTGGAACGGGGAGCGGAACCGAAGCATTGTCCGTATGGTTTTCCTGCGCGGCACCCGTGTGGAAGACATCCGCCCAGTAGCGGAGGCCGCCCTGTGTCGCCATGGCGGCGAAGCACGGATTGACGTGATGGGATGGGACGAGTTCGTAAACGAGCGCTCCCGGCTGGCACCAGGCGATATTGGCCATCCCGGCGCCGAGCATGCCCATAACCATTTCGGCCTCGCTGAACAGACGGATCTGTTCGGTCAGGGACAGGGTTTCAGGACGGACGCGCTCAAAACCAAGTTTTTCCAGCTCCTCCGCCAGTTCGGATTCGTTGGGAACATGCCGGTTGGCCGAGGCTCCGCGTTCGATATAAAGCCGCCGACCCGCGGGTTTGGCCGAGGCTCCCACGGCCTCATGCAGGCGCGCATAGGCGGCGCGGGAGACATCCGAGATGGCAAAATCCGCGCTGCCATTGACGAAGGTGATGTAATCCAGCGTCCTGAACGCGTACTGGCGCCCCTGTTGCAGGCGGATATGACTGTCGGATGTCAGGCCGAAAAGCTCCAGCGTCTCGAACTGCCAGGGATGCATGTGTTCGGGCAGCACAAGACGGACAGCTTTGCCCTGCAGGGAAAGGACATGCAGGGTCGGGATCGTATGGGCGACCCAGTGATAATAGTTCGAGGCCCAGTGATCGACGCAGCTTGCCGTAAGGCCCTTGAAAGGCGTGCAGCGGATCGTGTCGGCCGGGCGTAGCGTCAGGGCGCGGAGGGCATCCGGGGGCTGGACATAGGCTGTTTCGGAGACGGGTTGGCCTGCATGCAGCAGGGTCATCAGGGGCTGGTCCAGCACGACGTTGCGCAGGGCATGGTGCTGGACCGTGACAGGCATGCTCGTCCAGTCCCGGAACGGATTGCGCTCCGGATAGGGCAGTTCGGAAAGGCCCGGCGAGGAGACGGGCCGCACGGGGCAGGTTTCAAGCACGGTCACGCTTCGGGCAATCTCCGTCAGACCGGAAGGTGCGGCCGGGGGAGACAGAAAGCGTCTGAGACGGGAGAAAATCTGCATGGTCCGGATCAGACGGTCTTGGCCGCACCTTTGAGCAGTGCCTGTTGGGCATCCCTGAGGGCGTCGGACAGTTCCTGTTCGGGTTCCTTGAGATGCAGGCTTTCAAGCGTCTCCAGCAGCGTTTCGGCCACCAGAACGCGGGCGAGCCACTTATGGTCTGAGGGAATGACGATCCAGGGGGACTCGGGCGTTGAAGTCGCGCGGATGGCCTCTTCGTAAGCGGCGGTATACTGCGGCCAGTAATCACGTTCCTTCAGATCGGAAGGGCTGAATTTCCAGCGTTTTTCCGGATGGTCCAGCCGCTTGAGCAGTCGCAGGCGCTGTTCTTCTGGCGAAATATGCAGGAAAATCTTGAGCACGAGGATGTTCTGCCGGTGCAGATAGCTTTCGAAGTTCCGCAGATCCTCCAGACGATGATCCCAGAAATCCGGAAGGTCCGGATTGAGCCCGCGGGCCCGGACCATGTCCGGATGAACGCGTTCCACCAGAACGTCTTCATAATGGCTGCGGTTGAAGATGCCGATCTCGCCGCGCGAGGGGACGGCGAGATGGATGCGCCACAGATCGTCATGGCGCGTCGAGATTCCGGCAGGGGCCTTGAAGGACGTGACATGCACGCCCTGCGGATTCAGGCCCGAGAAAGCGTGCCGGATCGCGCCGTCCTTCCCGGCGGTGTCCATGCCCTGAAGCACGACGAGGATGCCATGCGTCGCATAGGCCGCAAGGCGCTGCTGCAGGAGGGACATCCGGTCCACGCAGTCGCGGATGCGGGTGCGGGACTCGTTCTTCTGGCGACCAAGCGTGTCGTTTGTGGGAATGGACGACAGGCGGAATTTTTTGCCGTCCGTTATGCGAAGCTGGGGGGGAAGCCCGATTTCAACCGACATGACGGTTCACCGCAAGACCACCCGAGGCCTGGCAGACGGGCATCATTTCCAGATAATTGATATTCACATGCCACGGCAGACCGATGAGCCAGGAGACCGTCCCGGCGATGTCTTCGGGCGTCAGCGGCGTCGTGTCCTTGTAGACAGCAGCCGCCTTGGTGTCGTCTCCCAGACGCACATTGCTGAACTCGCTGCCCCCACACAGGCCGGGCTCGATATTGGTCACGCGGATGCGGGTGCCAAGCAGGTCTGTCCGCAGGTTCTGGGTGAACTGGTGGACGAAGGCCTTGGTCGCACCGTAGACGTTGCCGCCGGTATAGGGGTAGGTCCCGGCCGTGCTGCCCAGAGCGATAATGTAGCCCGTATTGCGCTGGACCATGCCCGGCAGAAGCGCACGGGTCAGTTCGACAACGCCCGAAACATTCGTGGCGATCATGGATTCCCAGTTGTCGGGCTCGGCGTCCTGTGCGGGCTCCATGCCGAGGGCGAGACCGGCATTGTTCACCAGAACGTCGATATCCTGCCAGTCCTCGGGCAGTGCGCCGGGCAGGGCACGCAGGGCATCTCGGTTGGTCATGTCGAGCGTGAAGGGCAGAACGCTCTCGCCCAGTTCGTCCTTGAGGGCCTCGAGCCGCTCCTTGCGGCGCCCGGTGGCGATGACACGGTGACCTTCGCGGACGAGGCGCGTTGCAATGGCGTGGCCGAAGCCTGCTGTGGCGCCGGTGACGAGGACGGTGAGAGGCATGGCAATCTCCAGACGGGCAGTCCGCACCCGGCAGGGGCGGGTAGGGGGGGGGCGGGTGGTGAGCTCAGGTCAGTAACATTGGATGTCATTAACACTCCTGAAGGCAAACGCTTGCAATACAGGAAGGGATGCACCCATGTTGGCAGGCATGAAGAAAACACTCGATGGACGGAATGACAACCTGACGGACCCTGCCCTTGTGGCGATGGGCAGGGAGGCGGGCCTTACGGGCCAGCTGCTTGTGGCAGCGCCTGCACTGGCGGAGACGTTTTTTGAACGGACCGTGATCTATCTCTGCGCCCATTCGGAGCAGGACGGGGCGATGGGGCTGATCGTCAACAAGCGCCTGGGTCAGCCGGGGCTGGACGATCTGTTTACGCAGCTCGGAATCGAGCCCAGCCCCCCCGAACGCCGGATTGGCGTGTGCATGGGCGGTCCGGTCGAGCATTCACGCGGTTTTGTCCTGCATTCGGCGGATTGGGCGGGGGAGGGCAGTCTGGCCGTTGACGGGCATACGACCCTGACCGCCAGTCTGGATATCCTGCGCGAAATCGCCAACGGACACGGACCGAAACAGGCAATGCTGGCCCTCGGACACGCCGCATGGGCACCGGGGCAGCTTGAACAGGAAATCCTGCGGGACAGTTCGTGGTTTGTGGCGCCGGCAAGTGATGAGATCGTGTTCGGCGCCGCCCATGCAAAGAAATGGCGACAGGCTCTTGGCGCCATAGAGATCGACCCGCTTCTTTTTTCTTCATCGGTCGGAGAAGCCTGAGAGGGCACCCGTCAGACACAGGAAGGCAGCATGAGCGCACCCTATATTCTCCACATTTACGAACACTGCCCGTTTTGCACCAAGGCGCGGATGATCTTCGGGCTCAAAAAAATTCCCTATGAGCAGCGCATCCTGCTCAATGACGATGTGGACGGTCCGGTCCGCATGGTGGGGCGCAAGGTTGTTCCCATCCTTGAGGAAAACGGACATTTCATGCCCGAGAGCATGGATATCGTCACGCATATTGACGCGATTGGAACGTCCGTCCTGACGGGAGACACGCGCCCCGAGATTACGGCATGGCTCCAGAAGGCAGCCGCGCCGCTCTATCGCCTGTTCCTTCCGCGCGCCGCTGCCGCACCGCTGCCAGAGTTTGGAACGACATCCGCACGCGCCGGATTTATCCGCCGCAAGGAGCCCTCCGTCGGGGCTTTCAGCGCTCTTCTGGAAGAGAAGACCGAAGAACTGACGCAGCTCAATGCATTGCTGAAAGATCTGGCGCCACTGATCCGTTCGCCCGAGGCCGTGAATGGCGAGCTCTCCACGGACGATATCCATCTGTTCGCGCATCTGCACAGCCTCTCGCTGATCCGGGGCGTGGCTTACCCGGCTGAGGCCGAGGCCTACCGGCAGGCCATGGCGGTGCGCTCCGGCGTGGAACTGTTCGACGATATTGCCGTCTGAGCGGCATCGCTAGGCAAACTCCGTCCTGACAGTTACGGTCGCGCATTCAATTCTGGAGGTTCGGATGCGCGGAACTGTTTGTGGATTTGTTGTCTCATGCCTGATGGCCGGAAGCGCGCTCGCCGCTCCCGCCAGCCATCCGCAGGCAGAGACACAGGCCCTGTCTCTGGCGGAAAAGGCGATTGCCCTGAGATCGGTCGAGGGGCCTGCGAACCAGACACCACAGGTTGCGGCGCTGTTTCGGGATGCTCTGGTCCAGGGCGGCTTTGCGCTTTCCGACATCACCATCACCCCCTATCGTGACACGGCCTATCTGATTGCCCGCTGGCACGGGACCGACCCGTCCCTCAAGCCGCTGGTGATTTCCGGTCATATGGACGTGGTTGAAGCCAAAGCGTCTGACTGGACCCATGATCCGTTCAAGCCCCAGATCGTGAATGGCTATCTGCTGGGACGTGGTTCCACAGATATGAAGCTCGACGATACGCTCGGAATTGCGTCTCTTCTGGAGCTCAAACGTGAGGGGTATCGACCGCGACGCGATATCATCATCGCGTTCTCCGGGGATGAGGAGACCGAGATGAATACCGGTCAGGCGATCGCCAAACTCCTCGATCATGCGGATCTGGTGCTGAATCTCGATGGAGCCAACGGCGTTCTGGACGAGCGGACGGGAAAGCCGATCTATTTCAGCTGGGAAGGTGCGGAGAAATCCTATGCGGATTACCGTCTGACCATCACCAACCCCGGCGGCCACTCCTCCGAACCGCGCGCCGTGAATGCGATTGATGAACTGGCGGCTGCTCTGCTGCGGATCCAGCAGCATCGTTTCAAGCCGGAGCTGAACGATCTGACACGCGCCTATTTCGTCAGTGCTGCACAGTGGGAGGCTCCGGCGACGGGGGCTGCCATGCGCGCCTTTGCGGCTGACCCGACCGATGAAAAGGCCATTGCGACCCTCTCGGCCGATCCTGCCCTGATCGGACGGATCGGGACGACCTGCGTCGTGACCATGATCAACGGCGGCCATGCTTTGAATGCGCTGCCTCAGCGTGCGACGGCCAATATCAACTGCCGGATTTTCCCCGGACATCCCCGCCCGGAGATTGCGAAGGAACTTCAGGCCGCCGCTGCCGATCCGGCTTTGGCAGTCGAGGACGTGACGGCGGGTTCCGTCGAGACCGCTGCCTCTCCGATGCGGGCGGATTTCGTCAAGGCGGTCGAACATGGCATCCACAGCGTCTATCCCGGAATGCCGGTCTTCCCCAGCATGTCTTCCGGTGCGAGCGACAGCATGTGGTACCGCTACAACCACGTGCCGAGTTACGGCATGTCACCGCTGTTCATCAAACCGTCCGAATCCTTCATGCATGGCCTGAACGAACGTACACCCGTGGCCTCCATCCGCCCTGCCATTGATGCGATGATGGTGATGGTGACGGATCTGTCCCACTAAAAAATAACCTGAAAAAAAAGGGGCGGATCACGCGATCCGGCCCCCTTTTTTGTTTCGGCATTATTTTCCGGGCTGAAGAACCGTGCTCAGGAACTGCACCCGTCTCTGGGCCACCCTGGCGCGGATGACAGGATCGGGCAGCATATGGGTGCCCGGCAGCAGAAGCAGGTCGTAAGGCTTGCCCGCATGGAGCAGGGCCTGCGTCAGCTTCATGGTATTTTCGAAATAGACGTTGTCGTCCGTGATGCCATGCATGAGCAGCAGGGGCTGTTTCAGGGTGTCGGCATAGGTCAGGACGTTGCTCTTGCGATAGCCTTCCGGGTCGTCCTGCGGGGTGCCGAGATAACGCTCGGTATAGGCCGTATCGTAATCCGCGAAATCAACCGGCGGTGCGCCAGCCACGCCGACCTTGAACACATCCGGTCGGCGAATGGTCGCCATGGCGGTGAAATAGCCGCCAAAGGACCAGCCATGCACGCCAACGCGGGAGAGATCCATTTCATGATGACGTTTGCCGAGCGCCTGAAGCCCGTCCACCTGATCCTGAAGCGGCAGATCGATCAGGTTGCCCTTGATGGCGCGCTCGAAATCATGATCGCGCCCCGGCGTTCCACGCCCGTCGAGCGTGACGACGATATAGCCCTGATTGGCGAGGCACTGGTCATCAAGATAGGATGTCGGCGTGTCGTGCACCATCTTGGAGCCCGGCCCGGCATAGACGGACAGCACGACCGGATAGCGTTTTGAGGCGCTGAAATTCTCCGGCCGGATGATCGCTGCGTCCAGATCACGCGGGCCTGCAGTCGTGAACTCGGCATGGACTGGGAGTTTCGGGGCCTGTGCCACACCCGGAAGTGTTGCCACGACATGGCCTGCCGTATCCCGCACCATCGTCTGGCGCGTGCCGGCGGCACTGGCGAACGTGTCCACCATGGCCGTGTGCGTCCCATTCGTGAGGTGGACATTGTGAATGCCGCGTTCCGTCACGAACGGCGTGACGGCTCCGGTTTTCAGGTCGATATGCACGATCTCGTTGTCCAGCCGGTTGGCGCGGACGGTGGCTGTGAGGGTGTTGTGTTCGGCGTCGTAATCGTTGAGGGCGATATAGGACAGGCCGGGCGGCGTCAGGATGCGCTCGAGCTTTCCGTCCGGGGTATGGAGTTCGAGCTGCCAGTCTTTGCCCCGGTCTGCGGCCCAGAGAAATCCGGCATTATTGTCAAGAAAGACGGGAAGGTTGTGGCCGCCGGACGCGGCACGCGGGTCCAACTCGATCCAGGCCGGGTCGGACTGTTCCAGAAGGAGATGGGTGGTGCCGGTTGCGGGGTCGATCGTGAGAAGCTGTTCCTGCGTCTGGGCACGATTGAGCAGCACGATGGCGAGCGGACCATTTTTCCGCCAGACCACGCGACCGAGATAGGGCCATGCGTCGTGGTCCCAGGAAATCCAGCGGACCGGGCCGCCTTTTGCGTCTACGAGGCCAAAGCGCGTTTTGGCGTTGTTCGTCCCGGCGCGGGGATAGCGGAAAGTGACCGGTTCGGCCTGGGGGGCTTCGGGGTTGGTGATGTAGTGCTTTTCGACGTCGCTGTTATCGGCTTCCTCGAACAGGATGGTCTTGCTGTCGGGAGACCACCAGGCACCGTCCGCGCGTTCCAGTTCTTCGGCGGCGGCAAATTCGGCGAGGCCATGGCTCAGAGTGTCGCTGCCCCCGGTCGTCAGGCGTGTTTCACGTCCGCTGACCAGATCGACACTATAAAGGTCATTATCCCGCACGGCGGCGAGGCTGAGCCCATCTGGCGAGAGGCGCGGGGCGATCCACTGACCCTCGACCGGCGTGACGCGACCGTCATCCGTGGCAATGCGTTCGAGCTGCCCACCCTGTGAGGCGAGAACCGTGCCGCCGTCCTCGCTCATCTGGTAGTCGGTGATGCCGGACATGCTCTGGCGCGCCCGTTCGCGCCGGGCCTTCTCCTCGACCGACAGATGTTCCGGCCCCGATGCCGGTGCGGCCAGTTCATGAATCGCGTGGTCCGGCAGGTCGTAGCGGTAGAGATGCAGATGTGTGTCGAACGGTCCCGAGCGCAGGAACAGGACGGAGTGACCGTCCGGCGTGACTTCCGCATGGTTCGGCAGGCCAAGCGTTCCGTTCCGGGTCTTGGCGAGATCGAGCATGCAGGCCGCGGGATCGGCGGCCTGAAGGGCACTGGCTGACACCATCGGAAACAGGACGGCACAGGCGAGAAGGGTTCGGCGCAGGGAAAGCGGCAGGGAAGGGGACAGCATGGCATCTCCGCAAGGATAACAACGGGCAGGATTTTGACGTCGATCATGGACCGGGGCGCCGTTTGTGAACAAGGGTTTCTGGAAAGGGTGACGCGACC
Source organism: Gluconobacter sp. DsW_056 (assembly GCF_002153595.1). Lineage (NCBI taxonomy): Bacteria > Pseudomonadati > Pseudomonadota > Alphaproteobacteria > Acetobacterales > Acetobacteraceae > Gluconobacter > Gluconobacter sp. DsW_056. Next base: position 55,115 of record NZ_JOPF01000014.1, read on the forward strand.
GTCTCACGTTTTCGGGAGCGGGGGCGTTTTTAGCGGGACCGATCCGGGGCTCAGGTGTTCTGCATCACGGTATGTCTCAGCAAGAAGGAGCCTGATGGATATGCAGTATCGTCAGCTTGGTCGCTCGGGCCTCAAGATTTCAGCACTCAATTTCGGATCGGTCACGTTCGGCGGGCAGGGCAGTTTTGCCGCCACGGGCAAGGTGGATGTCGCCGAAGCCACGCGGATGGTGGATCTCTGCGTCGAGCATGGCGTGAACATGTTTGATACGGCCGATGCCTATTCCGGCGGTGAAGCAGAAGAAATCCTTGGCCGCGTTCTTCAGGGACGCAGCCGCGAACTGCTCGTCACCACAAAGGTCCGTTTCCCGACGGGGAAGGGGCCGAACGAACAGGGCCTGTCACGCCATCACATTCTCAATGCCTGCGAAGACAGCCTGCGCCGGTTGGGGCGGGATCACATTGATCTTTATTATCTGCATGAATGGGACGGCCTGACGCCGGTTGAGGAAACGCTTGAGGCGCTTCAGACCCTGCGCGATCAGGGCAAGATCCGTTATGCCGGGATTTCCAATTTTGCAGGCTGGCAGGCCATGAAACTGCTGGGCGCTGCCGAGCGGGACCGGTTGATCACCCCGGTCAGCCAGCAGCTCTATTATTCCCTTGAAGCGCGGGATGCCGAATATGAACTTCTGCCGCTGGCCGTGGATCAGGGGCTGGGCGTTCAGGTCTGGAGCCCGCTGGCCTGTGGCCTGCTGACGGGGAAGTACCGTCGCGGCAAAACGGCCCCGGAAGATTCCCGCCGGATTTCGGGCTGGCCGGAGCCGGAAGTCCGGGATCTGAAAAAGCTCTACGATACAGTCGAGGTTCTGGTGCAGATCGCGGAAGAGCACAGCGTCTCCGCCGCCCGCGTGGCTCTGGCCTGGACGCTGCACAAGCCGGGGATCACGTCGCTGGTTCTGGGTGCGCGCAAGGAAAGCCAGCTTCTGGACAATCTCGCTGCCGCCTCGCTCCGTCTGACGCAGGAGCAGGTCCGTAGGCTTGACGATGTGAGTGCACCTGATCTGATCTATCCGTACTGGCACCAGAACCGGAATGCGTTCGACCGTCTTTCCAAAGCAGACCTTGTGTTGCAGGGGCCCGCAAAACGTCATCGTGAGGCTCTTGAAACGAAAAAATGACTGCCTAAATATTAGTCACAGGCCGCTGCCTTAGGGGGCGGCCAAGAACATCAATGCTGCCGCAATGGGGCATACGAGGACTTTAGATTATGGACATTCAGAATTTCACCGAACGCAGCCAGGGCTTTCTTCAGGCCGCACAGACCATTGCGCTTCGGGACTACAACCAGCAGCTGACGCCGGAGCATCTGCTCAAGGCTCTGCTGGACGATGAACAGGGCGCGGCCTCCGGTCTGATCCGCGCGGCGGGTGGCGATCCGAAGGTGGTTCAGACCGCCAATGATGCCGCTCTCGCCAAGCTGCCGAAAGTGCAGGGCGCCGGTGCCGGTCAGCCCCAGATGACGCCGGATCTTGCCCGTCTGCTGGACGGCGCGGAATCCGCTGCGAAAGTCGCGGGCGACAGTCATGTCGCTCAGGATCGTCTGCTCGTCGCAATTGCGTCCAGCAATACGCCCGCGGGCAAGGCGCTTGTGGACGGCAAGGCCAGCGCGGCTGCTCTGGAACGTGCTGTTGCGGAAATCCGCAAAGGGCGCACCGTCACGAGCGCATCTGCGGAAAACACGTTCGACGCCCTGAAGAAATATGCTCGTGACGTCACGGCTGTGGCGCAGGCTGGCAAACTTGATCCGGTTATTGGCCGTGACGAGGAAATCCGCCGGACCATTCAGGTCCTGGCGCGTCGCAGCAAGAACAACCCGGTCCTGATCGGTGAGCCGGGTGTGGGCAAGACGGCCATTGTTGAAGGTCTCGCACAGCGGATTGTCAATGGTGACGTGCCCGAGGCCCTGCGCAACAAGAAGCTGATGTCGCTCGACATGGGCGCGCTGATTGCTGGTGCGAAATATCGCGGTGAGTTCGAGGAGCGTCTGAAGGCTGTTCTCAAGGAAATCGAGACGGCTGAAGGCGAGATCATTCTCTTCATTGACGAAATGCACACGCTTGTCGGCGCCGGCCGGTCCGATGGTGCGATGGACGCGTCCAACCTCATCAAGCCGGAACTCGCACGCGGCACGCTGCATTGCGTGGGTGCGACGACGCTCGACGAATACCGCAAGTATATCGAGAAGGACGCGGCTCTGGCCCGTCGTTTCCAGCCGGTCTTCGTGGGTGAGCCCACTGTGGCCGACACGATCTCGATCCTGCGTGGCATCAAGGAGAAGTACGAACTGCATCATGGCGTCCGCATTACGGACAACGCCATCGTCGCGGCCGCGACCCTCTCCAACCGCTACATCACGGACCGCTTCCTGCCGGACAAGGCGATTGATCTGATCGACGAGGCTGCCAGCCGTCTGCGGATGCAGATCGACAGCAAGCCCGAAGCGCTGGACGAACTCGACCGCCGCATCATCCAGCTCAAGATCGAGCGGGAGGCCATCCGCAAGGAAGACGACACGGCTTCGAAGGACCGTCTGGTCGCGCTGGAAGCAGAACTGGCCGATCTGGAAGAGCAGTCCGATGCAATGGGTGCCGAATGGCATGCTGAAAAGGATCGTGTGAATGCGATCCAGAAGCTGAAAGAACAGCTCGATACAGCGCGTTCCGATGTTGAAGTGGCGCAGCGTCAGGGCAATCTCGGCAAGGCGTCTGAGCTCATGTACGGCCTGATCCCGAACCTTGAGACCCAGATCGCCAAGGCTCAGGAAGAAGAGGACGCCTCGTCGAAGAGCGGTCTGTTCGCTGATACCGTGACCGATCAAGGGGTAGCTGCGATTGTTTCCCGCTGGACCGGTGTGCCGGTGGACCGGATGCTTGAAGGCGAGCGCGCCAAGCTGATCCGCATGGAAGACACGCTGCGTGATCGTGTCGTCGGGCAGGAGCAGGCCCTTGTGGCCGTGTCGAACGCCGTCCGCCGGGCCCGTGCCGGTCTTCAGGATCCGAACCGTCCGATCGGTTCGTTCCTGTTCCTCGGCCCGACGGGCGTTGGCAAGACCGAGCTCACCAAAGCTCTGGCGCAGTTCCTGTTCGATGACGAGAAAGCTCTGCTGCGGATCGACATGAGCGAGTTCATGGAGAAGCACGCGGTCTCCCGTCTGATCGGTGCGCCTCCGGGATATGTCGGTTACGATGAAGGCGGTGTGCTGACCGAGGCTGTTCGTCGTCGTCCTTATCAGGTGATCCTGTTTGACGAGGTGGAGAAGGCCCATGAGGACATCTTCAACATCCTGCTTCAGGTGCTTGATGATGGACGTCTGACAGACGGGCAGGGGCGTGTGGTGGACTTCCGCAATACGATCATCGTGCTGACCAGCAATCTTGGATCTGACGTTCTGGCCAATCTGCCGGACGGTGAATCCGTGGATGAGGTCCGTCCGCAGGTTATGCAGGTGGTGCGCAATCACTTCCGGCCGGAGTTCCTGAACCGTCTGGACGAGATCATCCTGTTCTCCCGTCTGCAGCGGAAGGACATGGACCGGATCGTCAAAATCCAGATCAGCCGTCTCCAGAAGCTGCTGGAAGATCGCAAGATCGACCTGGAACTGGACGAGAAGGGAACCGAATGGCTGGCCGCAGAAGGATACGATCCTGTCTATGGTGCCCGCCCGCTCAAGCGCGTCATCCAGCGTAGCCTGCAGAACCCGCTGGCCAGCCTGCTGCTTGAGGGGAGCATCCATGATGGTGAAGGCGTGAAGGTTTCTGCGACTGACGGCGCTCTCACAATCGATGGAAAGCCCGTTTCGGCGGGCTGACCGCGATAAAAGCGGGTTTGAACCCAAAAAAGCGCCCGAAAGGCGCTTTTTTCGGGTTTTTATTATTTCGGATTTTTAATGGATAATGGGGAT